>NZ_JAVRCD010000014.1:0-147767 GCF_034530895.1 Nostoc sp. DedQUE08
GTGGATGAACGAGTCTTTGATGTGGATTCATCCAGTTCAAAGGTGGATGAACGAGATTCTAATACCAATTTGAAAAAAGAATGCGACAGATACATACGGACATACCTTTGTTCTGTCTGGCTTTCTTAATTTTGAATTTTGAATTTTGAATTGATATAACTCTCCTTCATCCCCAATCCCCAATCCCTAATTCTCACTCACTGAGACAACCGCCAAATCTTAATAGTGTTATCTTCACTACCGCTAACAAGGGTTTTGCCATCGGGAGTGAAGGTAACAAATGTAACGGTGTTGGTGTGCCCTGCTAATGTGAGAATTTCTTCTCCTGTAGCTGTATTCCACAGTTTGATAGTGCGATCGCGGCTAGCACTAGCAACAATTTTACCATCGGGACTGAAGGCTACGGATGTGACAGTATTGCTATGTCCGGCTAAGGTGCGAAGTTCTCTTCCCGTAGCTAAATTCCAAAGTTTAATGGTGCGATCGCGGCTAGCACTGGCTAAAGTTTTACCATTTGGGCTAATAGCCACAGTTGTCACTGTTTGAGAATTTCCTTCTAGTGTGCGGATTGGGTATCCCTTTGCTAGATTCCAGATTTTGATCGTCTTGTCAAAACTGCCACTGGCCAGAATCACACCATTAGGACTAATAGCCACTGACCGCACCCAAAATGTATGCCCTGCTAGTGCCCGAATTTGCTCTCCTGTTGCCAAATCCCAGATTTTAATCGTGTTGTCATCACTAGCACTAACTAAAGTCTCGCTATCAGCACTGATGGCTAGGGCATGAACTGAGTCAGAATGCCCTATAAGAGTGCGAATTTGTTTTCGCGTTGCCAAATTCCAGATTTTAATCGTGTTGTCATCACTAGCACTAACTAGAAGTTTGCCATCTGGACTAATTACGACGACATTCACCTGCTGAAAATGCCCTTTGAGTGAAGCGATTAGTTTTCCGGTTGCGAGATTCCAAAGTTTGATAGTGCCATCGTCGCCACTGCTGGCTATGGTTTTACCATCAGGACTGATGGCGACAGATAAAACTGAGTTTTCGTGTCCTTGGAGGGTGTTAGCTAAGGAAACTTTACCCAAGCTAATCTGGCTCAAAATCGCATCATTTTTACTAGGACTATTTTGTTGCATCAACCTAGAGACCAAACTGGTTTGAATCTGGCGAAAATTTTTATACCAAGATTCGCTGAATCCAAACAACAGAATGAAAGCACTTACCAAGATTAAAATTCTCAGTAAGGGATAGCTTTTTGGTAAAGCTGGTGCTTTAGTTGGTGGTAATTTCCCAGATGACTTACCCGCAGGTGGCAATGCGAGGAGTTGTTTTGGAGTCAAATCTCTCAGGACTTCTTCGGCTGACTGGTAACGTTCCTGGATATCTTTTTTCAAAAGCTTGTCGATGACAAAATCCAATTCAGGATTTAACGGACTCCGCAAATATTCCCGCCAATTACTTACCCAGGCGTATCCAGATTCCATCCACAACTGAAATGGGGAATTTCCCGTTAGCAGATGAAAGCAGGTAGCCCCCACACCGAACAAGTCGCTGGCGGGGAAAGCTTTCCCATCTCTAATTTGTTCTAGGGGAGAATAGCCATGCGAACCAATGGATGTGCCAGATTTCTGCTGAACTTTGGCGGTAAATTGCTTTGAGGAGCCAAAATCAATCAAACTTAATCGCCCATCATTTTTATTGCGGATAATATTTTCTGGCTTGATGTCTCGGTGAATAATTTTGCGATCGTGGATAAATTTTAGGATGGGTAGTAAATCTAACAAAATAGATTGAATGTCTCTAGCGTTATAAGCCTTGCGCTGTTGCAACTCCTTTAACAAATTATCTCCATTAATAAACTGCTGCACCAAATATAGGCAGCCGTCTTGCTCAAAATAAGCTATCAAAGTCGGAATTTGAGGATGTTCCCCAAGGTCTTGTAGTCGCTGCGCTTCTTCGGCGAACAACTCCATCGCCTTTTTTTGCGACCAAGTTCCTTGGAATTTTGGAGCTAATTGCTTGATAACACAGCGTTCATTGAGTTTATCTACGTCTTCTGATAGATAGGTTCTGCCAAATCCCCCCTCATCTGAAAGGACTCGGATCACACGAAAGCGATTTCTTAAAAGTGACACCAGCGGGGTGCTACAACTTTGGCAAAACTTCTTTCCATTGGGATTCAGGGGATTTGAGCAATCGGGATTTAAGCAGCAGATCATGATCTGACAGGCGCGACTGCATGACAACTTAGGCTAAGTTTGTCCCGAACTTTCCCTTAAGATAATTGACTCTCGCTTACTTGTGGTAGATAAACCCTGTTCTGGGGATTGGGGAATTACTTATATAGTTAGCTTTTGTAAATAGTAGTCAGTCTTCCTCATCTGTGGAAAACTACGAGAGCCATAAGATTAATTATTCTATCGATTATATAATAATCTGAATAAAAATATTTTTTTGAACTTTTAAACCTAGTAATTTTGCTTGTATCTTGGCAAGCGACAACTGACTAAGTATTGAATATAAACCCCGATTAATGAATCATTACTGACTATCAAATATAGTTAAAATGCTTACTAAATTTGTTTTAGCTATTTTCAATTGCCCATAATTAATTATTCATTTGATACTTCAGCTAAAAAGGCTGCAACTTACAGCAAATTTCAAGTCGATGCGATACACAAGCTAAGTCTGTTACCCAGGTATAAAGCATGTTTTACTCCTGAATTCTGAATTCTGCTGTATGTTATCTTGTTTCCTTGAATCTTGCTCTCCATTTCCGAATGGCATTAGCAGTTCTAGCTACAGGTGGCATGTATACATCATAATTTTCGTGTTGTATAATTTCATGCTGTGTAATTTTGTTTTGTGTAATTTCGTGTTGTGTAATTTCGTGTTGTGTAATACTTTTATTATTTAATTTTTGGGTAGTTAAACAGTTAGCCAAAGTAGGCAAATAACTTTCACTACTTAAAGCTTTCATCACTTCATCGGCAGTCTTAAACCGCTCCTCTAAAGTAATTTTCACCATTTTTCCTAAAATCTGGGCGAAACTGTTGCTGATATTTACCTGTTTTTGCCAAGATATTTCACCAGTTTTTGGGTCGTAGTCCAATTCTAAAGGACTTTTAGCAGTCAACATAAAAATGCAAGTTACACCCAGTGCATAAATATCACTGGCATAAACTGGACGTAAAGAAAACTGTTCTGGTGGTGCAAATCCCCTAGTACCGATAAAGTTGGTATTGACAGCTTGATTGATTGAGTTTTCACAAACATCAACTAATTTCTCTTTCACCGCACCAAAATCAATCAGCACTATGCGTCCATCATATTCACACCGCAATAAATTCTGAGGCTTAATATCCCGATGAATTACATGATGTTTATGAAGATACTGTAAGACAGGTAATAATTCCTGTAAGAACTGCTTAACTGAGGATTCACTTTTGGGCCCAGTTTGCCGCACTTCTCGCGCCAAAGTCAAACCTGGCACATATTCTTGAATTAAAAAAAACTCCCCATTTGCCTGAAAGTAGTCTAATAACATGGGAATTTGCGAATGACTACCGAGTTGTCCCAAAATTCTTGCTTCTTTTTCAAAGCGCATACATGCCCTTTGCCAACTTTGGGGACTAGTCACTTTTGGACAAAGCTGTTTAATAACACACAGTGGCTTTCCAGGTAATACGGCATTTTTGGCTAAAAATGTTACGCCAAAACCACCTCTACCTAAAATTTGCAGTATTTCATAGCGATCGCGAAATAGCCGTTTGGAACCACACATCTGACTCAACTGAGTTGGTTGTGAAATGCTCTCTTGATAATTCGTTGTTTTTTGAGGAAAACGATTCATTAGTATAAAGTATCTGCTTTTAAATGTTTCTAATTCTATGACAATTCTTTATTGGCAACAGTAAGATTACTGAATCTTTGTCAAATCCTCATTACTCTTCAAAAAGTAAAAATAAATTTTTGTAGAACTAGTCCTTTCACGGATGTGTGACGAGCTAATTTGTAGTTTTGTAAAGGTGAAAGTCTGTTGCGTGGGTATTTATAAAAATTTTGTATGAAGATACACATAATAAAACCCCTCTAGTTTAACAAAAGGGGGACGGCGTAGCCGGGGATAAAAATATGTAGTTTTACACTTAGTACATTTCTATAAATGTAAGGACTTGCATTCTTACGTTCGCAAAGCGTCCCGCAGGGATGGGATGTTTTTTTGAATATACAGCAGATTTCAAACTCGTTAGGTACACAACGATTCGTCTGTTACCCAGGTATAAAGCGTATTTACTTTTGAATTCTGCTGTAAGTCCCTAAGCTGGTGGAGTTTGTGAAGAGAAAATATCTGTGAGATTCTCCTCAACCAGCAAATCTGCTGTTTGCATAATAAATGGGAGTTCAGCTCCCATAAGACCTCTTTGGATGCGTTCTAAAGTCTCACTAAAAACGATAAACAGAGGATATACGGTATTAGCTCCCTCACTCAAAATATGACTGTGACGCAGAGGCATCAACCACTCATAATCATTGTCTAGATAAACTTGGGTTTGTCGCCAACGTCCTAACAAATCAGAAAAGTCTTCGTCAGCGCGATGAATAAAGACTAAAATTTCTGCACCAGTTTTGATTTTCCACTCTGGATCGCACATCAAAATTGCGACATCACAGGGTAAGCAAATCGTTTTTAAGGCTGTTGTAGCAGGATTGCGAAGCCGAACAATTGGCAAGGGTATAGTAATGACACTTTCATCAGGACGGCGCAGACTGGGAATCATCTCCAAGTATGGCCGATATTGCTTTAGTAAGGCGATCGCAGCTAGATGATTGCTGTACTCAGCCAAACTCGCTTCGTACTGAGATTTTTGCACAGTCATAGTTTATTAAATAATGAGGAGTGAGGAGTTAGGAGTTAAGAATAAAATTAATTAGTGATAAGCTAAAAGTTAGGAATAAAAAATTTTAATTCCTAACTCATAACTTCTAACTCTTAACTATTAATCCTTTATCCCAGCTTTTCAAATACTGCAAACATAGGCAGATACATCGCTAGCAAAATGGTTCCCACCATTCCCCCTAGAACCACAATCATCACCGGTTCCAAAATACTGGTCATTGCTTTTACTGCTTGCTCGACTTCATCTTCATAGAAATCGGCAACTTTCATCAACATTCCATCTAATTCTCCAGTTTCTTCTCCGATACTAATCATCTGAATTGCCATAGCCGGAAAAACGGCATCTTTTTGTAAAGCAATGCTAATCATGCCTCCTTGTTGAATCTCCATCCGGGCAGCGTCTATGGCATTAGCAATCACTTGGTTTCCTGATGTGTCTCGGACAATTTCTAAGCAAGTTAAAATTGGTACACCTGAACGAGTCAAAGAACCAAAAGTCCGGCTAAAGCGGGCAACTGAAGATTTTTGAATTAAATCACCAAACAATGGCATCTTCAAGGAAAAACGATCGATTGTGATGCGACCAACAGGAGTTTTAGAGTATTGTGTAAAGGCAAATTTAAGTCCGATAAGAGCAGCAAGAAGAACTAAAGCACCCGGACTTCTCAGAAATTTACTCGCATCCATCAAGAATTGCGTTAGAGGTGGTAATGTGATTCCAAGTTGTACAAAAATTGTGGCGAAAATTGGAATAAGAAAAATAGTCATACCAAGAAAGATAGCAACTGCGATAAAACCCACAACCGTTGGATAAGACAGTGCTGATTTAATTTGGTTTTGTAATCGGGCAACATCTTCTAACAACTTGGCTAAACGATTTAATACTTCGTCTAGTACACCGCCAACTTCGCCAGCTTGAATCATACTCACGTATAATCCATCAAAACAGTCAGGATGCTTCCGCATTGCCTCTGAAAGATTCATTCCGCTTTGAACATCGGTGCTAATGTCTACAAGGGCTTGTTTCAATTTAGTATTACTACACTGTTCGGAAAGTACCCCCAAACTTCTAACGATCGCAACTCCCGCATTCATCAAAACGGCAAATTGACGCGAAAAAACGGCTTTGTCTTTCACAGAAACCTTAACTAAGGAATTCTGGAAATTTTTCAAGGCAACATCTGGCTGAAATCCTTGAGATTGCTTGAGTTCTTGGATTACAAAACCTTGATCTCTAAGATTAGTACGAGCTTGTACCAAGGATTCAGCAACAATTTTTTCTGTTCGAGATTTCCCTTGCGAATCCCGAACACGGGCAACGAAGTTTGGCATAAAATAAATTCAAAATAGTTGTTATTAATTGGGCATGAGATAATTTTATTTTTGATTTTGGATTGAGGATTTTGGATTAAATTTCAATCTAAAATCCAAAATCTAAAATCTAAAATTATTACTCCCCAGTTCCTTTAATGTGCTTTGGCTGCCGCACCAGGTTTCGCACCTGCTGCCTGCGGTGGTACAGAAGTACCGATGAGACGTTGAATTTCATCTGGCTTAGAAGTCTTAGACATCGCCGCTTCAAAAGAAATCGTTCCGGCTTTGTAAAAATCGGCTAAAACCTTCTCTAGAGTTTGCATTCCCAATTTGCCGCCAGTTTGAATTGCTGAGTAAATTTGAGATGTTTTGCCTTCTCGAATCAAGTTGGAAATAGCAGGAGTGACAATCAGAATTTCTTGAGCCATTACCCGACCATACTCACCAGGTTTAGGGCTTTTCTTGGACACTAAGGTTTGGCTAAATACCGCCACTAACGAGTTAGACAGTTGCACCCGCACCTGGGTTTGTCTTTCATGGGGGAAAACGTCAATAATCCGGTCAACCGTTTGTGCAGCGGAACTGGTGTGTAGTGTACCAAATACCAAGTGTCCTGTTTCTGCTGCGGAAATCGCCAAAGAAATTGTTTCTAAATCGCGCATTTCCCCTACCAGAACAATGTCTGGATCTTCCCGCAAAGCTGCTTTCAAAGCATTAGCAAAGCTTTTAGTATCTTCACCTAATTGCCGTTGGTGAACCAAACTTTTAATTGGTTCGTAGACAAATTCAATTGGATCTTCTACCGTCAAAATATGCTCTGCCTTGGTGCGGTTAATCAAGTCAATCATTGCCGCTAGGGTTGTTGTCTTGCCTGAACCTGTAGGGCCTGTCACTAGAATTAGTCCTCTGGGCTTATCTGTCATTTCCCGCACGATATCTGGCAAACCTAACTTTTCAAAGTTAGGAATCTTAGAACTTAATGCTCGTAAGCAAGCAGCATAAGAACCACGTTCTTTATAAACATTGACTCGAAAGCGAGCTAAACCTTTTACACCATAAGAACAATCCAACTCCCAGTTCTGCTCTAAGGTTTTACGCTGGGTGTTGTTGAGCATACTAAAAATTAGCCTTTGACATTGATCTGCTGTTAATACATGCTCACCTATGGGCGTAAGTTTGCCACTGATGCGGAAGTAAGGAGGCAAACCTGCGGATAAGTGCATATCCGAGCCACCCAATTCAATCAACTGCTCCATCAAATCTTCAATCATCATTTCCATAGTTCTGCTTCCTTTTAATGTTTTTTATTTGTCATTTGTCTTTTGTCCGTTGTCATTTGTCCTTTGTCCTTTGTTATTTGTCAGTTGTTTAAAGTTATTAAGCATTCACCAATGACCAATGACTAATGACTAATGACCAATGACCAATGACTAATGACTAATGACTATTCTTAAAACCGAGCTGTCATACAGTAAGGACAATCCAGCCATTCTTGTTTCAATGTGGCATCACAACTTCGGCAGGTAAGACCTGTCTTACGTTTGGCTTTTAACTCTGCTTCCAAGCCAGTATCAGTAAACGTCACTCGTTCTACTTCTTCTAGAGTGGTGGAACCTTCACGCACTAAGTCCAAACTGTAAGCCAGCAAGGTTTTCATGCCCTCTTCTATTGCCACTTCCTTGATGCGTTCGGTGGGTGCATCTTCGTTGATCAGAGTTTGCAGGTTTTCGGTGACTCGCATGACTTCATAAACACCACAACGCCCTTTGTAGCCGACACCATTACATTTTGGGCAAAGGTGATTTTTGGCTTTGGCATCTGCGATCGCATCTAATGTCAAGGTGTTAGCTTTATAGAAGGTGACTCCGACATCAGAGGAAGCTGATAGACCATAACGAGCTAGTTCCTCGGTTGTGGGAGTGTAGGGGACACGACATTCAGAACATACACGCCGCACCAAACGTTGAGCTAAAACGCCAATTAGGGAACTAGAAACCATGAAAGGCTCAATCCCCATTTCTCCCAAACGAGCGATCGCTCCTGGGGCATCATTGGTATGTAAGGTAGTTAATACTAAGTGACCTGTCAAGGCAGCTTCAATCGCTGTTTTTGCCGTTTCCTTATCCCGCGTTTCACCCACCAGTAGCACATCTGGATCTTGCCGCAAGAAAGCCCGTAGAGCGGTAGCAAAATCTAGCCCTTTTTCCCGAATCACCTGTACTTGAGTAATCCCTGGAAGGCTATACTCAATTGGGTCTTCTACTGTACTGATATTAATACCGGGATCGTTCTTTTCTGAAAGTGCAGAATACAGCGAAGTTGTTTTTCCCGAACCAGTTGGCCCAGTTACCAAAATTAACCCAAACGGACGGCTAACCATATCCTTGACAATATTCAAAGTCTCTGGATCGGTAATTAACTTATCTAATCCCAGTTGGGTGGAGGAGTTATCCAAAATCCGCAGTACCACCTTTTCCCCGTAGCGACTGGGTAAGGTATTCACCCGGAAGTCCACCTTACGTCCCTCAAACAGCCGTCGGATGCGTCCATCTTGAGGTAGACGGCGTTCAGCAATGTCTAGATTGGAGATGATTTTAAATCGGGCTGTCACCGCCGGGATGATTTTTTTCGGCATTGAGGGGAAAGCTTCACGCAGTACACCATCTTTCCGAAAGCGGATGCGTAGGTTTTCTTCTTGCGGTTCGATATGAATGTCAGAAACGCCCTCATGTAAGGCTTTAGCTAGGATTCTATTAACTAAGTTGATAACTGGGGCATCCTCTGCACCCTTCATCGCTGCTCCTAGATCGGCCTCCATTTCTTCAGGAGCATCCGAAATATCAAGATTTCCGAGATTTTCTAAATCTTGACTAATATCTGTAGAGTTTTCTCGTTCCAGGTGCTTCTGCTTAACAGCCATTTCATCCAAATATTGGTTGATTAGCTGTTGGTAATCTTCCTGGGTAATCACCATGCGCTGTAAAGCCAAGCCTTGGGGGCGCAAGATGCGGTTCAGGTCATCAGAAGCCTCTAGATTATCTGGAGCAACCATCGCCACTAAAACTGAGGGCGGGGTTTGGTCTTCGTGTTTTGACAGTGGTACTAAGCGATGGCGACGGCAGATATCCACTGGGATGAGGGTTTCAATCAGGTTCCCCATCATCGTGTTGCCAACGGAATTGACTTCTGGATCGAGGAATTCAACTCCGTATAATATTTTCAGTTCAAATAGCTGCTGTTTTTTGTATTGCCTGAGCAACTCAGGCGATAGTTGTTGCCCAGTGATTGACTCTAATACTTCTGTTAAGGGTCTGCCAGATTTGCGGCTTTCAATTAATGCCTGCCTCATCTGTTCGGTATTGACATAGCCAGATTGCACTAGCTTATTGCCGAAGGGCGAAAACTCTGTTCTGGTAGTTAGAGCGGTACTGCGCCGTTGTGGTGACGAGTAAGTCATAGATGAGCGAATGAGTAGGGGGAACCTCTGCTTAAAGTATTCCCTTAGTGTGAGATAGAATTCTCATTTCCCAAAAAAGTCCTGAGTCACGTCGCTTTGCTTTGAATTCAAAATTCAAAATTAAATATATTTTCAAATAACATAAGGGGCAAGTCGCATTCAGCGCTACTATTGCAAACTACTCGTTCGGGTTCCCGCCTTAATAGCGTCTGGGCTAACGTGTTCACCATTTGTCACAATAAGAGGACGGTTACATCACTTCCAGGAAATTGTTGGCAATAAAATCAGCCTCAGTGGCATGTCGTGGATGACGACGGTTGCAAGCTGTGGAGATACACTGCCATAAATAGGATCTGGAATGAATAGACAATGATCGATGAAAATAAACAGATAAACAATACAAGCCAGCAATTGGGTGAACCAACAGAGGTAAAGCAAGCAATGAAGAGTGACTTCCCAGCCCAAGTTAATTTCAATGAATCTGGCAGCGAGGTGACAGAGCAAGTGGCGGGCCAAACAAATGTATCGGGGGATACTGCTACCGTCAATTCAGAAAATAGCGTCGCTGCAACTGAGAAAACTGGAGTGGAAACAGCAGCTTTGGCAGAACTGACTCAACAAATCGAGTCCGTCAAAACGCAACTGGAAGAGCGTAGTACTCAATATATGCGGATCGCCGCTGATTTTGAGAATTACCGGAAACGCACTAGCAAAGAAAAAGAAGACCTAGAGTTGCAGGTGAAGCGGAATACGATTTTGGAATTGCTACCAATAGTCGATAATTTTGAGCGGGCGCGATCGCACCTCAAACCGCAATCTGAGGGCGAAATGACCATGCACAAAAGTTACCAAGGTGTTTACAAACAACTAGTAGATAGCTTGAAGCGCTTGGGTGTATCGCCAATGCGTCCCGAAGGTCAAGAATTCGATCCTAACCTGCACGAAGCAGTAATGCGGGAACCTACGGATGAACATCCTGAAGGAACAGTGTTAGAAGAGTTAGTGCGCGGATATTACTTGGGCGATCGCGTGCTACGCCATGCAATGGTCAAAGTAGCTGCTCCCAAGGAAGATACACCTTTTGCACCAGAAGATCAGTCGAGTTCAGCCAGCAGTTAAGCTGTAGTCGCTCGTCTCGCTGACCTCAAGTGCCTGGATTATAGCAAGGACGAGCATCGCGTACCAAAACAAAAACAAGGCTTTGGATAACTCTCTGTGTTTCAACTTCTTTCTTGCTAGCAGCAACAGGGGTTCCACAGATGTTATCCGCTAGCCTTTGTTCTTAGCAAAAAAGTTAGTCCGCGACATATTACAGCAGAAATATTCAGTAAAAATACTGGTAAATATGGGAAAAGTTATTGGGATCGACTTAGGCACTACTAACAGTTGCGTCGCAGTTTTGGAGGGTGGTCAACCACTTGTGATCTCCAATTCTGAAGGTGGACGAACGACTCCAAGTATTGTGGGATTTGGGAAGAGTGGCGATCGTTTGGTTGGTCAATTGGCAAAGCGCCAAGCCGTAACCAATGCTGAAAACACAATTTACAGTATTAAACGATTTATCGGGCGGCGTTGGGAAGATACTGAAGTAGAACGCGATCGCGTCCCCTACAACTGCATCAAAGGTCGAGATGAGACCGTTGATGTCCAAATTCGCTCAAAAAACTATACGCCCCAAGAATTATCCGCGATGATCTTGCAAAAGCTGAAGCAGGATGCAGAAAACTTTTTGGGTGAGGAAGTCACTCAAGCAGTGATCACCGTACCAGCATATTTCACAGATGCCCAAAGACAAGCAACTAAAGATGCTGGCACAATTGCTGGACTAGAAGTTCTGCGAATCATTAATGAACCAACAGCTGCGGCTTTAGCTTTCGGATTGGAAAAGCAAGACCAAGAGCAGCTAATTTTAGTATTTGACTTGGGAGGCGGTACTTTTGACGTATCGATCCTGCAACTTGGGGATGGCGTTTTTGAAGTAAAGGCGACTTGTGGTAACAACCACTTGGGTGGAGACGACTTTGATAATGCGATCGTCCTTTGGATGATGGAACGTTTCCAAGAACAAGAGAAAATCGACCTTTCCAAAGACAAAATGGCACTGCAACGCCTGCGGGAAGCTGCGGAAAAGGCAAAAATTGAACTCTCCAGCATGGTGAATACCTCCATCAACTTGCCCTTTATCACAGCGGATGACACTGGGCCAAAGCATCTGGAGATGGAACTCAGTCGCTCGAAATTTGAAGAACTCGCCGCGAAATTAATTGAAGCGACCATCGAACCACTGATCCAATCGCTTAAAGATGCGGATCTCAAACCAGAAGCCATAGATCGGATTATTTTGGTAGGTGGTTCTACCCGTATTCCGGCAGTCCAAAACGCGCTAATTAAGTTTTTTAACGGCAAAGCTCCCGATCGCTCCATCAACCCTGACGAAGCCGTAGCATTGGGAGCAGCTATTCAAGCAGGTGTGTTGGGTGGCGAAGTCGATAATCTCTTACTACTGGATGTCACCCCTCTGTCCTTGGGAATTGAAACTTTAGGTGAAGTGTTCACCAAAATCATTGAACGCAACACTACAATTCCTACAAGTCGGTCACAAGTTTTTTCCACCGCCGTTGATGGGCAAACCTCAGTGGAAATTCACATCCTCCAAGGTGAACGAGCGATGTCACGAGATAACAAGAGTCTCGGCAAGTTTTTGCTAGCAGGAATTCCCCCATCGCCCCGTGGTGTACCGCAAATTGAAGTATCCTTTGAAATCGATGTCAACGGCATCCTCAAGGTTTCTGCTCAAGATAAAGGTACAGGTAGAGAACAGAGTATTAGGATTACCAATACAGGTGGTTTGAGTAGCAACGAAGTCGAACGGATGCGCCAAGAGGCCGAACTGTTTTCCGAAGAAGATAGAAGACGTAAAGAACTGGTTGAACTCAAAAACCAAGCAGATAATTTGTTGTTCAGTTATGAATCTACGATCAAGGATAATAGCAACTTTATCGGCGACCAGATGAAAACCTTGGCTAGTGAAAAAGTTGAACAACTCCAAGCGGCAATGATTGACTCCAGCATTTCCACAGTGGAATTTAAGCAGCGCTTAGACGACTTTCAACAAACCTTGTTTGCAATTGGTGCTGATGTTTACAATCGAGCTAACAGCCAAACCGATCAGATTGAGGAGAGTTCATCTGGTCACTTTCCCTCAGAAGTAGACTCACCAATGAATGGCACCCTAATACCACAATTCAACTTTGATTTTGACGAAGAAAGTACCGCTCAGGCTGATTATGAGGCGATAGATTAGGGATTGGGCATGGGGCATGGGGCATTGGGAAAGAGGAGGCAGAAGGCAGAAGGCAGGAGGCAGAAGTTCAAAAATGTTTGAATTTTGAATTTTGAATTTTGAATTTTGAACTTTGAATTGATTTGTCCCCTTGTCCCCAGTACCCAGTCCCCAATCTCCTAAGTTGCAAATTTTTATTATGATATTTTAATATATCTAAATATTTAGATTTAGCGAAGTTTCACAAGACCCCAGTCCTTTGCTAGATTGTAGAAGCAAATTACTTTGGGCTAGGCAATGTGCAAGTTCAGAGCCACTTCCATTGCATAAGGGTGGTTTTCCACACCTAATGGTGCGGCTAGCCCCTCTGGTTGATGGGCGGGGTTTTCCTCTCCTACGTAGCACAATTGTAAAAGAGACAGCCGACTCGGCAGTGAGAAGTATGAGCAGAGGCTCCCCCTGTTCCTAACTTCTATAGCTTTTGTCGTCTCCCACGAGGAAAGCACCTGTTGCTCAAGATTTGTCGGTGATTTTTGTAAAAGGTAAAGGGTAAAATCAGTTATTAACAAAAATTAATTTTATCTTCTGCCTGCCTTCCGGCAAGCCGCCCTTTAACAGGATAATGTGTTGCTCTTGCATATCTGTAGGCAAAACACTTAATCCATAGGGTAGCAAGTGACCGTGAATGACGTTCTACTGACTTCTGCTTTCTTCCTTCTAACTTTTACCTTTGCTATATGGCCCGCGACTATTATGAAATCCTGGGTGTCTCTCGTGACACTGACAAAGAAGAAATCAAACAAGCCTATCGCCGTTTAGCCCGGAAGTATCACCCAGATGTGAACAAAGAACCGGGGGCGGAGGATCGCTTTAAAGAAATTAACCGCGCTTATGAGGTACTCTCAGAACCCGAAACCCGCGCTCGTTACGATCGCTTTGGTCCAGAGGGTGTATCTGGTGCTGGCGCGGGCTTTCAAGATGTCGGCGATATGGGTGGTTTTGCCGATATCTTTGAAAGCATTTTTAGTGGCTTTGCTGGCGGTATGGGTAATCCCACCCAACAAAGACGCCGCAGTGGGCCTGCGAGGGGTGATGACCTGCGGCTAGACCTGAAGTTAGACTTTCGGGAAGCGATATTTGGCGGTGAAAAAGAAATTCGCATTTCCCATCTAGAAAATTGTGAAGTTTGTAGCGGTTCTGGTGCTAAACCTGGAACCCGCCCTCGGACTTGTTCGACTTGTGGCGGTTCGGCTCAAGTACGGCGTGTGACTAGAACACCCTTTGGCAGTTTCACCCAGGTATCGACTTGTCCCACCTGTAATGGAACAGGGATGGTAATTGAAGATAAGTGTGACGCGTGTGATGGTAAGGGCGCAAATCAAGTCACAAAGAAACTCAAAATAACCATTCCAGCGGGGGTGGATAATGGCACACGTTTGCGGATTTCTAGTGAAGGAGATGCCGGTCAACGTAGTGGCCCTCCTGGGGATTTATACGTTTACTTGTTCGTAAATGAGGACGAGGAATTTCAACGAGATGGGATTAATATTCTCTCGGAAATCAAAGTTAGCTACCTGCAAGCGATTTTAGGTTGTCGGTTAGAGGTAGATACAGTAGATGGGCCGGTAGAACTAATCATTCCAGCTGGAACTCAGCCCAATACAGTGATGAAGTTGGAAAATCGCGGCGTACCCCGCTTGGGTAATCCCGTAAGTCGTGGGGATCATATGCTGAATGTATTAATTGATATTCCCAATAAAATCACCCCAGAGGAGAGGGAACTGCTGGAGAAGCTAGCTAAAATTAAGGGCGATCGCACTGGTAAAGGCGGTCTAGAAGGATTCTTGGGAAATTTATTTAAGTGATGATGCCCTCTTCTGTTTTAACTCCCGATGCTCAACTTGATTTACGCGGCACCCCTTGCCCGATTAATTTCGTGCGGACAAAACTACGTCTGGAGAAAATGCCATTGGGAGGTTTGCTAGAAGTCTGGTTAGACCCTGGTGAGCCGATTGAGCAGGTTCCTGATAGTTTGACAATGGCAGGCTATCAGGTAGAAGAAATTACAGACTGCACTAGTTATTTTTCTCTGTTAGTGCGCCGTCCAGCTGCTAGCCAATGACAGGGGAAAATTTTGACGTAACTGGACAGTTATTGGGTACGGTGGTAGCTGTACAGGCTAATTTTTACCGAGTACAGATGGATCGAGAGGCAGGGGAGCAGAGGAGCAGGGGAGCAGAAGAGAAACTGGATTTAAATGCCTCTTTGCCCTCGCCTCCTCTTTTGCTTTGTACCCGAAGAACACGTCTGAAAAAAATTGGACAACAGGTGATGGTAGGCGATCGCGTTGTGGTAGAAGAGCCAGATTGGGCTGGAGGAAGGGGAGCGATCGCTGAGGTGTTACCCCGTCAAAGTGAATTAGATCGTCCCGCGATCGCCAATGTCAACCAAATCCTTTTGGTATTTGCCGTTGCCGATCCACCTTTGGAACCTTATCAGCTGAGTCGCTTTCTGATTAAGGCTGAGTCTACTGGTTTAGATGTGCTTTTATGCTTGAATAAAAGTGATTTAATTTCAGCGCCAGAACAACAACAAGTTAGCGATCGCCTGCTCGGTTGGGGCTATCAACCAATATTTATCAGCGTTAAAGATGGTATTAATACTGACCAAGCAGCCAAATACCTGAGCAATAAAATTACCGTAATCGCTGGGCCTTCCGGCGTTGGTAAATCCAGCCTGATTAATACGCTGATTGACTCTGCAAAGCTGCGAGTCGGAGAAGTTTCTGGTAAACTGGCTCGTGGTCGTCATACCACTCGCCATATAGAATTATTTGAGTTACCTAGTGGTGGTTTACTGGCAGACACTCCCGGTTTTAATCAGCCGGATATGGATTGTGTACCAGAAGAATTAATTCATTATTTCCCAGAAGCCAGAAAGCGGTTAGCAGTTGCTAGCTGTCGTTTTAGTGATTGTCTGCATCGAGACGAGCCTGAGTGCGTGGTGCGGGGAGACTGGGAACGATACGAACATTATTTAGAATTTTTGGACGCGGCGATCGCTCATCAAACACAGCTACACCAACAAGCCGATCCAGAATCTACCATGAAGTTAAAAAGCAAAAGCAAAGGCAAAGGGCAGAGTCAATACGAACCCAAGCTAGAAAGTAAAAAATATCGGCGAATTTCCCGCAAGACTCAGTTACAAGACTTGCAGGAATTATATCGAGATGAGGAATAAAGTGTGCGATGTCTACGACGGGCTGCGCCTACACATTTCTATCTATAAACAAAATGTTGTATCGATGTTGGTTCCTCCTAGTCGCTCCATTTGTTTAAAATTGAGCGATATTCCCAATTTTTGTCATCCATATCACCTAAATATATACGACAGTGTTTAGGAACAGCATCATACGCTTGGCGCAAATACTGCTTATTTGTCTCATTTGGCTCATGCTTGTATTGTGTTAATTTCTGTCGGCAAATCTCTCCTGTTGTTAGCTGCCCATTGAGTCGTCGGATCTCGTCTTCAACTTCTTTAACAAACTCTTGCTCCTCAACTCTTGACTCTGAAGGGGTGACAAAGGGGCTAAAACCGACGAAATATAAGAGTGTGACCGTTTTGGGGTAAAAAAAGATAGGTCAGATATTCTCAACAAGACCCATCAAATGATAATGTTACCTAAATTCTACCAAAGCTGCTTTCAGAATCTACTGACACCTGGACAGTACAAGATGCTCGAAATCTTGATAATGCTCTTGCAGTTTCATAAAACTGTGACGATTGAGAAGCTCTCATCTGTATTTCCCCAACCAATAAAATTTGAAAGTCGGCGACGCAGTATTCAAAGGTTTTTATTGTTGCCCCAGTTATCAATTCAATACCTCTGGTTTCCAGTACTAAAACGATGGGTCAAAAATAACCCAAAATCAGTGAATAAAAAACTGATATTTGCCATTGATAGAACACAGTGGCGCTGTGAAAATGTATTTGTAATCAGCTTAATTGAACAGAAAAGAGCAATACCAGTTTACTGGATATTATTACCAAAAAAAGGATGTAGCAATTTGGGTGAGCAGAAAAGATTAATCCGCCCATTGCTACGGTTATTCAAAGGATATCAAATTCTCGTACTGGGAGATAGAAAATTTCATAGTATAAAACTGGCTCATTGGTTACACAGTAAGGGAATTGACTTTGTGCTACGTCAAAAACAAGGCACGTATATTCGCCAAGGAAATGAATCATATCAACGGTTACAATCTTTGGGATTAAATCCTGGTATCTCGTTCTTCCTGACGGGTATTCAAGCCACTAAACAAAAAGGCTTTGCTCATTTTAATTTAGCTGGGTATTACAAGCGTAAATACCGGGGTAAGCTTGAACCTGCTGGCTGGTTTTTACTAACAAATCTTGAGAGTCTTGCAGATGCCATTAAAGCATTTAAGTTGCGAACTGGCATCGAAGCTATGTTTAAAGATTGTAAAACTGGTGGTTATAATTTGGAATCAACGTATGCAACTGGACAACGATTAATTGCACTAATTTTATTGATTGCAATCGCTTACACAATTGCAGTTTTAGCTGGTCGCAACTCCCGAAAAATGGGACTACAACAATATGTTGGTCGGCTTCAAGAATTAAAGCGTTATGCACGCCGGCATAGTGCTTTTTGGGTTGGATTATATGGGTGTTTATGGGTAGGTGCTATGGAGTTTTGGTCAGATTTGGCGATCGCACTTGTGCGTCTTAAGCCCGGTAAACTACCCTATTTTCAGAGGGGTTTACGTGCTATGACCCTTATTCAATCAGCGCTATAGCCTCTTTGTCACCCCGTCAGCTCTTGACTTCACTTGATAGGCGGTGAAATTAAGACCAGACACCATCATTGATACTCTTGCTCCTTCAGACAGATGAGTTGTAATCCAACCTTTGCTCACCTTTTCTTTGAAACCATCAAAGTCAACCATCCCCCAGCAATCAATTCTGCCGTCTTTGTAGACCTTAATTTCAGTGACAAAATATTGCTCTCCATTCTTGATAAAGGCTTGCAAAAATACGCCAGGAATGGTTACACCATCAACTATGCGATAGATTGTGTTATGGAAGGACATAATAACAACTCATTGTTATACAGTAGCGGATGACTCATTAAGTTATACGTATTTGCACAACTATTTATTATGCAGAATTTTTTATATAACTGCTCTAAATCAGTTTTGTATGACTAGTTAAGGAACTGCCAAGCCTGATTTGAACATGAAATACTTGCGGTGCTTATTGCGAATATTTACTTCTCCTTTAGCAAACAGTATGTACTGTACTCTTCGCTCGATCTCGGTAGGCCCCTGTGAACGCTTACCATCTGTGTAATGTTCAAATCATAAGATTTTGGCAAATCCTGAGTTTAATTTTTACGTGACAGCAAAAACACGCAGTGGAGGCACAACAATACAATAATATTGGCTGTACCCCTACAAACACTGTATTTAACTCATATTGAAAACTATTCTTACGATTCCCATAAAGTCTTAAAATATTGTTAATTTCAGCCAAACCTCTCAACCTTCAACTTACAAGTATCACCCAAAATCACTATGGCTATCGGCTACGTCGCGCTTGTACTCCACGCACATCTACCCTTCGTTCGTCACCCAGAAAGTGACTACGTGCTGGAGGAAGAATGGCTCTATGAAGCCATTACAGAAACATACATCCCCTTATTGAAAGTATTTGAAGGCTTAAAGCGAGACGGTATTGACTTTAAAATCACGATGAGTATGACACCCCCTTTGGTGTCAATGCTTCGCGATCCTTTGCTTCAAGAACGCTACGAAGCACACTTAGCTCAACTAGAAGAACTTATAGCACTAGAAGCAGAACATAATGTCAACAACGGACATCTTCGTTATTTAGCCGAACATTACGCAACTGAATTTAGTGAAGCGCGTCAGCTATGGGAACGCTACGACGGGGACTTGGTGACAGCTTTTAAGAAGTTCCAAGACAGTAACAACCTGGAAATCATCACTTGCGGCGCTACTCACGGCTATTTACCGTTGATGAAAATGTATCCACAAGCAGTGTGGGCGCAAATTCAGGTAGCCTGCGAACATTACGAACAAAGCTTTGGACAAGCACCCAGAGGCATTTGGTTGCCGGAATGCGCCTACTATGAAGGTTTAGACCGGATGCTAGCCGATGCTGGGTTACGCTACTTCCTCACTGATGGGCATGGCATCCTTTACGCCCGTCCCCGGCCGCGCTTTGGCACTTATGCCCCAATTTATACAGAAACTGGTGTTGCTGTCTTTGGTCGAGATCATGAATCTTCCCAACAGGTATGGTCTTCTGAAGTGGGTTATCCTGGGGCGGCGGAATATCGGGAATTTTACAAAGATTTGGGCTGGGAAGCAGAATATGAGTATATCAAGCCCTACATTATGCCCAATGGTCAACGAAAAAATACGGGCATTAAGTATCACAAAATTACGGGGCGGGGCTTAGGTCTTTCAGATAAGGCGCTCTACGATCCTTATTGGGCTAGGGAAAAGGCAGCAGAACACGCTGCTAATTTTATGTATAATCGAGAGCGGCAATCTGAGCATCTCTATGGTATAATGCAGCGACCGCCAATTATCGTTTCGCCTTATGACGCAGAGTTATTTGGACATTGGTGGTATGAAGGCCCTTGGTTCATCGATTACCTATTCCGCAAGTCATGGTATGACCAAAAAACATATCAAATGACCCATTTAGCAGACTATTTGCGGGAGCAGCCGACGCAGCAAGTTTGTCGTCCTTCGCAGTCTAGTTGGGGTTTCAAGGGTTTCCACGAGTATTGGTTGAATGAGACGAACGCTTGGGTTTATCCGCATTTGCACAAAGCTGCTGAACGGATGATTGAAATCTCGCAACTGGAACCAGAAGATGAGTTGGGGTGGAAAGCATTGAACCAAGCAGCGCGGGAATTGTTATTAGCACAATCTTCCGACTGGGCATTTATTATGCGGACGGGAACAATGGTACCCTATGCAGTCAGACGGACGCGATCGCACCTGATGCGGTTTAATAAGCTCTATGAAGACGTTAAAATCGGCAAAGTTGACAGTGGTTGGTTGGAAAAAGTCGAGTTAATGGATAATATCTTCCCCGAAATCAACTATCGCGTCTACCGTCCGCTATAGTCTCACACAAAGTAATCAACAGCAGTAGGGTGGGCTATGCTCACCCTATATTAGTAGTCAGGAGCGTTTACTTCGGCAAAGCTCAGTACAAGTATTTTACCAACAACAGAACAAGCCTTAGCCTGTGTAAGGGTTTGTCAAATGCTGTCAAATCTTTATAATTTTATTAACACTGCCGGATTTAGCTAAAGGCTATCTGGATCGATATTTAATTCTCGGAGTTTAGCAGCTAATCTTTGCGCTTTTTGCTCTGTTTGCTGTCGAGCCTCTTCTGCGGCTTGTCGTGCAGCTGCTTCCTCTTCATGAGTTAGGAGTGTTTCACCCGTAGCTGGATTGTGAAAACGCAGTTTTCCTGCTTCTAGGCGTAACTCTAGCCCCAAAACTTCACTGGGTAGAGACACTGTACCATCTGGCAAAATATTGGTTGCCACTGGGAAATAATTTCCATCAACCAACTGTAAACCCTGAAGTTGGGGATTGAGATAATCGCCTGTGGGGTCATATTGGAAATATTCGCGTACTCCCAGAAAGGCATAAATTCCTTTCTTTGCACCTTGATCTTTACTGCGGGTGGTTTTTGAGGTAATCTCTAGAACAAAATCTGGGGTTTGATTATTTTCTTCCCAGGTTTTGTAAGAGCGTCTGTCACGGTTTTCCACTCCAAACACCACAAATACATCTGGTGCGACAACTGATTCTGGATAACCTTTTTCGTAGTAAATAAATAGATTACCAGCGACGTATACATCTGGGTGATTTTGAAAATAAATCTGTAGCGCATTTATTGCATAAGCCAAGTAACTGAACTGGATATCACCTTCAGCCATTGGCTTACCATCCTCATCTGGGTACTCAATCGGCGTAACGGGGATATACTCTACTGAGGCTGTCATGGTCAGATACCTCAATTCAACTAGGGCTAGATTCAATACTATCGCTCAAAATGCGATCGCCATGACTGGGAGGTTGTGAAATCACCAAAAATTCCAGATTGCATAGGCGTAGCCCGTCCTAGACATCGCTGCTTAGTCCGAGTTGCTGTCGTTCGGCATCCATAAAACGCTACCAGTGCCATCCACCCAGGTTCTAAGGAATCAACCGATCTGCGCGTAGTTGCTCGAACAGGTCAAAAAACGACTCGTCCGTTTTCTGGTATATGGAGAAGCCGAGTTTGCGGCTCTTCGACATATCGGTCATAACCTCAATCGGACGCCCAAGATCGAGATCGGTGTGCCATGCAGACGATAGACGGCTCAGATCCGGCTCGGTGAGGTTATGCTGCTTTGCGATCTCGCGCCAGACAGCATCTTCATTCGCCATTTCAGCTTCGAGCGGGTGGGTTGTGCCGTCGAAGCCGATGGGATCGATGCCGAACCAGTCAGCCAGCCGCCCCCACAACCATATCCAGCGGAAGATGTCGCCATTGACAACGTTAAACGCCTCGTTGTGGGCCGCTTCGGTCTTCGCCGCCCAGACTAGGTGCTTCGCCAGCACCCGCGCGTCGGTCATGTCGGAGATGCCCTTCCACTGCGCTTCAGAACCTGGCCAGCGGAACGGGCGCCCGGTTTCCTTGCAGATCGCGGCATACACGGCTAGCGTCGTGCCCAGGTTCATCAAATTGCCGACCGCCTTTCCAATGACAGTGTGAGGGCGATGAATGCTCCAGGTGAAACCGTCACGGGCTGCTGCGGCATAGACCTCATCTTCCTGAGCATAATAGAAATTTTCGATGTCGAGTCGGGGCTGCTCCTCGCGCAATGGAGTTTCTGGCAGCGATCCGCCTCTGGCGTATGCATCGAATGGCCCGAGATAATGCTTGAGGCCGGTGACGAGGGCGACGTGCTGCACTGAGTCCTTCGGTGACAGAACATCCAGCAGATTGCGAACCATCGTGCCGTTGACCCTGACATTCTCGGTCTCGGTCGCATTACGCATCCACGTCGTGATAAAGATGTGCGTCGGGGCAATGTCTGACAGCGCAGTTTTCAGGCTAGCTAGATTGAGCAGATCGGCAGCAACAGGGCGTAACCCTTCCACCCCTTTTTTAAGATTTCGGGCCAACCCATAGGTCGTCCATCCATTCGCGATTAGTTCTCTCGCAAGATTGCTGCCGATGATGCCGCTTGCGCCCACAACTAAGGCTGTCCCATCCATGTCGTGTCTCCAGTAGGGAAATTTTCTATAGCAATCCTAAGCCCCAAATTTCCAGGCTTCGTGTAACTAACGTTAAAAAAGACAGGCAAGATGCCTGTCCTACAAGTAGTAATTTAGCAAAGAATTTAGAAATTCATTTCAGCAGCTTGAACTTTCTCAACCTGCTTCTTCTTCAGCACAAGCATAACTTGAGCCAACATTACAAGAGCGATGAACGCAATCATCCATTTGACTCTGGAAGCGTCTTGCAGTACGATTTCTCCATCTGTTTGACCGAATCCACCGACGTTCGGGTTGCTGGTCAAAGCATCACCAGTCTTAACTGCTTGCCCTTCGGAAACAAGCAGGTCTGGCCCTAAAGGAATCGTATCAACGACAACATCACCTGATTCAGGTTGGATGTTGACTAAATATTTAACGTTACCGTCTCCATCTTCCTCTTTAGCAATCTTGGTAATTGTGCCAGTAGCGGAAGCGTTGTAAACAGCGTTATTGCTCTTTTCGCCAGTGGGATAAACTTGTCCGCGTCCCCGATTACCACCTACGTGAACTGAATATTTACCGAAGTGGATGTTTTTGTCGGTTGCGGGGTTGGGAGAAAGAACTGGGAAGACGATTTCCTGATACTGTTCGCCAGGTAAAGGGCCGACGATGACGACGTTATCTTTGTCTTCGCTGTAGGGTTGGTAGAATGTGTCGCCAACTTCTTCTTTAAGTTCTTCAGAAAGACGGTCTTCAGGAGCAATCTTAAAGCCTTCGGGTAGCATCAGTACTGCACCGACGTTCAAGCCAACCTTGGAACCATCAGCACCAACTTGCTGGGCAGTGAGATCGTAAGGGATTTTCACCACAGCTTTGAATACAGTGTCAGGTAGCACCGATTGGGGAACTTCCACTTCTGTAACCTTGGCGGCTAGGTGACAGTTGGCACAAACAATTCGCCCTGTTGGTTCGCGGGGGGTTTCGGGATAGGTTTGCTGTGCCCAAAAGGGATAGGCGGCAGCTGATTGAGGAAGTGCTAAATCGCTGGTGAAGTAAAATGTCACAGTAGCGATCGCTATGAGCAATGTTTTTACAATCGCTCTAGCACTGCGAGTTAATCTCGCTGTTAGGAAAACATTTCTCATCTCTATAAGGGCGACAATTGAATTAGTCATTAGTCATTGGTCATTAGTCATTAGTCATTAAGCCCTGAACAAAGGACAAATGACTAAGGACAAAATTATTAACCCCACCAAGGTGCATCACCTGTGCGGAAGTCGGTTTCAGTCCAAGGGGTTAAGACGATTTTGTCGTCGTTGACGTTGGTATGGGCTAAAGCTAGAGACAGAGGTGCTGGGCCCCGAACAACTTTACCAGTTTCGTCATACTGAGAACCATGACAAGGACACTTGAATTTGTTCTCAGCAACGTTCCAGGGGACGACACAACCTAAGTGGGTGCAGATGGCGTTAATGCCATAATCTTTGATCGCCTCTTTGCTGTCTACCACAATATAGGTAGGATCTCCTTTTAGTCCTTGGACTAGGTTGCGATCGCCTGCATTCCGGTTTTCTAGAAATTTAGTGACGCTAACATCGTTACCTAGCTCATCTTTTGCTGTTACACCGCCACCTGCGCCACCTGCTGCTGGTGGAATAAAGTACTTGACAACGGGATACAATGCACCCAGAGCTACTCCAGTGACAGTCCCAAAAGTGAGCAGATTCATGAACTGACGACGCCCCATATCGGGCACGTCTGCTGATTCAGAAAATTGAGCCATAATCTACGCGCTCTTTGTGTATTTTGTTAAGCATTTTGACAAAAGTACTAATACTTGAGCAACTCTTGTCTAAGTCGAAATGCTAGCGCTCACAACGATGCCATAATTCTTTGTTCCAAGATATAAACAGCATCTTTTCTGTTAGCATTACATTTCTTTATATCCTTATCATACTGGAGTCACGGAACTTAACATCATAACTAAATGTAAAATCTGATTGAGAAAAGACTATGACAGGACAGGAATTACGTCAGATATTGCTTGATAAGTGGGGATATTCTTATGATGTCCAGTTCCGGCGGGCACAGGGAAAGATATTTTTGCAAGTAATGTGGAAATATCTAGAGCAAGCTTCTTTTCCCTTGAGTGAGGCGGAGTACCAAGAACATCTCGATAGCATTGCCAATTATCTTCATGCCTTGGGTGGGTCAACACAGGTACAAACTTTTATTGCCCAAACACGCGATCGCCCCCGACTTGGCAAGGCTGTCAGCATTCCTCTAGATTTGGGCGAACGTTCTTCAGAATGGATATTGTGACCAATTATTTCATTAACTTTAATCAATTTCTGAGTAATTGCAGTATTTTTGAATAAAAAATACTATAACGTCCTGTATAATCCTTTTCCCTATTGGTAAGGTAAGAAAAAATACACCTGTTCAAGGAAAAAGCTAATGGCTTTTATCTCAACATTTGAAATTCTTCTTAAACCTCAACTTCCAAAGGAACTTACAGATACAAAACCTGAAGTTAGCGCACTAGCGAGAAATATTCTCCAAGGCTATTTCCTGACGATCGCAAGTCCCATAGCCCTCATATCTTGTTAAACTGCTTGATAGCTAGAGCAGTCAAACATACGTTGGATTTTTATTTTTTGGAAGTCTCTAATGCTTTTAAATCATCTAAGGTACAGAGCAAACGAGGCTTTTCAGGGTCAGTCAAATCTAGCTGCTCCCAAGATATTGTATAGCCACTGTGGATCTTATGTGCCCCAAGGAAGTGTAAGATTCTCAACCCAATTGCCCAAGCCGATAGTCTTTCTAAGATAGCAGTGGTTCCAATCAGATATTCCTGAATAACCCATTCTTCACCTTGCTGTTGGGCATGTACTTCTTCAATGCGTCCGGCGGGTTTGCCAGTTGAATCCAATACTTGTTTCCCCAGTAGTAATTCCAGATGAATTTCACTTGCCATGTTCTGCTCCTGGAATTCGGCCAATAATGTGTTCCTGAAGCCATTTTTCATAAGCTAATGCTGGAGTTTTGTCAGCTTCAATCTCGACTTCGACATCAATACCAACATTTTGTACTTTTGACCACGGAATTCTCAAGGGTTCACTTTGTTTAGCACCCCAGCTACTTTCAATTGCTGCTACCCACCTGCCTAAACGTGGATGAATACGTCGTGCAAGAATTGTCATACCAGTTTCGATATAAGTGAGTCGTGGCGGTTCTCCATCGCGTAACTCGATGACAATGCCATCGACTTTGCCCAGATGGCGGCGATCGCTGTCAACTAATTGGTTATCAAGTACATCTCTAATAATGTTCATTTTCTATCACTTTCAGTTGATTATTAACGGTAACGCTCACCAGCGATTACCCTCCAAGAATTTCTAGTGGAATCGCAACGATCGCTAACACGAATGTCAGCACAATTGTAAAGATCACCACACTATTACTTATCCAACCGTTGCGATACTTGCCAATATATAATTCATCGTTCATCAATACCAAAAATGGCACAATCACAGGCGGCAAAATTACTGCTGTAATCGCCATTGAAAACAAAGTCAATTGCAATGGATCGATTCCGAATACCATTAATAAAGAAGCGAGAAAGACAAACACAGTGTAGACCAAACTAAAGCGTGCGGCATCTTTTGGTTTCAGATTTTCGCCCCAATTCCAACCAAAGGATTGAGCAACAATATAGGCTGTGTCGAGAGTCACTTCCAGTGCTGCACCAAAGCAAGCAATGCCCAAGGATGCTGCAAATAGTACAAAGCCCCAGTAACCAAAAGTTTCTGTCAACATCAACGCTGCTTGTTCGTAGCTATCTACCTCAACGCCTTTGGGTTTGAGTACGAGTGCTGACACAATCAGCACTCCTAGCGATACAATGCTACCAAAGCTCATTCCTAAACCGGCAACTGCGCGATTTACACCGATATACCCTTCATCCCATTTATCTTCTACTGCCCCAGATGAGTAAAAGTAAAATAAATAGGGGCTAATCAAAGCACCCAAAATGCCAACTCCAAGATATAAATAATGAGCAGTATCTTGTTGTGGCAGAGTTGGCAACAAACCATTACCAAGTTGTGTTAGAGATGGATGCAACTTAAAAGTAGCGACAACAAAAACTAGTGTCACCAACCCTAATACGGAAATACCATTTTCAATAATGCCAAAGTTGCCGTACCAAATTAGCAACCAAATTGCAAAGGCAACGGGTAAAGCATACCACTGAAAACTAATACCTGTTAGCAGTTGTAAGGCAATGCAAACACCACCAATTTCAGCTGCTAACACTAGAAAATCAACTATGACTTCGGCAATCAGTGGAATAATATAAAAATTAAACCCAAAACGTTCGCGTACAGCAGCAGCTAAAGTATGCTTGCTAACTGCTGCTAACCGCCCAGACATTTCTACCAAAAAAATCACACAAATTGTACCCAGGATAATCGCCCAGATTAGTTGAAAGCCGAAAATAGATCCAGCCTCTGCTGCTGTAGCGATCGCACCCACATCTAAGAAGCCACCTATACTAGTCACAATCCCCAGCGCGATTTCCAAAACTTTCTTCATGGTTTGTTCTGCTGTGGTAGTTGCGAGTCTAGGGTTCGTCCTTCTAGCGATAAATCCTTAATACTTTGTGCCACTACAGAATAATTTTCTTGTTCAACTGCGGTTGACATTTGCTCTGTGATTTTTGCTAACCGTTTAATATGACCTAAAAGTTCTAACTTGTAAGGCTGGGGAATAGCTGTAGATGATTCTATCTTTGCTATGTTGTCGGTTTCTGTTTGCAACTCTTGCTGTGCTTTGTGCAATGTTTGTTTCGCATAGACTTTTGGCACAGCACCTCGTACCCAAGCATCAGCAACCATTTTACTTGTAGCTGTCCATGACTTTACAGTTCGTAGTTCTTGTGTAAGCCTATCTGTGGCTGCTTCGCTACAAGCGGTTAATAATGTCAACCCTAATAAATAACCTATAAATATCCTTTTCATCAGATGTCTGTCTTCGTAGTCCTCCTTAGAATCTATTCCAGATGTTATTTACCTGTAAGCTTCACCAGTCCCACACCGCCGAAATAAAGCCCTAAAACTGCTCCCGCTAAAAGACTTTGAGTCAAGGGGTCAGTAGAAGGTGTGAGGACGGCTCCTAAAACCACTGCTCCCATAATCACGTAACGCCAACCAGAAACCATTCGTTCTGACGAGACAATATTCAAATTACCGAGCAACAGTTGAATAATCGGAATTTGAAATGCTAAACCAGTGCTGAATAACAGTAGCAGCACAAATTCAAAATATTTATCAATTGACCAAAGTTGTTCGACTACATCTGCTCCGTAGCTAATGAAGAATTTCAAGGCTGCGGGGATAAGAAGTAAATAGGCAAATACTAAACCTGCTCCAAATAGCACACTCGAACCCAAAACCACAGGCCCCAATAAACGGCGTTCGCGGCGAGTCAGTCCTGGAAGCACAAACTGGATAATTTGGTAAAGAATGAAAGGACTAGTAAGTACGATGCCAGTGTAAGCGGCAACTTTCAGGGAGACAAAGAAATATTCTCCAGGTGCAAGTTGGAGAAATTTTACTCCTTGTGCTGGAACCTCAAGTAACTGGACAATCGGCTTAACGGCAAAGAAACAGCCAATAATGCCTACTGCTACGGCAATCAACGAATAGAAAATCCGTTGTCGCAACTCTTCTAGATGGTCGAAAAGGGACATTTCGACTTCACCAGGCAACTCATCAAGAGGGTCGGTGTCTGAATTGCCATATCCTTCTGGGTCGAGGTTAGGAACGTTTACAGTATCTACGTCTTGTGAAGGCGTCACTTCGCTTCGCTCCGAATTGAAAATTCAAAATTCAAAATTAACAATGCCATAAATAAATTTAGGGGATTGTATCTTTTTTTCGGTCATCGACCATTTTGCTGACTCAGCACTCTTCATTATTTTATCTGGGGAATGCAGCTACTAAGATATGTTTTTGGGTGCTGTGGGTTTTTTGTCCTGTTTTTTGGGTTTGCATCTGCATAAGTTAGTAGGAAGACATCTTGTAGGCAATGCCTAACCTAAAATAAAAAAGGGTGGAACCGATAAATTAGAAATCATGTCTCTGCGGTTAGTAGTCTGTCTTATTGGTTTTGATAACTTTGTAGTAAGCACTTGAGTGTTTAGAGAATGAAGGACTAAAGTCCCTACTACGAACTAGCTTACCTATCAATTTCAACTTGACAGACCACTGCGCTGAGTAAATTAGCACAACATCAACATTTAATACTCAGTTTTAAAAATCCGGTTCATCTAGGTGGCATCTATACAGATGGTAATCGGAAATTGTTAGCTGAGGTTGGGTATGAACCGGATAATTTGCATTGCCCTGATGGCATTGCCTGTTTATTTATACAATGTTGGGCTAGGCAATACTTCTAGTAGCGACGTGGCAATTGTTAAAAACAAGTATCCCACAATAGCTGCTCTAATTGCTTACCGTACAAATGCTCAGTTACGCATCTTGCCGTGGCAAATATCGGCTAGAGATGACCAAACCGAAGATTGCCTTCGTGCTGGCACTTGCAAAGATTGATACTAATTCGTAATTCGTAATTCGTAGTTCGTAATTCGTAATTACGGCAGTTCTATCATCAAAGAAAATTAATGGTTGTAGAAAATCAACGTACAGTAGTGGTTACAGGAGCCTCAACAGGAATTGGTCAAGCGTGTGCTTTGCTTTTAGACCAATTGGGCTTTTCTGTTTTTGCTGGAGTGCGTCAAGATGTTGATGCTCAAACACTGAAACAGAAAGGGTCGCAAAGGCTGATTCCGATTTTTTTAGATGTTACTGATGCTGAATCGATCGCAGCTGCGGTTGATACGGTAACAAATGCAGTTGGTGGTGTGGGAATTTTAGGTTTAGTGAATAATGCCGGCATTGCTGTTCCCGGGCCGTTAGAATTATTAGCGATCGCTGAATTTCAACACCAGATGCAGGTTAATGTCACCGGACAATTAGCTGTGACACAAGCATTTCTTGGTCTTCTACGCCAAAGTCGGGGTCGAATTATCAATATGGGTTCTATTGCTGGTAGAAGTCCTACGCCGTTTTTGGGCGCTTATAATGCTTCTAAATTTGCTTTGGAAGCACTCACTGATGTGATGCGGATGGAGTTACGACCTTGGGGAATCTCAGTTTCAATTGTTGAACCTGGTTCTATTGCTACCCCAATTTGGGACAAGTCCCTAAGTCAATCTGAAGTAGCACAGCAGGATTTACCCGAAACGGCACAACATCTCTACGGACAAGCGATGAATATTGTCCGCCAGAAAATGCAGATTATCGCATCTAAGGGAATTTCTGCGGATATTGTGGCTCAAGTTGTTGTCCACGCGCTGACTGCAAAAAAACCCAAGACGCGCTATCTTGTTGGACAAGATGCCAAAATTGGAGCGCTGATCAAGCATATTTTGCCTGACAAGCTACATGACAAGATAATTTTATACTCAATGGGGCTTTAGATTACTGGTTGTCAATACTTCAGAGGTCGTCACTCTGAATGCAAAGGCTGTCATTAACAAAATCATGATTTTCATTACAAAATCATGATTTTCATTCACAAAATCATATTTTCATCAACAAAATTATAGTTTTCATCAACAAAATCATGATTTTCATCAATAAAATCGTGCTGATTTCAGAACGAGAAGCAAAATCTAGTTAAAAAGTGACTCTGAACTCAAGTTGACTTAACCAACGTTTTTATTAAAAGCGATATGCTATAAGGATTGTAGATTATTTTTTTGTAAAATTAACGAAAGCTTGTTAATAAATCAAGCTGACGATCGGTTCAAGAGAGCGACAAAATTGTACTTAACAGTACCTTTTTTTGTGTTGGATATTTTTAATATTCATAAGAGTACCTTATTTAATCTTAGATACTTTTGCTATTTGTACTTATAATAGTATTTTTGCTTACTTTAATTAAGACATCACGATTAAGATGTGCTAGGTCGAACATAAATATAATCAATTATCCTGAATGCTGCTAGTTTAGTTAGTAGTTTGATTAAAATAAGGCATAAATTATCTAAAATCAATATATTTATCTACTAGTAAATTTTTGTATCCCCATTTCTGAGTGAACTTGATTAGTTATGCTCCTAGATTTAGAAAGATTTTATCAAGCTTGCAATCCGAGCAGACCTCTAATTATAGGAAACGCTAGCGATCGCAGGTACTATATTGATTTTGCTGCGGTGCGGGGTGGCAAAATTATCGAAGCTTTGCAGCGCACGATCGCTAGAATATCGCCAGATACACCAACCTGTCAACTATTTACCGGACATCTCGGTTGTGGAAAATCAACGGAGTTGTTACGCCTGAAAGCTGAGTTAGAAGCGCAGCAATTTCATGTAGTTTACTTTGAGTCTACCCACGTCTTAGAAATGGCTGATGTGGATGTGACTGATATTTTGTTAGCGATCGCTGGACAGGTGAGTGAAAGTCTAGAAGCGATGAAAATTAGGCTCAAGCCTCGCTACTTTAGCAAGTTGTTTGGTGAAGTTGTAGATTTCTTGCAGACGCCAATTGACGTTGGGGTAGAAGCAGAGTTGTCTGTAGGAATTGCCAAAATTACCGCGAAAACAAAAGAAAGTCCTCAATTGCGACGGCGCTTACGAGATTATTTAGAACCGCGAACCGCAAATATTTTACAGTCAATTAATCAAGAATTACTAGAACCTGCTAACAAAGAATTGAAAGCTAGGAGTAAAAAAGGATTAGTGGTAATTGTTGATAACTTGGATCGAGTTGCAATTCGACCTTTACCATCGGGGCGATCGCTGCCAGAATATTTATTTATTCAGCGTGGCGAACAGTTACGCAAACTGAATTGTCATGTAGTCTATACTATTCCTTTAGCTCTGACTTTCTCCAACGATAGCGCCGAACTTCAGCATCGTTTGGGGGGTGGAGTTGCCCCAAAAATGTTACCGATGATACCTGTGCGTTTGCGCTCTGGTGAGATTTTTCCCCAAGGGCTATCAATGATGCGGCAAATGGTGCTAGCTAGAGCTTTTCCAGACATTTTACCTAGCGATCGGTTAGGCTTAATTACAGAGGTGTTTGATAGTTTAGAAACTTTAGATCGATTGTGCCTAATGAGTGGTGGTCATGTCCGCGACTTACTAGGTTTACTGTTTGACTGTTTGCGAGAACAAGATCCACCCTTTGAGCGGGAATGTGTCGAACTGGTAATTCAAAGACAGCGGGATTACCGAGCCAACGCTATCGACCCCCATGAGTGGGAATTAATCTTTCAGGTGGTGCAACAGCAACGAGTTAGAGGTGATATAGAATACCACACCCTCTTGCGAAGTCTATTTGTATTTGAATATCGCGATCATCAGGGAGCTTGGTTTGCCGTCAACCCAGTTTTAGCAGAGACGGAAAAATTTAAATCATGGTTGAACGACACGCACAAGTAGATATCAGAGCAGCTAATGAGCGTGCTTTGCGGAGTTTGGGGAGAGCAATTACCCTTTCTAGCGGTCAATTTTCCCTAGTTTTGGTGTGCTGCAATTATCGAGTTTTGCAAGAGCAAATGTTGCAACGACTCGAAGAACTCTCTTCAGGAGTACACCACATTCAAAAGGTAGTTCTGCCGCATAATGCCAGAAGTCTTTATACAAGCATTCATTTACAACTGCTAACCGAAGCTAATCCGCCATCGGCGTTGATGATTTTGGGTTTAGAGTCAGTAGATGGACTCGACGATTTTCTGAGGTCTATTAATCATATTCGGGATGAATTTCGCAAACGCCACCCATTTCCGATGATTGTCTGGATGAATGAGGAAGTGTTGCAAAAGGTAGTCCGTTTAGCACCAGATTTTGCTAGTTGGGCGGCGACACCGATTCGGTTTGAAATGACAACTCAATCACTGCTGCAATTTCTGCAACAGGAAACTGACTCTTTATTTGCCACAGTGTTAGCAAATGATGCCGCACAACACCAACCTCCTCAACTTGCAAAGCATTATTCCACTGTCGAGCAAGTCTGGGAACATAGTTATGAACTGCACTTTGCCATTAGAGAGTTGCACAATCGTGGTATTACCTTAGAGCCAGAACTCCACGCTAGTTTAGAATTTGTTTTTGGTCTAGATAATTATATTAGCGATCGCATCAATACAGGTTTAAGCCATTTTCAGCAAAGCTTGCAAGTTTGGCAAAAATTAGTAGAGAAAGAAAAAGCAGGGGAGCAGGGGAGTAGGGGAGCAGGGGAGCAGGGGAGCAGAGGTGCAGGGGAAGCAGAGGGAAATCAGGGGGATAAAGAAGTCTTTTCTTCCCCATCTCCTCCATCTCCCCCATCTCCTTTACTGCTGCGACAAGGAATTTTGCTGTTTTATATTGGGCTGTGTTATTGCCGTTTTGCAGAGCAAAATCAAATAGAAAACCGCCGCCATTGGTACACTGCTAAATCTTATTTTCAGCAGTGCTTGAATATTTTGCAGGTGGCTGGGCGTTTAGATATAGTTGCTGGATTTATTAATCAACTTGCTGAGGTTTTGCAATATCTGCAAGAGTGGGAAGAATTGCAGACAGTTGCCCAAAAGTCTCTGGAGTTACATCAAACTTATGGTAGTCAAATCCAATTAGCTTGTGACTACGGTTTTCTGGCGCAAGTGGCTGTGCAGCAGTCGCGGTGGGTACAAGCGAGTATCTTAGCACACGTATCACTGCTGAAATTAGGTGAGGCGCAAAAGCAGAATGACCCTTATAACTGCTTATTTCCATTATTATTGGCGCAGATTTACTATTTAGTTTTGGCGAAAGCACAGCGAAATTTAGGTGAGCTAGTAATCGCTCATGAATACTTAGATAAGGCGACAAAAGAACTACCAGCAGCCTTAGAAAGCAGTGCCCATCAATACGATGCCCATCGTTATATTCGCTTATTGCGGAGACTGCGATCGCTCTACTTTGAAGAAGGGCGATATTTAGAAGCCTATTACATTCGACAGAAACGGCGTTCTGTTGAGCAACAGTATGGTTTTCGGGCTTTTATTGGTGCAGGGCGCTTGCAACCCCAAAGACAGGCGACAAACCCAGCGTTAATGTCACCTTCTGGAAGTAGCAGCATTGCTTTAGAAATTGCGGCTTCTGGTCGAGAGCGTGATATTAATAACTTAATTGGCAGAATTAGCCGCGCCGATCAAAAGTTGACGGTGATTCACGGCCCATCGGGGGTGGGTAAGAGTTCTACTGTCACGGCAGGTTTAGTTCCAGCACTGCAAAATCGAGCTATTGGCGATCAAATAGCCGTACCTGTGGTACTGCAAGTTTATACCGACTGGGCACGGGAATTAGGGAAATCTTTAAGTGAGGCGATGTCTAGTGATGAATCTTTGGCGATTTATGCTGATATTAAGCTAGAAGCAGCCATTGAAGCGGAAGCTTTGCCTTACTCTGGCATATCGTTCACCATTGGTAGCATTTTACAACAACTCCAAGAAAATGCCGATCGCCATTTGATTACAGTTTTAATTTTTGACCAGTTTGAAGAATTTTTCTTTGGTTATAGCGATCGCAATCAAAAGCAAGAGTTTGATAAATTTATTAGCGATTGTCTAAATATACCCTTTGTTAAAGTTATCCTTTCCTTGCGAGAAGATTATTTACATCGGTTATTAGACTTTAAACATCTCTCGGCACTGGAAGCGATTAATAATAATATTCTCGACAAGCATATCCGCTATCAGTTAAATAATTTTTCGCCAGAATATGCTAAAGCAATTATCCGCAAATTGACAGAGCGATCGCAATTTAATTTAGAACCCGCTTTAATTGATGCTTTAATCGAAGATTTATCCACAGAATTTGGAGAAGTCCGCCCGATTGAATTGCAAGTTGTCGGAGCGCAAATTCAAGATGAACGCATTACTACGCTAGAAGAATATCAACCATATAGACCGAACAAACTTATCGAACGATATATTAAGGAACTGATTAAAGACTGCGGCCCAGAAAATGAACGAGCCGCTTTACTCGTCTTATACTTATTAACAGATGAAAGCAACAACCGACCTTTTAAAACTCGTGCTGAGTTAGCAGCGCAGCTATCAGAGTTAGAAGATGCTGACAAATTAGAGTTAGTCTTAGAAATTTTAGTGCGCTCCGGTTTAGTGGTTCTCTTTCCTGATGTACCAGAACGCTATCAACTGATTCACGATTATTTAGTAGACTTGATTCGCTACCTGCAACAACAAGAATCGAGCTTACAGGTACAACTAAATCAGTTGCGCTACAAAGTAGAACAAAGTCAAGCTGAGATTGAGCGACTGAAAAGCGAACTTAGTCAGAATAACCAGCGTTCTAAATTGGTAGATTCTCATCCCCAACAGGGATTAGACTTATTAACGGAATTGCGAGAATTACACAAGCGAGAAGAATTAAGTCAGTTAGAAATTGAACAATTACGATCTGAACTCAAAGAAAAAGAGTTAACAGCTAAACTTGCAGAAAGTCAAAAGAAACAAAGACTTAGTGAAGCTCAATTAAATCGTTCGCTGAAAATTGCCCTAACTGCTTCTGTTCTCGCCATCTTCGGATTAAGTGTTTCCATCGTCACAGCAGTAGATAGCGAAATTAAAACTCTCAGTGCATCCAGTGAAGCTCTCTTTGCCTCCCAAAAAGGTATTGATGCTTTAAAAGAAGCTTTAAAGGCAGGGAGAAAATTACAACAAACAGTCTGGATAGATTCTTATACAAGAGAACAAGTACAGACGGCGCTTTATCAAGCTGTTTCAGGGGTCAGAGAATATAATCGCTTGGACGGGCATCTATCTGGCGTCAATAGTGCTACATTTAGCAGCGATCGCTCTTTAATTGCCTCAGCCAGTGCCGATACTACAATCAAACTCTGGCGTCCTGATGGTAGCTTAGTTAAAACCTTGTCGGGGCATGAAGATGTAGTTAATAGCGTCAGTTTTAGCCCAGATAGTCAAATCGTTGCTTCCGCCAGTCAAGACAAGACGATAAAACTTTGGAGTCGAGAAGGTGAATTGCTTGCAACCTTATTAGGACATCAGGGTGTGGTGAATAGTGTGAGTTTCAGCCCAGATGGTCAGATTATTGCTTCAGCGAGTACAGACAAAACAGTGAAACTGTGGAGTCGCGATGGTAAGCTGCTCAAAACTTTGCAGGGACATGATGGTGCAGTCTTAAGTGTGGCTTGGTCAAATGATGGTCAAACCTTAGTTTCTGGGAGTGCTGATAAAACGGCGAAACTGTGGAGTCGGGATGGTAAACTGCTCAAAACCTTACAGGGACATGAGGATGCAGTCAAAAGTGTAGCTTGGTCGCCTGATGGTCAAACAATTGCATCTGCTAGTTTAGACCAGACCATCAAACTGTGGAATGTTGAGGGGAAGCTACTGCGAACCTTATCGGGTCATAGTTCAGGAGTTACCAGCGTCAGTTTTAGCCGCGATGGTAACACGATCGCTTCTGCAAGTACCGATGAAACAATCAAACTTTGGAGTTTTGAAGGTGTATTGCTGGGAACCCTGAAGGGACATAACAATTGGGTTAACAGTGTCAGCTTCAGCCCAGACGGTCGCACTCTTGCTTCCGCCAGTCGGGACAAAACTATTACACTTTGGCATTGGGACGATGTATTACTGCGAAAGCCCAAAGCCGATAATGATGACTGGATAACTAGCATTAGTTTTAGCCCAGGCGATCGCACCTTAGCAGCAGCAAGCCGAGACAAAACTGTAAAACTTTTCAGTCGAGACGGTAAACTACTTCGTACATTCACAGGGCATCAGGGTCAAGTTTGGGGTGTAGCTTGGTCGCCCGATGGTCAAGTAATTGCCTCGGCTAGTAAAGATAAAACGGTGAAGCTTTGGAGTGGTGACGGTAAACTGCTCAACACCTTACAAGGTCATAATGATACCGTCTTGAGTGTAGCTTGGTCGCCTGATGGTCAAGTAATTGCCTCGGCTAGTAAAGATAAAACAGTAAAACTTTGGAGTCGCAACGGTAAACTGCTCAATACCTTGCAGGGACATCAAGAAGCGGTGAATTGGGTAAGCTTTAGCCCAGATGGCAAGTTGCTAGCCTCAGCCAGTGATGATAAAACCGTGAAAATCTGGACTATAGAGGGTAAATTGCTATACACATTAATTGGTCATAGCCGTCGAGTCAATGGAGTTGCTTGGTCGCCTGATGGTCAAAGCATTGCCTCAGTTAGTATTGATAGTACAGTGAAGATTTGGAATCGAGACGGTGAGTTGCTAAATAATCTCACGGGCGATGGCGATAGTTTTATCAGTGTCAGTTTTAGCCCCGATGGCAAGACTCTGGCAGCCAGCAGTGATGACAAAGTAAGGATTTGGAACCGAGAAGGAACATTGCTAATTGCTTTGAAAGGCGATAAAGATGAGTTAACCAGCGTCAGTTTCAGCCATGACGGCAAGACTCTGGCTGCGGGTAGTGGTAATAGCACAGTAATTTTCCGAGATTTAGCAGATATCCAACTGGATAAATTACTGGCACGCGGTTGCGATTTGCTACATGATTATTTGCAGACTAACCAGAAAGTAATGAAAAGCGATCGCGCCTTGTGTTCTAGTAGATGATTTGAAATTAATCGACTTCATGAATGATTTTCGGGCTTCCCGAACATCTATATCTATGTTAAATCGATCAAAAAATGAGCTATTAAAGTATTTCTTTCGTAGGATAGCAAGTAAAGATGCAAAAGATTTGGGTTATCTTTATCAAGGTGCATCACTGAACCATCAACTGCTAAGTGGTGATGATCTATCCATCGCTCTTGTGAATCTAGTAAAAAACTGAAATAGGGGCTGACATCTGGATGATTTTTAGTTAACTCTTCATAGCTTTGATAAAAAGGAGGTATCCCAATTCCCATCGGCATATATAAGCCTTTAGGATAATCTGCTACAGCCAATTGAGGAAGCGTTTTTAGGTTAATGCCACTAATGAATAATTTATTTTGTTCGCCCGTCTTGGTATCTATGAATCCTAACTCAATTTCTTGTAAATTTTGTTCCACGCCAATCGGTTTAATATTCCTTAAAATCGCTTTATCAAATTTGCCTATTCTCCAGTATTGATTGCCCCAAGGCTTATTTTGATCGTAAAATCCTGGCGCTCGAAAACTTGCAAACTTAACTTCATTTTTAACGTCGTAAAAATCTCTCCATTTGGTGATGTTGGTCGCTAGCGTAGTTCTAACTTTTCTACTTTGCTCTCCAGATACAATTATCCTCTCATCAAGGGGGAACTGAGTAGGAACTTCTTTTTGATCGATTACATTTCTTAAAAGATTAGTTTTGACTACTGTGCCACTCGGATCTTGCCAGTGTTCTAATTTCCACCAATGCTGCCAATATGAAATCTTATTAATTTTTTCAAAAATATTTTTGTAATGTCCAATTGGGAAAGTAAACCAACTTTGATAATAAAGGGTTTTGTTATTATCCTCTTTAGTAAAAAGTAAAATTTCCCAAAATCCGGCATTTAAGCAATTATTAGCCAAAGCAATCTCTACAATATTTTGCTTTTCAAAACCATCTCCTCCAACAATTTCTATATTTTTTGAATTAGCAGGAAAACTAATCTGTTGCCTGTTCCACTCCCTATCTGTAAAAGCGATTATTTCTAAACCTCGATCTTTTTTAACCCATTCAGGTGCTTTAGGAACTAATAGCTCTAAATCAACATTTTTGATAACTATTTTTGCCGTGTTTTTATCTGTTGCTTCTAGTACGAAATCGAAATGCGTATCATCTTTTTTAATCAGTGTTAATTTTCGATTAGAATATCTTTTAAAATTTTTTCCTAATGGTGCAGGATTGGCTGGATAATCGACATTAGATAATTCTTGTAGTTTTACACTCATCTGATTATCAAATTTATATCTGGATTTAAACCAGAAACCACCTAGTCCCAGCAAACCAAGGCAGAGAATAAGAGTACTAAATAGAATCTGTTTCTTCGGAACTCTGAAATTAACTTTGCCTAATTGGTAAATACCTGCAATTTTTTCTTTCGCAGAGATGTTTTTCATCAGACAAATTCCTTTTTATGAGAATGTTGCTTAACAGCATAGCATTCTGCAAAACGGATGTCTTATTTCTCTTTTCAACTAAGATGTTAATAAACGGTTATCTGCAATTAAGGGTTTAATACCAATTCTTATTTTTCCTTGATTGCACTTGCAGCAAACCGCTAAAGCGCCTACACATAGCCTGAAACCTGTATTTATTGGAAAATTGAACTTTTTCAATTTCACCAAAATTAGTCACAATAGAAAAAGTTTCATGCCTCAAAACAAAACTTTTACTCAGCAATGTTGTTTACTTTTCTTAATTGGATAAAGTCGGCTTAAGCTGTTGAAGAAACTCAATATTTAAATCTAGTTTTTCTCCTAACCATAGGGAATGAACTGCATGGTCTGCCACAGCATCCCCCGTTTCAGGATGAACGAGAATATTCAATCCCTCACGATTGAGCATTAACCAAGGAACGACTTTCTCAAACTGATTCGGTAAGAAAGCAACTTGATACATCGCTTGTGGATGGGGCCCGATCGGCTTGTCAAACCAGCGTCCGAGTTGCACCTCAAACCTAGCGCCTAATCCTTCACGTACGCGCGCAGCTGCATCCCGACTCGCAGGATCGAAGTAAACATGAGCATGAAAACCAGCGATCTCGATAGTATCTTCTTTCATAGATCCACTTTTCGCTCTCAACTCTAATTTTGGGTAGCTGACTTTTTATTTTTTACTATAAATCTACGACGAGCTATGCCCACGCTCAATTTTAGCCCAATACAGTGTAGTTAGCGATCGCTTGTTGGAGATTGAATTTACAGAGATCGTTGATTGAGATAACTAACTTTTATGGGGTAGGCAGCATACTGAGCGTTATCGTTAACGCGGCCTCTTGCAGAGAAGTAGCGATCGCGCCATTTTGCCTACCCTAATTATGCAAGTTAAATGTGGAATAGCTTAGTAGTTAGTTAACGCTGAAAGTGCTTGTAGTTTCTTTGACAACTTCATCTCTTTTAGGAGTAACTGAAAGATGCACAACATGCACTGAACAAGGAGCATGGTGCAGAACGTAGTGACTCACACTACCGAGAAATAGTTCCATCAGCCGAGAATGGCCCCGACGCCCCATAACAATTAGGTCAGCGTCACAACTATGGGCTAAATCACAAATAATCCGACCAGGATTACCAACATTTTGTGTAAATTCCGTAGTCACACCTGCTGTGTTTGCTTGGGCACAGAAAGATTGCAACATCTGGATTCCTAGATTTTTAAAGGTATCCCACTGTTGTTGGTATAACTCAAAGCTTTGACTGGTCAATCCTGGATAGTAGTCCATATTAGACAGCATGGGTACATAAGGACTACCCTCTTCTTCAGAAGACAGGACATGAAGTAACATTAAGCTAGCTTGTGTTAACTTTGCTAAATCCAATGCTTCCTCAAAAACTTGTTGCCCTATTTCCGAGCGATCTAATGCAACTAGAATCTTTTTAAACATCATATAGACCTCCGATTTCATTGGTAATTGGTCTTTACGGTTTCGGGTTTCCAGATGCTGGATTGTCAAAAATGACTAATCCCTCAACTATGTTTAGCGACTTTTGAATTTTAAATCTCTTAAAGGTTTTCGCACTATATTTATATTTATAGCAAAACAATTTGAGGAACTTGTGAGGAAAGCCAGCATTTATCTTTGAGCATGAGGAAGCATCTCATTTTGGAATAAACATCTTTGGGTTTCGAGCCTAAATCCCTTTCTCAAAATTGCTATGCATTAGTCACATTTTTCTTAAGATTGCTGTAAATAAGCCAGGAACAGGATTGTAGAACCAGGCAATCTGTGGATATTTGACAAAAGCAGAAGAATGTAAATGACAAAAATTTTATAGGCGATCGCTACCCACAAACTGGAGAATTTGAGTGGATAACTATCAATGTTTTTGCTCTGGTTTTAAGTAAGTTATATTTTTGTTGAGAAAGATTTAGGTAATCGATAGCCTAAAAAAAGAGAGGTCAATGTATTACAAACAAACGAAAAGGGTAAAGTATTAAACAATCCGGTTGACAATTGTCCACACTTCTCCATCAGAGCGGACATAGGGAACGGAGATTGTCTTAAAGCCAGTAATAAAGGGCTTGTAATAAATCTGCCAATACATTGGACTCAGTTGATTGGCACAAGCCTTAAGAAAACGGACTTCTGCGGCCAGTTCACTTGCTAGTTGATTAATGCGTTCAGCATGAGCCTGAGCTACTTCTTTCGCTTCCTCTAGCTGCTGCTGTTGGATAAGTTGTTTGGATTCACCTTGCCAACGCACTAACTTACCTTGTTTTTGTTTTATCTTGCCTTCTAAAGCGGCGATCGCTGCATCTATGCCTTGGAGTTCAACTGATAATTGGGCATTTTCTCTGGCTTGACGGCGGTAAGCTTCCACCACCACCTGGGGTGAATCATTCTCGCCAGAGATGACATTATTTTTTATCGTAAGTGCAGCGCGTTCTTCTAAAAGAGCCTGAATTTGAGAGTTAAGCGCCGCTATTTCAGCCTGAGTTTGCTCCATAAATCGAGTTTTAAGTGCTGAGTAAAATATTAAAAGCTTTTTGCGCCTTGGGTATCTAGAGAAAGCGATCGCACCTCGGCTGTAATTCCTTCTTCTTGCCAAGCAGCTAACATCGCCGCCTCCACTTCCTTTGAGTGTAACTTATCCGCCAAAGCTAACAGTGTCGGCCCCGCACCACTAATCACCATACCATAAGCACCAGCACTAACAGCTGCAATGTTGAGAGCATCATAACCAGGAATCAAAGCTTTACGATAGGGCTGATGCAATCGATCTTGCAAAGCTGTCTTTAACCATTGTCCGTTACCAGTTTCCAAGCCGCGCAACAATAAGCCCAAATGGGCGGTATTGAAAATCGCATCGGCGCGACTGACTTCTGTTGGCAGAACGCCCCGCGCTTTTGAAGTGGAAAGTTCAAAATTAGGAATAGCCACAACTGGTACAACATCTTTATACCAGGGAACATCACAAATTTCCCAACCTGCGCCACTGGTAGCAGCGAGACGACATCCACCCAATAAAGCTGGAACTACATTATCAGGATGTCCTTCCATTGCGATCGCTAACTCCATCACCTGCGACTGAGAAAGAGTAGCACCTTCAAGTTGATTAGCCGCAACTAATCCACCAACAATTGCTGTCGCCGAACTACCCAAACCCCTCGCCAGTGGTACACCTAACTTAATTTCTATTTTCACACTCGGCGGTGTCTGCTCTATATGTTGATAGAACTTGACAAACGCTTGGTAGAGAAGATTACTTTCATCAGTTTGGACTCGTTGGGCTTCTGTACCAGTGACATCAATAGTTAACCCACCTTCTTGGCGAGTGAACTTGAACTCGTTGTACAGCTTTAATGCTGCACCAATGCAATCAAAACCAGGCCCCAAATTCGCAGTTGTGGCGGGAACGCTAACAGTGGTGGTAGAAACAACAGACATTGGTAAAACTCACTAATCATCAACCAGCATCCCATGTATTGGTAGCAGTTTGGGGCAAGTTTTTAAGCGTTGCTGGGGATACTTTGATTTACTGTTCCTTAATCCATCCTCCGAGCCTTAAGTTTCAGTGCTTGTGGCTCTAGCAAAATCCTATTATGGTAATTTAAATGCTTGGATTATGCGATCGCTCCACCCCATCTACATTGATGAGATGATCGTGAGTTCTGTTATAGTACAGATACACTATAAAAAACACAGATCCCAAAAAGTATAATTTGCAGAATTTGTAATTTACAAGGTTATGTAATATGTCTAGTGCGCACACGGGTATTGAGTGGACAGATAAAACTTGGAACCCAACGACTGGTTGTAACAAAGTTAGCCCAGGTTGTTTGCATTGCTATGCAGAAGCTATCACTAAACGCTTTCCTAATAACTTCAAGAATGGATTTGATTTAACTTTACACCCTGAAAGGTTAGCAGAACCTTTAAAGTGGCGTACTCCAAGTAGAATATTTGTGAATTCAATGAGCGATCTTTTTCATGAAGATGTACCTCTTGATTTCATTCAAAAGGTCTTTCAAGTAATTCATGAAACGCCTTGGCACATATATCAAATATTAACAAAACGACCGGATCGATTACTTGAGTTGGCTTCTGAACTAGAATTTTATGAAAATATCTGGTTGGGTGTGTCTGTCGAAAATCAAAACTATGTTCATCGTGTTGACTTTCTTCGCCAAGTTCCCGCGACTGTCCGCTTTCTTTCATGTGAACCGCTCTTAGGTGAATTGAATCTTGAGTTAATAGATATTCACTGGGTTATTGTCGGTGGAGAGTCTGGACAAAAACATCGCCCTCTAAAAACTGAGTGGGTAAAAAATATTCATGACCAGTGTCAAGCAGCAGAAGTGGCATTCTTTTTCAAGCAGATTGGCGGAAGAACTTCTAAGGCTGGAGGTAGGTTACTGGATGGTAAAATATGGGATGAAATGCCTGATGCTTGGAAGGGGCATCAAAAGAGATGGGGAAATACTCCAGTTAAATTAGTAGGTAAAAAAGAAAGTTTGGTAATCACTGCTTAGGTGGAAATGTAACTTTTACCGAATCTGCGAATGTAAGTTCACCTTTATTCTTTCTTCGTTTATTAGCAGGTGGATCTACTACTATTTTGCTTTTAGTTTCAAGATTCTTCAGAGCATCTTTGTAATTCTTGCTAATATAACGCCTTCCAACATGATGCTGATTGTAAATGTCTTGCATGGTTATTGTTCGACCTGCAAATGTATCTAATAACATTTCTTCTAAGTCATCAAGAGGACGATAAAACTCAAAAAGCAATGGTTGTTTAGAAGTCGCTGGATTATATTCAAAAGAAGGTACGCCTTGATTTTGTTCAGAACTCTCTTTTGCCATTATTTCTTTCATGATTTCATAGCCTCTAACGTGCTTACTCACGAAGATTAAGTGGTGGCTAGTTCGGTTGCCGTTTTCATGTTTAAAGCGAAAAGGTAGAACATACTCTCCACCCATTTCTTTGAGAGCTTCACAAAGTGCCTCTACAACTGTTAACTCCCGTTCTTTTGGATTAAGGGTTATTAGTTGTTGGCGTACTTCATCTGCTCGCATTTTTTCAAATAGTGCATTCATGTGTTCTTCAACAGCTGCGTTACCTAAACCCATATTGATCCGGTTGTAATTGAAAAAGAAAATGCAATCACACCCCCAGTTCTTTACAACTGAATTAATAAGTTTTAGCGATAATCCCTTATATCCCCAAGGATCTACAAAAAATAATGTAGGGACTAACTTTCGCTCGTTAAATGTTTTGACAATATTTTCCCCAACTTCATGATTGATTACTTGAGGCTTATATTTAAAATCGTCAATACCAGGAATTAAATTTATGGCTTCATGAAGAGAACTGACATTTTCTGCATCAACATCATTAAATACTGTCACCAGCCTATTTTGCATCTCTGGGTTAGAAATTCCAGTTTCTAAAACTTTTATTGGTGTTGATTTTGAACCATCTTTGTATCGACCTGGGCCTGCAAAAAGGTCTATGTAAGCAATTCTTGGATCAACTTCCCTACCTTTGCTTTCAAGCCTTTTAATAGTTCCAATCATTACTTGTGCCCAAGCCCAAAAATATTTCTCAACAATTCTAGCTTTTATTAAAGATTGCTCTTTCTGTTCATCAAAGAACGAAGTATTACTCATACGCAACCCACTTATGTATTACTCCAATGTAGTAATTGTAGGTTGCGTAGAGTCTTTGGTCAAAGTAATAAACTAATAAAAACGCATAGACGGGTAGTACTTAGTTGTACAAAACGCTCTTTTCGACAAGTCTATTAGTCAAAAAGCTTACTTCAAAGTTCCTAAAACGGGCGCTACCTCAACCTCGGAAATTTGCGGAACCAAGAATCCCTTGGCATAAATCTGAGGATTGCTTTGCGAGACTATGGCATAAGACTGGCGAAGATTAGCATTGACTGCAACGGTCTTCACATCGTACATCTGCATCGCCATTTTGGGATAGAAACCAATACCAATAATCATCAGCAGAAAACAGGCAGCAATAAACACTTCACGCGGTCTAGCATCTTCGTAGACTGCATCTTCTGGTACGAGACAGTCTGTACCAAAACAAACTGTTCCCTCATCTTCTCGATTTTCCAAGCCTGCATTATTAATGTCGCATAACAGTGCTGCATCTTTACCATAAAACACTTCTCGCAGCATGGAAAGTAGATAAATCGGTGTGAGGATAACTCCAACTGCGGCGAGAAAAACTGTGACGGTGCAGAAAGTCGAACTGTAAACGTCACTGCTTGTCATTCCAACAAATACCGAGAGTTCGCCAGCAAAGCCGCTCATACCGGGAAGTGCCAGAGATGCCATTGCTCCGATTGTAAACAGGGCAAAGACTTTGGGCATGGCTTGACCAATACCGCCCATATCTTTCATTACCATTGTGTGGGTGCGATCGTAAGTAACACCTGCTAAGAAGAACAGCACTGATGCAATTAAACCATGCGAAATCATCTGCAACATTGCGCCGTTGATTCCCAAATCAGTGAAGGACGCAATCCCAAGCAGTACAAACCCCATGTGAGAAATCGACGAATAAGCTAAACGCCGCTTCATATTGGTTTGAGCAAAGGAGTTCAATGCACCATAGATAATGTTGACAACACCGAGAATGGCTAGAACTGGCGCAAAATAAATGTGTGCATCGGGAAGCAACTCAAGATTCAGGCGAATCAGTCCATATCCGCCCATCTTCAGCAACACACCAGCTAATATCATCGATACAGGAGAGGATGCTTCGCCGTGGGCATCAGGCAACCAAGTATGCATCGGGAAAACAGCAAGCTTGACACCAAATGCAATCAACAATCCTGCATAAAGTAGCAGTTGTAGTCCAAGAGGATATTCCTTTTTAGCCAGGGCGGTTATATCAAACGTCATATCACCGCCGCCGTATAGCCCCATTGCCAGGGCTGCCACTAAAATAAATATAGAAGCAGCTGCGGTATACAACAAAAATTTTGTAGCCGCATAACGACGCCTTTGCCCACCCCAAATGCAGACTAATAGATAGACGGGAATCAGTTCTACTTCCCACATGATGAAAAATAGCAGCAAGTCTTTAGCAACAAACACCCCTACTTGTGCCGAATACAGCACCAGCATCAAAAAATAGAAGAGGCGGGGTCGGCGATCGACTTGCCAAGCTGAAAAAATCGAGAGTGTGGTGACAAATCCGGCTAAAAGCACAAGTGGCGCTGAAAGCCCATCGACTGATACCGCCCAGTTAAAACCTAACTGAGGTATCCAGGCATAATTTTCCACCATTTGAAAACTAGCACTGCTGGCATCGTAATGATTCCAAAATGCATAGCACATTAATGCAAAATCTGCAATACCTACACTTAGTGCATACCACCGCACGAGTTTACCATCTTTATCAGGCAACACAGGGATAAGCAGGGAAGCAACAAGTGGCAGTAAGACAATTGCGGTAAGCCAGGGAAATCGATCCGCTATCATGTATGTATAGAAAAATACTTATTTAGTCAATTATGTCATTCTACTAAACTTTGTAACGATTTCTTCATAAATCTTTGTCCCAGTTAACTGCTTTGACCAAAAAACAATTTACTGGAGACTGAGAAAGAAATATTTTTATTTGTTAAGTGTTCTTGTGTACACAGTTGATGATGGTTTTACTTGCTTACGGTACTAATCCGGCCCGCAACGCACGGACAGCAGCTTGTGTCCGGTCAGCAACACAGAGTTTATTGAGAATACCTCGAACATGAGTTTTGACAGTACCGACTGTTAAATAGAGCCTTTTGGCAATTTCTGCATTGTCACAGCCAGCGACAATCAACTCTAAAACATCCATCTCTCTATGAGTTAAAGGATAGCTGACTATACTTTTCTCAACATCTGGGTCAATACCTTCAATCAAAACTCTTTTTCCAGATGCGCCTTTGTTGCCATCGGTGAAATCTTGACGTATTTGTTGTAGTACAACGTCTGCGATCGCTGGATCGATCCATGAGCTACCTGCATAAGTCGTTTGCACAGCTTCTACTAGTTTCTCAGTTTCTATATCCTTCATACAATAAGAATCTGCACCTGCTGCAAATGCTGCTAAAACTGCTTGTTCGCTATTTTGCATCGTTAAAATCAGCAGCTTTGTTGTATAGTCCTCATTTTCTGCCTGATATTGCCTAAATGTGCGTGTTAGCTCAATACCATCCATGTCAGGCAAACCAATGTCAATAGTAGCAACATCCGGCTTGAGAGTTTTCAGAAGCTTGATACCGTCGGCTGCATTGGCTGCTTCACCAACAATGTTAAACTCTGGCTGGGTTTGTAAAGCAGACCGCAAGCCGATTCTTGTCAGGTTGTGATCTTCAATCACAAGGATCTTGATTTCACTCATAGTTGCTTAACTTTACTCTTATTTATCTAAAGTACAGATTAAAATAATCTCGTTCTTCTATTCGGGATCTTATACAAAAAGCAATGCGTTTGGTATTATTCCCTGAACTTCATCTACCATTAGACATAGATAACCTTATCTCGTAAGCTTTTCTAAGGCAAGAGTTTCGATATGACAATATAATTCAATCAAAAAATATTTTTATACATAAACCCAACGCCCGATGTGTTATGCTATACAAATTTTCCGAAGAAATCTGATAGCAAGTAAAAGTAGGTGATTATTAAGTAGTTATCCTTGCTTTGAGCGGTATTATGCACATAAAAGCGACTAAAATAACTCACTCTAGCACTCAGGCACTCATATTAATTGGAGAATTTAGGCGACTAATATACTTATGAGAAGAGTAATTTATAAAACAAATAATACGCATTATTAATAAAAAATAAGTGTAATTACGCAGAAAAAGGTATTAAACTCAGAAAACTCTAAAAGAAAATGTTAATCCTTAATAATCTCAGCGCTGGTGAAGTAAGCTATTACTAGATTTGCTAGGGATAGCCAAGCACTTCTTTTTTATATAGCCATGTCTTTACCTAAAACTGTCAAAAAAGATAAAATTCTCGTTGTCGATGATATTTTTGACAATCTACTGGTCTTAGAAGCAGTCCTAGAAGATGAGGACTATGAAATTAGCTTAGTAGAAGATAGTAAGATTGCTCTGGCTATGGTTGAAGAGTCACCGCCAGACATAATTCTCTTAGATGTGATGATGCCGGAGCTAGATGGCTATGAATTCACTCGGCGCATCCGACAGAATCAGGCGTTGCCATTTATCCCGATTCTGCTGCTTACGGCTCACTATGAGTCTAGCGTTGTTGAAGGATTAGACGCTGGTGCAGATGACTTCATTCGCAAACCATTCGATCCTGATGAACTACATGCAAGGGTGCGATCGCTCCTGCGCCTCAAGCATAGTATCGACGAACGAGATCAGATGGCGAACCTCCGGGCGGATTTTGTCTCCCGTTTTACTCACGACTTACGCATCCCTCTAGTAGCCTCTAACCGCGTATTAAAATTATTGCTGGAAGGCAGGTTTTGCGATGTTTCGCCACAATTGCAAGAAATAATTAATACCATGATTGGCAGCAATCAAGACCTGCTGGAAATGGTAAATACCTTATTAGAAGTTTATCGTCATGAAGCGGGCTGTAAAACCTTAAAAATTTCTGCCTGCAATATTCAGGAATTAGTTAGTGAAGTTTGCCAAGAATTAACTCCCTTAGCTGAAGAAAAAGGATTAGCTGTAAACATCGATCTAAGTGAAACTGCAAGCACCATTATGGGCGATCGCTTAGAACTGCGGCGAGTTCTGACAAATATTATCGGCAATGCTATCAAATTTACAGACAAAGGCTCTGTAAATATTCACTGTTATCTGACTCCGATCGCTGTGAATATTGATATCCAAGATACAGGGCCAGGAATTTCTAAACCAGATCAGGCAATATTATTCGAGCGATTTCGTCAAGGAAAACACCAACGTTCTGGTAGTGGCTTGGGATTATATCTTTCTCGCTGTATTATCGAAGCACATCAAGGCACAATCGATGTGACATCTGAACCAGGCAAGGGTAGTACATTTACTATCCGCCTACCTTTAGCTGACGAAAACTAAAAGTAGGCGACAAAAAATTATTACCCTAATAACGCTGTTAGTACAATAGAATTAATAGAATTACCTTGTGATGTTGGGATGTCTGTTAAAAGATAGGTAAATAGAATATTAATTATGAATTAGCACCTTTGAGAAAATCAGTAATAGATTGAGAAAATGCTTTGCGATCGTTATTTTCAAAATGGCTGAAAAAAGAAGGTAAAAAAAAGAGCTAATAAAGGCAGAAGGTTCAGTAAATAATTATTTAACTTAAACCTTCTTCCTAAATAAAATTTCACCTATTACATTACCATCAAAATCTAACTACTTGAACAAGTTGTTACAACGAGGAAAACCTCTATCACGCTGTACTAGTCTAAAGTCTTTTTAACTTCATCTTTGATATTTTCAGTGGTGTGACGGACTTGGGCTTCAGCTTGTTTAGCTTTACCTTCAGCTTTATCTTTAGGATCGCCAGTTACTTCGCCAATTGCTTCTTGTACTTTTCCTTCGACGTTTTTAGCGAAAGCTTTTGCTTTATCTTCGATACTCATCTTTTTTATTCCTAAAGTAGGTTAAGTGTTGATCGTTTCTTGCTTGCTTGACAAGCGCTGCAATATCTATAGATTACTTTTAAATAACTTTTTATTCTTCTATCGGACGATGTTTTTATGACAAATATTTGTGTCCATTGTACATAGTTATTTAACCTTGAAAATCATCTTTGGAAATTCAGGTAATATCCAAAAGAGGGAAAGGCATCATTATATTGTTATATCTTTAGACAAAATCATTTATAACTTCAGGTAGATAGTGCTGTTGATAACCCGCAAGTTGGCTTATTACCACTGGATATGGTAAATATGTCAACAGAGTGCAGAGGCTTTCAAATTGGTGGTAGATAGTGCAGTATTAGCGAGTCCGTGTACTCAATTCTGGGTAAATGAGAGGAGATGCTTCAAAATACTTTCGTCTTTAATCACTTAGGACTTACGCAAGTGTCACAAAAAAATCGGATTTGTAGTTGTAAGCGGCTCTAGCCCTTATTTTGAGGACTAAAGTCCTCTCTGCGAGACGCTACGCGTAGCTTGCTTCCCCGGAGGGGTACACTACGAACTGAAAATAATATGCCAAGCTAAAAGCGTAGCTTGCTTCTTTGTAGGGATACAAGTCGAGAAACTGCAAGGGCGCAGTGACTCCCCAACTTACGTAGTTTAAGGTTTTTGGGGCTAACGCAAGCGTATTGAGTTATATATTAGTCACATCTTTCTTAATAGTCACTTATTAACTTGCAATCCGCTGTATATTGCTTCTGCAACTCTGACTAATTAAGCAAGTACTAGAAATAACTGACATTAAAAATAGTGGAAATCTCAGTAAATACTGTAGGAGCAGTAGCTTGCAGAATAAGGATTTTGTCACAAAATTTAGCAGAAATCAACATAATTTTTCAGGTTTTAACTGAACAATAGTTTAGCTAGTGCAAGAAGGCATAGATAAGTCTCAGTAGCGGCTTTGAAGTACCTAATAGAACTGGTGATTAATTTCTGCTCAAAGACAGCAGGAACAATTCTCCACGTTTATTTCTAGCTTCTTACTTGTAGTATTTATGAAGATATTTATGCAATCAAATTCTAGTACTCAACCAACTCCCAACTCCCAATATATAGACTACAAAATGCCAACTGATTCGTCTGTTAACATTTTCATCGGATATTCTATCTTGATTCCAATGATTGTGTTTGTTGGGTTTAATATCTATAAGAAATACCAGACTGCTGTTTTTTGCCGACAAGTTGCTTATTTAGAGAAACTGTGGCATTTGAATATTAAAAAAGAGCTTGAAGAAAAATAATAATGAAGTACTTATTTCTAGTTTGGGTGCTTATATTCTCTTTAGTCGCTCCTAGCGCGGCGATATCTGATAACAAGCCGCTTCTTGATGAAAGCTTATACCAACACGTTGACGCTGAAGTAAAACAGCCATACTACTTAATATCTGGACTTGGCACAATCCACCATCCAGTTTCTACTTCTAATCCCCAAGCCCAAAAGTTTTTCGATCAGGGATTAAATTTAATTTACGCTTTCAATCATGATGAGGCAGTGCGTTCTTTTCAATACGCTGCCAAACTCGATCCCCATTTAGCGATCGCATATTGGGGTGTTGCTTTAGCCTTGGGGCCCAACATTAACTCGGCAATAGACCCCAATCGGGAATTAGCTGCTTACCAAGCGATACACCAAGCTTTGGCCCTTTCTACCCAAGCTTCCACCCAAGAACGGGACTACATTACCGCCTTAGCAAAACGTTACTCTCAAGATACCGATGCTGATTTGTATCAACTAGCGGTAGATTACGCCAAAGCAATGGGAAACCTAGTCAAGCGCTATCCTGATGATTTGGATGCGGCGACACTTTACGCTGAAAGCCTGATGGATCTGCATCCTTGGCAGCACTGGACTAAAGATGGTAAGCCACAGCCAGATACAGAAAAAATTGTGGCTGTTTTAGAATCAGTTCTCAAACGTAACCCGAATCATGCAGGAGCTAATCATTACTATATCCATGCAGTAGAAGCCTCACCTTCTCCAGAACGGGCCCTTGTCAGTGCTAACCGACTCGGAACTCTAGCGCCAGCAGCAGGACACTTGGTACACATGCCAAGTCATATTTATTTTCGTGTGGGAGATTATCAAGGGGCAATGCAGGCAAATGAGCAGGCGATCGCTCAAGATGATATTTACATCAAAAAATATCAAGTCCAGGGCACTTACCCCATGATGTACTACAACCACAACGTACATTTCCTCATGGTGGCCAGTAGCATGGCAGGAAGATATGAAGATGCTCTGAAATCCGCAGATAAATTAGTTGCAAACGCTACTGCAATTGACCCCTATGCACCAATGCTTGAGGGATTCCTCGGCAGCAAAATGCTGATTCAGACACGCTTTAGTGATTGGGATGCCATCTTAAAAACTCCTGCTCCCGAAGCTAAATTGCCCACTACCACAGCACTTTGGCATTTTGCTCGCGGTATGGCGATCGCAGCCACAGGCAAACTTGAAAATGCAGCAAGTGAAAGTCGGGCATTACTAGCTGCCAAACAGGGAATTTCCACCGAGGCAACTATTGGATTTAGTCCTGCCAGTAATATTTTAGACATTGCCTCAAAAGTTCTAGACGCCAAAATTGCTAGAGAAAATCATGATTATGAATCTGCCATCCAATTGCTAGAAAAAGCAGTAGTAGCAGAAGATGCCCTCAATTACGTGGAACCACCAGACTGGTACTTTCCGACGCGGGAATCTTTGGGTGCTGTGCTTTTGGCTAAGGGTGACTATAGAGAAGCTGAGAAAGTCTTTCGTGCCGATTTAAAAAAATATCCCCATAATGGACGTTCTCTATTTGGCTTGCAGGCAACTTTGCAGGCACTAGGCAAAGATGAGGCCGCTCAACTTGTCAAAGCTGAATTAGAGACTGTTTGGAAAGGTGATGTTCGGCAACTTAAGATTGCAACTTTGGTTAATTAGCCGAACATGAATGTTACGCCACTTACTCTCCTTTTCCAAAAAAAGAGGCTAGCGCCAAAGAAAAAGACTCGCGATGCTTGCTGCTATAAGCATCGCAGTTGCTTTTATAGCAGGTTCTTCAAAAGAGTACAAGTCACAATAGTTTTATATTTGTTGCCTGACTTTGCCTTTCGTATTAAAATTTTGAAGTAATGCTTCATGGTGAATGCAGTCAAACGTTCAATTCGGAATATTAAAGATGCGCCCCTGCATGTCTGATTTTCTATATCACCCTACAGAATTTATTTTATTCCATTTCCAACCCCTTTTTGCGGTGGATTGTACTTAGGGTATGTGGGGGCGGGCGATCGCTTAGGTGCGATCGCATCACTGGTTAACTATCTAGTGGATGCAAAGAGTTGGCTCATATGTCATCCTAGATTTATGAGAGTTAATTCAGCGATGTCTTTGGTTTTAGTATTGAAAGGCTTTTTCCTTTTAGTATTTACAGACTTCTGAGAGAAATTAAAATCTCTACACAGTGATGATTTTGGAGAGAATCGATGTCAATTTATGTAGGTAACCTCTCTTATGACGTTACACAAGAAGATTTAAGTGGTATTTTTGCAGAATATGGTACTGTAAAGCGCGTTCAAGTACCTACTGACCGTGAAACAGGTCGTCCGCGCGGCTTTGCTTTTGTGGAAATGGGAACTGAAGCTGAAGAAACTGCTGCCATTGAAGCTCTCGACGGTGCTGAGTGGATGGGTCGTGACCTGAAAGTTAATAAAGCTAAACCCAAGGAAGACAGAGGTGATAGAGGTTCCTTTGGTGGTGGTAACAGAGGAGGATACGGCAACCGCGGCGGTGGCGGTGGCGGTGGCGGACGATACTAACCTTGGAAATAAAAACTTACCAAGAGTCTTAAGGTCAGACAAACAAGAGTCTGTCTTTTTTTTGTAATGTTACCGCCTGCATAGCCATTGATGAAGTCAACTTAGTAGGAGAAATAATGACCCAAGTAATTGTAGGTGACAATGAACACATTGAGTCAGCCTTACGACGATTTAAACGAGAAGTTTCCAAGGCGGGAATTTTTCCAGACATGAGAAAGCATCGTCATTTTGAAACACCCTTAGAAAAACGCAAGCGCAAAGAAGTTGCCAAGCACAGACAAAGTAAGAGAAGTTTTCGTAATTAAGGGCTGAGATACAGCAGAATTCAGAATTCAGAATTCTGAATTCTGAAGTCAAACAGGCTTTATACCTTGCTTTGAGACGCGAGCTTGTGTACTTCACCTTCCTTGAAATTCGCTGTAAATATGAATGAATTCCCTCATAGATTCTATGAGGGTTTTCCTTTTGTCTATTTTAAAATCACGAAACCTAAAGAAACGCTAAAATCAAGTCAGCCTTTGTATTGTAGCGGTTGTGTCCCACATCACTCAGAGTGCGGTTCACTGCATAAATCCTGATTGTCAACGTCCTTATCCTCAGCCTTGGGGAAACAAATTTTGCAACAGCTGTGGCGCACCGCTAGAGTTGTTAAACCGCTATGTTCCACTTCAGCCCTTGGGATCGGGAGGATTTGCTCAAATCTACACAGTTTGGGATGAAAAAACTCAAACAGAGAAAGTGTTGAAAGTATTGGTAGAAGATTCGCCCAAGGCACTGGAGTTATTTACCCAAGAGGCGGCAGTTTTATCCGGTTTGCACCATCCAGGTGTCCCCAGAGTTGATGCCGAAGGGTATTTTCAGATACAACTGTTTAACCCCAAACCGCACCAACTGCCTTGCCTGGTAATGGAAAAAATCAATGGGCAAACTTTAGAGGAAATATTAAAAAAGTTTCCCCAAGGGTGTCCAGAGAGTTTGGTTTTAAACTGGTTTGCCCAAGCAGTGCAGATTTTACAAGAATTACACAAACGTCAGATTCTTCACCGAGATATCAAACCTTCTAATTTAATGCTGGGTACATCTTCGTCATCTTTAACCCCGTCTCCAGGGCAAGCAGAGGGCGATCGCCTGGTGTTAATTGATTTTGGCGGAGCGAAACAATTTAGTGCCTCTAAGCTGCGTTCTGTGTCTAGTTCCACGCGATTATTTTCTTCTGGCTACAGTCCACCAGAACAAGTTACTGGAGGTATTGTTGGGCCAAGTGCCGATTTTTATGCTCTTGGTCGAACGATGATTGAACTACTAACAGGTAAGTACCCACTAGAGTTGGAAGATCGGCAAACGGGTAAATTGCAATGGCGAACTGCGGTGAATGTCAACCCGCAACTAGCAGATTTGCTGGATGAGATGGTGCAGGAGGATGTGCGATCGCGTCCAGCGAATGCAGCTATAATTCAAAAACGTTTGGCGAAGATTTCTCAACCATTACCGCCACCAGGGTTATTTGCCCAACTGCAAGACAACATTAAGCAAGCCTCAACGCAAGTTTCCCAGAGATTTACCCTGATAACACAAGCTATCGAACAAGTTTTAGCTAACTTTAGCCTAGCTCTCACCAAAACCGTTATTTTTATCGCTCAGACAATCATCAAAATTTTCCGAGCTTGTTTGGCGACGATTTGGGCGATGCTCCTCAGTAGTATAGGCGCTTGTTTTGGTGCGATCGCTGGTTTTATTTTGGCCTATCACACCAGCTTAGGGCCTCAGATTGTAGAATTTATTGGGAGTCAGCTAAATCAATTAGTACCAAATACTCAGCCCGTCTTTGGGGCAGATATTTTGGTGTTCGTCGCCGCAGGCTGGGGAACCGCATGGGGATTGACAGTATCTGGTTGTTTTGGTCAACGGCGGCGGTTTTTAGTGGCTTCTCTGATGGGCATAATTAGCTATGGCTTCGGGTGGTTAATTTTGCAATTAATCACCCCAAAAGATAGCGGCGAGGGCTTAATGGCAGTGATTTTAGTGGCAGTTTGCCTACTCACGTTGAGTTTAGGACTTCGCAGCCATCATGTAGTGTACGCTGTGTTCGCGGCCTTTGGCAGTGCGATCGGCTATGCACTTTTGATTCTTTTGAAGTTAGGTGCACCTCCAATTTTCCAATTTAGCAGTCAACCAGCCTGGTCAGAGTTACAGTTACCTCTAATTTTTTTTGGCTCTATAGGCTTCTTTATCAGCTTCTGGTTAGGAGTGAGTTATTACCTAATTGTCCCTGGACTGCGCCTTTTAGGATGGCGATGAAAAAGGCAGGGGGGCAGGGGAGTAGGGGGCAGGGGAAGAATTAATAACCAATGCCCAATGCCCAATGCCCAATGCCTAAAAACAAGATCCCCCTAGTCGTATTTTTATCGAGCTAGGGGGATCACATATTTGGTAGTCTATAATTGGTTCGGTATAGTTCCTTACGATTTGATTCTATAGCCTATATTTCCGTTTGAGTAGTCTTACTATTAGAATTTATAGTATTTTTACAGCTTCTTAATCAATGCTTCATCCCTGTACTTCCTTAGAGAAGCAGTATATGTAAGGATGACAGTACGTGATGTTCGTAACTTGTCATTTTTGTAAATATCAGTAAAAAATATGAAACTTAAGATTATTGCCACCGTCTCCCTGTTAGCTTGTTTAGGGTTTGCAGAGCAGGCTCTTGCATTAAATCAGCTAGACTTGGATCAGTTGAAGGCAACAAGTGCCTGTCCTCGGTGTAATTTGAGTGGCGCTGACCTAACTAGGCTGAATCTAACTGGAGCAAATTTGCGAGGGGCTGACTTGAGCGGCGCTACATTATCTCAAGCTAATCTCACGAATGCCGATCTCACCGGTGCAAATTTAGAAGGTGCGATTCTGAATTCGGTAAATCTGAGTGGTGCTTCCTTAACAGGAGCAAATTTGAAATCAGCATCCCTGGAAAATGCTGATTTATCTTATGCCGGTTTTATCAGCGCCAATTTGGAAGCAACAAACTTAAAAAATGCAATATTGCAGTTTACTAATTTTCGAGGGGCTAACTACCGACTAACAACTCTGGCTAATGGTGTCGTCACCTCTGACAAACCCTATGGCTGGTCGTTAGAGCGTCAAAATCCCAGAGAATGTAACGAGTTTAAACCCGAAAATACTTTAGGCACAACTTGCTATTCAAAATAAACTGGGGCATTGGGCATTGGGAATGGGGCATTGGGCATGGGGCATGGGGCATTGGGCATTGGGCATGGGGCATGGGGAAGAGACAAGGTAGACAAGAAAAAAGAAAAGACTTGTTCAATAATTCCCCCTTGTCCCCTTGTCCCCTTGTCTCCCCTGCTCCCCTGCTCCCCTGCTCCCCTGCTCCCCTGCTCCCCTGCTTGTTCTTAACACTCCTTGTATAGCAAAAGCATTTTGTTTGTTAACAGTTCTTTATCATGGGAAAAAAGCCTAGCCTATAAATTAATTAAATCGATGCTTACCCATATAAAAGACTTAGCAGCAAAACTAGCGCCCCGCTTAATTGAAATTCGCCGCCACATCCACTCTCACCCAGAACTCAGCGGTCACGAGTACCAAACAGCAGCTTTTGTAGCTGGTGTTTTGTCTTCCAGTGGACTGCACGTACAAGAAGGAGTTGGCAAAACGGGTGTCATTGGAGAACTTCAAGGCACTGGCCAAAATGACCGTTTATTGGCAATTCGCACTGATATGGATGCCTTGCCAATTCAAGAGGGCACTAATTTGGAATATGCCTCTCGTGCAGATGGGATTATGCACGCTTGCGGTCACGATGTCCACACCACTGTAGGGTTAGGAACGGCGATGGTGCTGTCCCAAATGGCTGAGGAATTAGGTGGAAAAGTGCGGTTTTTATTTCAGCCAGCCGAGGAAATTGCTCAAGGTGCAAGCTGGATGGTGAAAGATGGGGCGATGGAAAATGTCTCGGCTTTATTAGGGGTTCATGTTTTCCCTTCTATACCCGCAGGTTCTATTGGGGTGCGTTACGGGGCATTAACAGCCGCCGCTGATGATTTAGAGATTCTGATTATGGGAGAATCTGGACATGGGGCGCGTCCTCATGAGGCGATTGATGCGATTTGGATTGGTTGCCAAGTGATTACGGCACTGCAACAAGCTATCAGCCGGACACAAAATCCTTTACGTCCTGTAGTATTGAGTATAGGGAAATTTAATGGTGGCAGAGCGCCGAATGTAATTGCCGATAAAGTGCAGTTATTGGGAACTGTGCGATCGCTCCATCCTGAAACCCGTGCCCATCTCCCAAACTGGATTGAAAACATTGTATCTAATGTTTGCCATACCTACGGAGCAAAGTATCAAGTCAATTATCGCCAAGGTGTACCCAGCGTCCAAAATGATTACGCCCTGACGCAATTGTTACAATCAGCCGCAGAAGAAGCTTGGAGTAGCGATCGCGTTCAAGTACTACCCGAACCCTCCCTTGGCTCTGAAGATTTTTCTATTTATTTAGAACATGTCCCTGGTTCTATGTTTCGCTTGGGTGTAGGCTACAAAGAAAGAATCATTAACCACCCTTTACACCATCCCCAATTTGAAGTCGATGAATCTGCTATTATCACCGGGGTTGTAACTATGGCATACACAGCTTATAAATATTGTCAGCAAAATTTGTAAACAAAAACTCCCAGCATTTATCTGCTGGGAGTTTTTGTTTAACTAACCTTTTTAGCAGCTATAGAAAGCTCAAAAGCCTTCTACACATTGGATTCGCTAACAACACCTAATTTCTCTTGAATTTTGGTCTTAGCGGCTTTGAATTCAGTAGCCAGTTGCTCGCTTTCATCGCTGCTCAAGTTGTTACGAATGGCAGCAAACATTGTGCTTTCTTCTTGACGAATATGGTCGCCAACAGCTTCCATAAGCTGTGTAACTCGATCTTTGAATTCAGGTGACGAAGGGCTAATACCCTTAATTTGGTCTAACACCTGCTTCATTTCAGCTTGTTCATCAAACAGTTCTTGGGTGTTATCTTGACCGTAGAAAGGACGTACTCTTGTATAGACTACTTCCTCTTCAGCTTCAGCGTGGGCATTTAAATCCTTATAAATTTGACCGAAGTACTCTTGGATCTTCTGCGGATCGTCGCTTTGCAGTAGTTCGGTGAATAAGGTATTTACCTTGTTGTGATCGAGGCGGATGACATCTTGGATATTTAGATCCTTTTTGTCGCTGTTTTGGGTGACAGCACTACCTACTACACCACTAACTGCGGCCATAGCATCTTGAACACGTGCCCAAATTCCTTGATCTGCATCTTGTCCAGTGAGTTCGCGGACACCCAGAATTTCCAGAATGCCTTTAAGTTGCTCTTGGTGAGCGCGGTTTTCAAAGTTAATGGTATTTAATGGGCCGATCGCTAGCAACACATCAGCGCCAACTTTTTGAGCAGCTTTGTGAACTATCAAGCCACTCATTACTACTTGATGTTTCAGCAATTCATGCTGAGAAACTTTCTCATACAGGCTTAACTCAGAACCTTTGAACAATTCGCGAGCTTTTTCAATGAATTGTGTAACATTTTCTTTAGGTTCAGCCTGAATCCCATACTGACCAATTACAGTTTCTAAAATACCAAGGTTTTTTTCATCATCATTGATAAAATTTCGGATGCGATCGGCAATTTCAGCATCAAGCCCTTGCGTCAAAAGCGATTGTTCATTTTCGATGACCAACTGTTGCAGAGCTTTTAGACTTGCAAGTTTTACAGCAATAGCATTGCGTTTCGTATCATCTAAAGTAGTTACCATCCGTGTTCTCCTCGGCAAAGCGTTCGTAATTCTTACTTGATATAACTTTGACACAGAGGTTAGGGAGATTCCATCTTTCTTTTGAGCGATCGCGCTCACAACTCTGGGTAGAGAAAAAAACTTTTCCTTAGAGAAAAATCGAAGCGATCGCTTCAATTTTTGATTGCCATCAAATCAAGCAGTTTAGTATGACATTTAAATTGAATAAATTACCTATTTGAAAGCAATTTCTATCTTGAGAATGACAATTAAGCTCAAAAAAACTACTTCTTATTCAAGAGGGCAAAATCGTAACCAGTTCCACTAGAGCAAGACTCGCAACGCTCAATTTTGACAAGCATTGCTTCTCCTTGACGCTCCCCGGATGCCGAAAACTGAATCATTCCGGTTGCTCCAGATGTTGAAAAATTGGGATTAGACAATACCCTTTGTAATCCTTCGCGGGTACTATCTTTTTTTAAACCAGCAATAATTGCTTGGAGTGCATCATAAGCTCCTGCTGTTCTCTGATTTACTTGAGCATTCCAAAGCTGAAAGGCATTTTTTGCAAAAGGGTTATCTTTATTAGCATCACGATGCCAATACACAGGTAATACCAGTCCTTCGAGATCCTTGCCATTTTGCAAAGTTGTAGCACTGTACATAGTTTCAGAAGCAAACAGTGGCTTTCTACCTTTAACTTCTTGTGCTACTTTGGTGGCAAAGTAGATATTTCTGATTGAAGGCATTAGTAAAAAGCCACTTGCATTTTCTGTTTCTATGGCTTTATCTACAAAAGCTTTAGGGTCAAAATTCTTATCTGCTAAATTGCAAGGCGTACTAATAACGTTGCTGCCATAATTTTTGATAGCTTGAGTGTACTTTTCTACAAGTATCTGATTTGATGAAGAGGTTGGATTATCTCTTGAATTACGAACATCGCCACAAATAGCAACATTCCTTGCTTGTCGAGCAATGTAGCGAGAATGAGTATCTACTAAATTATCATATAACGGATTTACGTGAAATAAGTAGTTATTTGTGGAACTATTAGGCTGACTATTTAATGCATTATTATCTAACTTTCCTGAATTTTCTGCTTGATTTGGTAGCTCGACGGGCAAGACTAAAACCAAACCTTTCTCTTTATATATTTCTGCGTTACGTCTAACACCCACAGAAGCTACAAGGCTTTTATCTTCAACTAATTCATTATCTAGCCGTGCAGAATCTTCTCTATTATCAGCACTTGCAATTACAATTTGCAATTTTTTACCATTAATTCCTCCTTGGGTATTAACTTCATTTTGAGCTTGAGCTACACCGCGTAAAATCTCTTCTGCTAAACTAGGGTCGAAGTTAATTGGTGCGACGATCGCAACTTTTATAGCTGATGAATTATCTCGCGCTATTTTGGCATTATTTAAATAAATTAAAGTTTCTGGATCGTTGCGATTATTTTTCAGAGAATCAGTAAATTTTTTAACGGCAGTAATGTAATCTTTTTCAGCAAAAGCTTTAACTCCATCTGTTTTTTCAGGGGATGTTTGCACTTTCACCAAAATCCTTGTACCCAAATTCATTAATGACAACTTATTTGTAAATGAAGATGAAGTTTGTGTAGGGTTTGATGGTGTTGTTACGATAGTAGAAGATACTTTGTTAATTAACCATAAAATAGCTGCTACCATTACCCCAGCCAGACCAAGAGAAATAAGCAGTCTCAAGTTTTCTTTTTTATTTGTCATGAATAATTACCAATCTATTACAAAAATTCTTTTAAATAAAGAGATTTATAACAATTGAACAATACAAAAAACTAAAGATATTTAGCAATCAGGTTGTTGATTATTTCAGATACACCCACAATAATAATTGTCAATATACCTGCTAGAATAACTAGCAATCCTACAAGTAACAGCCCATTTAAACCAGCTTTGAAAAGATTATTAGTTAAAAGATTTCTGAAAATAAAGACAACGAGTAAATTGGCGATGATAGCAATAACAATTAAATAAGCTTTTTCTAGAAGGGGGCGAGATTGAATAAAGACTAATCCTCCTAAAATGAGCAACCACAATCCAGAGCTAATCCAAGTCGTTCCGAGAAAACTTATAAGTGCGATCGCTAAAAATGAACTACCCGATCCAGCTATGATTGCTCCAGATAATAATCTACTGTTAGATAATTGTGGTAGATATCGAGTTGATTGATGTTGATTTTGCGGTTGCGTCCTTGATGGTAAAGTAGGTGGAATAACTGTAGGAGGTGATGTATACCTTAGCGGTGGCAACTTCTTTAAGTCTTGTAAGACAGCCTGTGCAGATTGATAACGCTGTTCGTGATTTTCTTCTAGACACTTATTAAGAATTATCTCTAATTCTTGACTTATGGGTTGCGTTAAATGCTGCCGCCAACTAGAAGTCCAACCATAGCCTTGTTTCATCCACAAACTCGAAGGAGAGATATTGGTCAGCAGTTGAAAGCAAGTTATTCCTAAACTGTAGATATCACTAGACAAAAAAACTTTACCCGTTTGCATTTGCTCAACTGGTGCATAACCTAATGAACCAATAATTGTCCCGATCGTAGTGTTTGTAGGTTCCGTTTTTTGTTTTGCCACTCCAAAATCAATTAGTACTAACTTCCCATCATTTTGACGGCGAATAATATTTTCTGGTTTAATATCTCGGTGAATTACTTGTTGTTGATGTATGTATATCAGTACAGATAATAAATTCTTTAAAACATCTCGAATCTTGGCTTCATCAAAAACCCCTTGTTGTTTTAACTCTTGTAACAGATTTTGTCCTTCGATAAACTGCTGCACTAAATACAGATATTCAGCTTCCTTAAAATATGCATACAAATTGGGAATTTGGACATGTTCTCCTAGTTCTTTGAGACGTTTGGCCTCTCGTTCAAACAACTCAGTCGCTTTTTTATGTGCCTGACTACCCTGACTGGCATAAAATTGACTTAGAACCAGCTGCTTCACAACACATCGTTCATTAAGCTTGTCTATATCTTCGGCGATATATGTGCGTGCAAACCCTCCTCTGCCTAATGGTGTGATGATTCGGTAACGATTTCTCAATAGCGATACCAACTCTGTGCCACAACTGAGGCAGAAATTTGCCCCGTCAGGATTTTGGGGATTCTCGCAATTAGGATTTAGGCAGCAGACCATATAATTATCGCTGTCATTTTATTAGTTTTTAGGATATACCTTAAATTCTCTAGAAGCGTTACATTGTAAAGTCTCTACATAGATAATGACGTAGGCGTAGCCCGTCGTAGACATCGCTTCTTACTCTCGTAAACAATTGACCTGGCTCTACATTGCGATTGTTTTGCGTACACTGAATATTTTTGTAGATATACCCACCCCATTCTAGTCAATAAAAACCACGCTTGGCGATCGCTTCTCTATCGATCCCAAACACGAAATAACCTGACTTTTAGTAGCCAGTAACTTCATCTCTCTGGGACAAAGATCGCACTTTTCACCAAAGCATTTCAATGACTAAATTCCTCTATGCGAATCAACCGCAATTCTCAAAAGCAATACAGCCCTTCAGGTAACACCTGTTTGTCACAGAAGCTTTTTTATCCCAGTAACGCCGTAATTACCACACATCTCGATTGTGGGGTTTATAAAACTCCCCGCAATTGTGACGATTACGCTAGAATTATTAAAGGTTCTTTACAGAATTTGCCGATCCTTCTCAATTCTGTTAAAACAGCCTAGCATTCAAATGTAAATCTTATAAACACCCTCTAGAGTTCACCAAAAGCTTCTATGACGCTCCCAATTCGCAACGTCGCCATTATCGCCCACGTTGACCACGGCAAAACCACGCTGGTTGACGCACTCCTCAAACAATCCGGCATTTTCCGCGAAGGCGAAGACGTTCCGGATTGCGTTATGGACTCCAACGCCCTAGAACGGGAACGGGGTATTACTATCCTGTCCAAAAATACAGCAGTTCGCTACAAAGAAACACTAATTAATATTGTTGATACTCCTGGACACGCTGACTTTGGTGGCGAAGTTGAACGGGTACTCGGCATGGTTGACGGATGTCTTCTGATTGTCGATGCCAATGAAGGCCCCATGCCCCAAACACGCTTTGTTCTGAAAAAAGCTTTGGAAAAAGGGCTGCGTCCCATCGTTGTGATCAACAAAATCGATCGCGGTCAGGCTGACCCCCACGTTGCAGTTGATAAAGTCTTGGATCTGTTCTTGGAATTAGGCGCAGATGAAGACCAATGTGATTTTCCTTATCTGTTCGCCTCCGGGATGGGAGGTTTTGCCAAAGAAACCTTGGAAGCAGAATCGGTAGATATGCAACCTTTGTTTAACGCGATTCTAAAACACGTTCCATCACCAGTGGGCGATCGCAATAAACCTCTGCAATTACAAGTCACAACCCTAGATTATTCTGAATATCTGGGACGGATTATCATTGGCAGAATTCACAATGGTACTATCCGTTCAGGACAGCAAGCGGCTTTAGTGACAGAAAATGGCACCATCGTCAAAGGTAAAATTACCAAATTGATGGGCTTTGAAGGTTTGAAACGGGTGGAAATGGAAGAAGCAACCGCAGGTTATATTGTGGCGGTGGCTGGTTTCGCCGATGCTTACATTGGAGAAACGATTACCGATCCTAACGAACCCCAAGCTTTACCACTAATTAAAGTCGATGAACCAACCTTACAAATGACCTTCTGGGTGAATGATTCGCCCTTTGCAGGTCAAGAAGGCAAGTTGGTGACATCAAGACAAGTGCGCGATCGCCTTTTCCGCGAACTTGAAACCAACGTGGCTTTACGCGTTGAAGAAACCGATTCTCCCGATAAATTCCTCGTTTCCGGTCGTGGAGAACTTCACCTGGGTATCTTAATTGAAACCATGCGCCGGGAAGGATTCGAGTTTCAAGTATCTCAGCCACAGGTTATTTACCGCGAAGTCAACGGACAACCTTGCGAACCTTACGAACTCTTAGTGTTAGACATTCCTGTTGATGCCGTGGGTAGCTGTATCGAACGCCTGGGACAACGTAAAGGCGAAATGCAAGATATGCAACCAGGTAGTGGCGATCGCACTCAGCTAGAGTTTGTCATTCCCGCCCGTGGTTTGATTGGTTTCCGGGGTGAATTCATGCGGATGACGCGTGGCGAAGGCATCATGAACCACAGCTTCTTAGATTACCGTCAACTGAGTGGCGACATTGAAGCCCGTAACAAAGGCGTTTTAATCTCATTTGAAGAAGGCGTTTCTACCTTCTACGCCATGAGGAACGCCGAAGATAGAGGAGCATTCTTTATTACTCCCGGCACAAAGGTTTACAGAGGCATGATTGTGGGCGAACACAATCGTCCGCAAGATTTGGAACTGAATATCTGTAAAACCAAGCAGTTGACCAACCACCGCGCTGCTGGTGGCGATGAATTGGTTCAGTTGCAAGCACCAATAGACATGAGCCTAGAGCGTGCTTTGGAATACATCGGCCCCGATGAATTGGTGGAAGTTACACCCCAATCAATTCGTCTGCGGAAGATGTCGAAGAAGTTGGCAAAACGGTAAGTAAAGCAATAACTTAATTAATTTAGAAAGTCCGCATCAGCGGGCTTTTTTGTTTGCTAGGTGTGTAACAATCATTTTTTAAATGAATATAACAATGAATAGAAGTATAATAATGCCCGAAATGCCCGATGTTTATTACACATGAGCCAAAGTCAGTAGCACTTAAATCATCCTGTCTTAGTGCTTTTACACGTGTGCGATCGCGTGGTTTGATAACTATTCTCCAAGTTACTCTTGAGATAATAATGGCTCAAATGACTGGTAAGCCTCATAGTTCCGAAAATGTCGAGCATATAAATCAACAATATCCTCAGATGAATCAAAGTCATCATACAAAACTGAATTCACGTCTACTAATTGCTGCAAAGACCAAGTAATAGTTTCTTCATTTTCATTTGTATAGCTGACACTTTCATTTTTACCATGATTCAAAGCCTTTGCTTTTGCTTCCTCTAAAGAAGTGGCTTTAATCAAAACAAAGCTTTCTTGGTACAAAGGTTGATAATCAGGTTGATCTGAAGATGATTTGTAGAGAATTATAGCAATATAGAAGGATTCTGCTTTATTTGCACTTTTAGTTTCCATTTCATGTTATCTCTAGCTATTTTTTGAATCTATTATCATTCAATAACTTCCAAGCTTTTTTACCACTAGCCGATCTGCTTTTCTTGATGTCTTCTAAATAAGAGTTCAGAAACTCGCTCGGAAACTCCCGCCTAATCGATGCTTTTCGGCACACACTAATAAAAGTATCAGCAAACAAACTTAAGTTATCGTTGGCTTCACAACTAGCCCCTGGTCTAAATTGGCTTATTAGTAAGGATTGCTCAGATAAATTTGCATTGTTGTAATTATAGATTAAAGCCTGGGAGTGAGTAGCAATAGGTTGTACAAACAATCCCATAGTTAACAGACTGACCAGTGGTTTTTGCAGCATATAGTTGAAAAATAGCCCACTATTTCCCTTTTCATAAGATAGTAAATTAATATTACCGCCGAAACCAATTGCGTACCCAACGCCACAACCGACGCAACCAACGCCATAAATCACGACGGAAGACTACAGGCGTTTGTGGTTGAGAAAGACGCTCAATTGCATTGTTGCAATCTTGCAGATTAGCATCGAGTCCCATCGCCTGACAAAGTTCACGGGCATTACGATAAGCACCCAGCGCGTCTGATTCTCGATTAAGGTTTTCTAATGCCTCACCTAAATTAAACCATGCGATCGCTTCGCCATTACGATCGCCGATTTGGCTGAATATATCCAAAGACTGCTGGCAGAAATCAATCGCCCGTTGGTATTCGCCCAAGCATAAGTAAGCATTGCCCAAATTGTTTAAGGTTTTGCCTTGGCTATTGCGATCGCCTATTTCCCTAGATATTTCCAAAGACTGCTGGCAGAACTCTATCGCACTTTGGTGCTGTCCCAGAGAGTTGTAACCATTGCCCAAATTGCCTAAGGAAACACATTCGCCATTGCGATCGCATATTTCCCTGGATATTTCCAAAGATTGGTGGCAGAACTCTATCGCACTTTGGTGCTGTCCCAGAGAGTTGTAAGCATTACCTAAACAAATTAAAGAATTGCCTTCGCTATTGCGATCGCATATTTCCCTGGATATTTCCAAAGATTGGTGGCAGAACTCTATCGCACTTTGGTGCTGTCCCAGAGAGTTGTAAGCATTGCCCAAATTGTTTAATAAATTACCTTCCCCATTGCGATTGCCTATCTCCCTTTTGATCTTCAAAGACTGCTGGAAGAACTCTATCGCCCGTTGGTGCTGTCCCAGAGAGTTGTAAGCATTGCCCAAACCCATTAAGGAATTACCTTCACTGTTGCGATCGCCCATCTCCCTGGCTATATTCAAATACTGCTCATGGAACTCAATTGCTCGTTGGTACTGTCCTAGAGAGTTGTAAGCATTACCTAAATCGCCTAAGGAATTACCTTCGCTGTTGCGATTGCCTATTTCCCTAGATATTTCCAGAGAGTGTTGGCAGAACTCTATCGCCCGTTGGTACTGTCCCAGAAAGTTGTAAGCATTACCCAAATTGCCCAAGGAATTACCTTCGCTGTTGCGATCGCCTATCTCCCTAGAGATTTCCAAAGAGTGCTGGTAGAACTCTATTGCCCGTTGGTATTGTCCCAGGGAGTTGTAAGCATTGCCCAAACCCATTAAGGAATTACCTTCGCTATTACGATCGCCTATCTCTCTAGAGATTTCCAAAGAGTGCTGGTAGAACTCTATTGCCCGTTGGTATTGTCCCAGGGAGTTGTAAGCATTGCCCAAACTCATTAAGGAAGCACCTTCGCTATTACAATCGCTTATGTCCCTAAAGATTTTCAAAGACTGCTGGCAAAACTCAATCGCCCTTTGGTACTGTCCCAAAGAGTTGTAAGCATTGCCCAAATTGCATAAAGAAGCACCTTCACTGTTGCGATTGCCTGTCTCCCTAGAGATTTCCAAAGACTGTTGGTAGAACTCTATTGCCCGTTGGTACTGTCCCAAAGAGTTGTAAGCATTGCCCAAATTGCCTAAAGAAGCACCTTCGCCGTTGCGATCGCTTATCTCCTTAGAAATTTCCAAAGACTGCTGGAAGAACTCTATTGCCCGTTGGTACTGTCCCAGGCGGTTGTAAGCATTGCCCAATGAAGTGAGAGAAGCCCGGTAATTCCAGTTTTCTCTATCGCCAATTTCTTCCCATTTACTTACCAACTGCCTATATAATTCTACTTGGTCTGCATAATAACCCCGCAAAGATAAAAAATTATGGCAAACCCAAAGCTCATCAAAAGCAGAGTTATAATCTTGCAACTGATAAAAGTGATGAAAGATTTCCAAGTATTCTTTAACATCATCTTTTGTTGTCCAGGGGGGTTGTTTAGCAAATGAGCGATAATAATCAATAGCTCGTTGATGCGCCTCTGTCTGATTACCAGTTTTATACCGCACATACTCCAACACCACGGGCTGAAATTCAAATCGCCGCTTCCCATTAAGCTTTTCTACCAACAAAGAACGCTTTACCAGATTCCTCAATTCTCTCTCAATCTCGGCTGCTGAACTTACCGGTAACATCGCCACTGCTGCGGCACTTTCAACAGCACCACGATAAACACTAATATTCAGCAATAAAGTCTTTTGCAATTCACTCAATCGCTCAAAACTGGCATCCAATACCAACACCATCCCTACATTTTCCAGGCGATGCACACCTACCACTTGGGGATCTGTCAACAACTGCCGCAAATTCCCTAAACCTAAATCTGCTAATCGTCTTAAATCCGCGTCTTGGGGATATTCTTCTTTTAATAAATCTGCTACTAATCTCAACAGCAAAGGATGTCCATCTACCAATTCGACAAAATCCCCTAAATCCCCGCGAATGCCTAACTCTGTTAACAGTGCTACTCCTTCTGCGACTTGTAAACCTTTCAGGGGTAGCCATGTAAATTTTGGTAATTCTGGTCTTTCCCTAGTGGTAACTATTACCTTACTATTACCGCCATATTCCACCCAAGCAGTGAAAAAGTCGCCGTAGAATTGACTTTCCCACTGTCTATCTGGCTGTAATAAACTCTCCAGGTTGTCAATGATCAGTAAATATTGCCCAGATTGCAGACACTTAATTAGCGCTTGCATTAACTGCGCTTCTTGTTCTGGAACCGGAAAGCCAAATTCACTGAGGACTTGGCGGGCTAAATCGCTAAAACCTGCGCCATAACTAACATCAGCCCAAAATCGCTTAGGGAAACCGACAATTTCATCATAAATTTTCGTAGCCAGCATCGATTTACCTGTGCCACCGATGCCTTCTATACCAATTAAAAAGGTATTTTTATCAATTAACCATTGCTGTATTTGGGCGATTTCTGCTGTTCTTCCTTGCCAGTAAGCCAAACTTTTACCGGGATTCCCTGCTTTGAGAACCCCTGGCGATTCTGGTGGAGAGATTTGTTGCAATTGCTCTAGTACTGGTTCTATTCGGTCAACAATAATTTTGACTTCTACTGCATTTATCTGTCCTACTTGAGTTACCTTACTGTCACCGTAGGCAGTGAGATTCATTTCAATGTTGTTCGAGTTACTGGGGCTGGGTTCCTCTACCATTGCTTACAGTAGGTAAAAATTTTGCTTGATATTGTGGCTGTGAACTCGGAAGTTCCTGTTCAGAACTCGGCCGTTTCTGTTCAGAACTCGGCCGTTTCTGTTTAAAACTCGGCCGTTCCTGTTCAGAACTCGGCCGTTTCTGTTCAGAACTCGGCCGTTTCTGTTTAAAACTCGGCCGTTTCTGTTTAAAACTCGGCCGTTCCTGTTTAGAACTCGGCCCTTCCTGTTTAGAACTCGGCCGTTCCTGTTCAGAACTGGGCTGTTTCTGTTCGGAACTCAAAACATCAAAATTTTTAGTGTAGGCAGTACTCTATCCACCCTATTTAATTAAAAACTTACTTGGTTTGCGTCAATCTTTCCAACTTGCTTCACCGTACTTTGGTCGTAAGCATTAGCACTGACCTGAATATTGTCTTTGGGTTTGTCAGTCGATGCTTGTAAAATTTTAGCTATTTCCTCTGCAAGTGCTGTATCCGCTTCTAAAATCTTCTTAAGTTGCACTCGCAAACTTGCTTGTAAATCTTCATCTTCTGGCTTTTGTGCCACATCCGTTGCTGCTTCCTTCGCTGCTTCCTTAGCCTCTACTTTGGGATGTAACTTAGCCCAAATAGCTTTGGCTTTATTCCAAACATCCTCACCTACTTTTTGAGATGCCCCTTCTACAGCTTTATTGCCCACATTCAACAGAAATGGCAGACAAGGAGCGAGAAATTTAACGAGTAAAGCTATATCCATTGGTTTATGATGTCTATCTCAGAAATGTACATTTTTACTAAGTATATTAACGCTTCTTCCCTTATCACCTTGAAGCGAAATTTAGCCCAATAATCGCTGCCACGTTAGTTCTTTTGTCGCTTCATCCCAATGCCAGCGTAATAAATTAGCGGGTTGACTCTTGGCAATTCCAGATAAACCAATCGCTCGTCTAGGTGCATCCGTAGCTAGTAAAATGGCAGTCTCCACATCACAAATTCCCCATTTCACCAAATTCTGCACTCCCACTAATAAGGGTAAAGTCGTCCCCGATAAAGTGCCATCGGCTAGTCGTGCCGTACCGTTTTTAACTTCAATTTCCCGACTGTCCCAAGGATACACGCCATCGGGTAGCCCCAGAGGTGAAAGGGCATCACTGACGAGGAACAGCCCTTTTTCTTCATAGCTAGCGCGAAGTAATATTTGCAGCATCGTGGGCGAGACGTGTTCGCCATCAGCAATAAAACCACACATTACATCAGAATGGGTAATTGCTGCCCCTAATAATCCTGGTTCGCGGTGATGCAATGGCGGCATGGCATTGAAAGCATGAGTTACCATCGTTGCACCGAGTTCAAAAGCAAGTTGCGCTTGGGCTGATGTCGCCTGAGAATGTCCTAAACTAACGGTAATTCCCAAAGAACGCAAATATGGAATTACTTCACCAGTGGGATCTAATTCCGGCGCTAAGGTGATGACTTTTACGACGTGGGCATAATCTCCCAAAACCCGCTTTACCTCGTCAATTGTTAAAGGTAACAAGTACTCTGCTGGGTGTGCGCCGCGCTTATGGTAATTCAAACATGGGCCTTCTAAATGGACTCCGAGAATCTTGGCACCAGCTTGTTGACAGGGGATAATATCAGCAATCACAGCAAGCGATCGCTGAATCTTTTCTACTGAAGTTGTCACAAGTGTCGGTAAAAATCCATCTACCCCGACATCCCACAAAAATTGCGTTATTTTCTGGAGTACATGAGCATTTTCAGCCGTTAAATCAGGAAATGCCAAACCCAACGCACCGTTAATTTGTAAATCAACGCCACCCAATGAAATCCAGTCACCTGCAACATCGATCGCAGATGCACAGATGTCTTTCCCGACTGTATCCATTGGCAAGATTTGCTCAATTATGCCCTCTTGATCGACCAAGAGCATCTGCAAATCTTTGTAACCAGTCACTCTAGCATTGATAATATCTACAGGATTTTGTGTTGCTTGGGTCATCACACTGAGGAGAAGATAGCTAAATCTCTCCGATTTTAGATGAAACAACCGACGATTAATCCAAAATCCAAAATCCAAAATCCAAAATTCTATGGCTCCCCTAGTTGGTATTATCATGGGCAGCGATTCCGATTTGCCCACTATGAAAGATGCGATCGCAGTTTGTGAAGAATTTGGTATTGAGAGCGAAGTAGCGATCGTTTCGGCTCACCGTACCCCAGAACGTATGGTGCAATATGCTCAACTTGCACACCAACGGGGTATTAAGGTAATTATTGCTGGCGCCGGTGGTGCTGCCCATCTACCTGGAATGGTAGCGTCTTTAACTCCCCTTCCTGTGATCGGTGTTCCTGTACCCACTCGGAACTTACAAGGTGTAGATTCTTTGTATTCTATTTTACAGATGCCTGGTGGTATTCCTGTGGCAACAGTAGCGATCGGTAATGCCAAAAATGCTGGTCTTTTAGCAATACAAATCCTCGCAACTCATCAACCAGAATTGTTAGAAAAAGTGCAACAATATCGCCAAACCTTATGTGACTCAGTAATTGCAAAGCAAGCAAAATTAGAACAATTAGGCTATGAGCAATATTTACAGCAGATGTTTTAATAAATATTAATACCAGAGCAGCAGGGAAAATGAGGGAGACAAGGGGGACAAGAGGACAAGAGGGAATTATTGAACAAATCTCTCCCTTGTCTTCCCCCTCTTCCTTGTCTACCTTGTCTCTTTTCAATGCCCAATGCCCAATGACAAATGACAAATGACAAATGACAAATGACAAACCAAACTATTCAGATTGTTGCCCGTATTATTGCTTTGCCTAACAAAGTAGAAGAACTAAAAGCTGTACTATTGGAACTTATTGAGCCAACCCGTCAGGAGGCAGGTGCGATTAAGTATGAACTTTTGCAAAACCAATACGATCCAACAGACTTTACTTTTGTAGAAGAGTGGGCTTCTCATGAAGCCTTGAATACTCATCTAGATTCACCCCATTTCCAAGCGGCAGCAGCTAAACTCGAAGGTTTAGTGACTGCTGCACCAGATATCCGCCGCTACAATCTTTTGGCATAGTGTCATCATGCTAACTAAAAGCAGACTCTTTATTTTTGGAGATCGTTTGGAACATCTCAGCCTTAAATTCTAAGATTGAAGCGATCGCTCCAGAATCAATGCAGTATTCTGAAGTATCTTGATCCTGAGACCTTAGTCAAAAATTGAGAGCTAATGTGCCAATTGCTCGGAATGAATTGCAATGTTCCAACGGATATTTGCTTTTCTTTTGAAGGGTTTTCTGCACGGGGAGGAAAAACCGATGACCATCGCGATGGTTGGGGCATTGCTTTCTTTGAAGGAAAGGGATGTCGAATGTTTTTAGACGCTCAACCTTCTGTTGCTTCTCCGGTAGCGGAGTTTGTGCGGAGTTATCCCATCCACTCAACCCACGTCATAGCCCATATCCGCAAAGCTACTCAGGGTGAAATTGCCCTACACAATTGCCATCCTTTCCGCAGAGAATTGTGGGGTCAGTATTGGGTGTTTGCCCACAACGGTAATTTGCCAGATTTCGATCCAGAAAATTTGGGCTTTTATCAAGCCGTAGGTGATACCGATAGTGAAAAAGCATTCTGTACGATCCTAGAAACATTGCGATCGCGCTTTCCTAAAGGTAAGCCCGATATCAAGGAATTGTATTTTGTGCTGCAAGAAATTACTGCTGTAATTGCGACAGTAGGTATATTTAATTACTTATTATCAGATGGAGAACACTTTTTTGCTTATTGCTCAACTAATCTCAGCTACATTATTCGCCAAGCGCCCTTTGCTGCTGCTCATTTAATTGACCAAGACATGACCGTAGATTTTCGGGAAGTGACTACTGAACGCGATCGCGTCGCTGTCATTGCTACCACACCCCTGACTGACAATGAAGTTTGGACACAAATTCAACCAGGGGAATTACTAGTTTTTCAGGACGGGCTACCCCTGAAAGATGGATTCAGTTAATCATAAATATTTGTTCAATTTTTCCCATTTAGATAATTTCTAAATGGGTTTTGTTTTTGATGCTATTTATATTGCAATATATCCGGTTCATCAAGCAATCAAATCCTAATGTAGAGACGCGATTTATCGCGCATTGAAAGACCAATCATCTATACCAATAACCCTCGATCGCACAGTATTGGATGTGGCTCACTGTTGTAATTTATCAATTTATATAAAGTCCCCCAACTTAGTTGTTAACAATATATAAAATCTACCATTTATGTTGGTATAAAATTATAAGTTTACACGGAATTATATTTATATTAATATAATTTCAAAAAGCTGTATTCCTTTCATACTAAAGGCTTTAGATATCTTTTATCTACTGCAAGCATTCTGTAAAAAAATGTATTGATAACAACATAAAGATCGAATCTCTAATGAATGCTACCCAATTACTTTTACTCATCGCAGTTTTCTTTCTCACAAGTGTTATAAGTGTCATTACAGGAAGCACTTCTTTAATTACCGTCCCTGTAATGTTTCAATTGAGCATTGAACCGCGTATTGCTCTTGCCACTAATATGCTGGCATTAACTTTTATGAGTGTTGGTGGTACATTGCCTTTTATTGGTAAAAAAGTAATTGACCGCAGTCGCTTGCCAATAATGATTTTATTAACACTTTTAGGCTCAATTATTGGTGCATTACTTGTTTTAGTTGTACCTTCAAAATCGATGCCTCTGATTATCTCGATTTTGATGATTGTAGTTACCGTCTTTTCAATCACCAATCGGAATGCTGGAATCGTTTCAAAAATAGGGAAACCATCACCAATAGCAGAAATTGTTGGATATGTGGCAACTTTTGTGCTTGGTGTTTATGGTGGTTTTTTTAGTGGTGGCTATGTCACTATGCTCACAGCAGCTTATGTCAGTCTATTTCGGATGACATTTGTGCAGGCGATCGCAAACACAAAATTTATCAACATTTTTTCTTCACTGATTGCCACTATTATTTTCTTTACACAGGGAATAGTTGATTACCAACTAGGTATTATTCTGAGTATTACTATGTTCATTGGTGGAGTTGTTGGATCGCGGGTTGCTCTCAGACTTAGTAACCTCTGGTTGCGCCGTATATTTCTCACTACAGTAATTTCTCTTGCACTCAAGACGTTATTTGATTTTGTTGCACTGCGTTGAGCGAAGTCGATATCTACGATGGTCACTGAGCTTGTCGAAGTGCGGACTACGCCTACGCTAGATTAGCTATTCTCTAGCAAGTTGCTTGATGCACCAGATAGTTGATTGCGATGCCTACAACGGCCCGCGCCTATGCAATTTGATAGTTGAAAGTAAAAGCATTTTTAATTTTTTACAGAACTGGTAAAATCACCATGTTCTTGATAAAGAATATGAGGTTTTTTGGTGTTTGCAACTAGATACATGGAATCATCCAGTATGATAAACACTATATAACTGTATTCCCATCAGTTATTTGTAGATTATTTAGTGGAGGAAATAGAATGAGTTTGTGGCAACGCCCACTGAAAAGGTTACAAGCGATGCCGAAGGCGGGCTACGCCTACGCGTTCAATAGAACGTATCGGTTCAGACTAAATTCGCTCAAAAGCTTTGTATCACTCTTTTTAGTAGGTACTGTATTGAGTGTAGCCCTTGCTGCCTGCTCTGGTGGAGAAACTGGGAGTACTTCTTCCTCTGAAACCCCTGCTGCTAATGCTACTCCTGTGGCTGCAAGCAAAGATAATGTTGAACTAACTTTAGTTTCCTTTGCTGTCACCAAAGCCGCTCACGAAGCAATTATTCCTAAGTTTGTAGAACAGTGGAAAAAAGATCATAATCAAACTGTCGTCTTCAAGCAAAGCTATGGTGGTTCTGGTTCCCAAACTCGTGCTGTTATTGATGGTTTGGAAGCAGATGTTGTTCACTTAGCATTAGCTGGAGACACCACAAAGATTGAGAAGGCTGGATTGATTCAGCCAGGATGGGAGAAAGAAGTTCCCAACAATGGTATTGTCTCCAAATCTGTTGCAGCAATAGTCACTCGTTCCGGCAATCCTAAAGGCATCAAGAACTGGCAAGATTTAGCCAAAGACGGTGTGAAATTGATTACTGCTAACCCCAAAACTTCCGGCGGTGCTAAGTGGAATTTCTTAGCACTATGGGATTCTGTAATTAAAACAGGTGGCGATGAGGCGAAAGCTACTGAATTTGTGACCAAAGTTTACAAAAATGTGCCAATCTTGCCTAAAGATGCGCGGGAAGCTACTGATACATTCGCCAAGCAAGGGCAGGGAGATGTCTTAATCAACTACGAAAACGAAGTTCTTTTGGCACAACAAAAGGGCGAGAAGGTTGACTATGTCGTTCCCGATGTAAATATATCCATTGACAATCCGATCGCTGTGGTAGATAAAAACGTCGATAAGCACGGAACCCGCGAAGTTGCTGAAGGTTTTGTGAAATACCTCTATAGCCCAGAAGCACAGCAAGAGTTTGTCAAATTAGGATTCCGTCCTGTGGATGAGACTTTAGCTCAAACCAAGGAAGTCACTGACAAATTTCCCAAGCTGAAAACTCTGGGTACAGTTGCAGACTTGGGCGGTTGGGAAGCAATCGATCAGAAGTTCTTCGCAGATGGGGGCGTGTTTGACAAGATTCAAGGCAAAAAATAATTCGTAATTCGTAATACTCGCTGCGAGAAGCAAGCTACGTAATTCGTAATTCTGACTCCACAACTTTCTTTTCTCCAGAATTAAAAATAGTTGGTCTGTGGTTGAATTACGTTAGCGTAGCGGTAGCGAGTCCGCGTACTCTGTAAGAGTTGCAAGCTACGCTTTTAGCGTCTCGTAGAGAGCGTCATTAGCAATTACGAACACTGGCAAAAAGCTCCTTGTGAATTTTAAATTTTGAATTTTTCACTATGACATCTGTATCTCCTTCTGTGGAAGTTGAACGCAAAACGCCATTCTGGAAGGGATTGGGACGAGTTCCTTGGACTTGGCGAATCACCATTGCATACCTGACGGTGATGTTGTTTGTCCCCATAGCTGCCATGTTTCTGAAAGCAGCTACAGAACCTCCATCTAGGTTTTGGGCGATCGCAACCAGTGATATCGCACTAGCAACATACAACGTAACTTTTGTGACGGCAATATTTGCTGCCTTACTCAATGGCGTATTTGGAACTCTGATTGCTTGGGTTCTGGTTCGCTACGACTTTCCCTTCAAGCGCTTGATTGATGCCACAGTGGATTTACCCTTTGCACTACCAACTGCCGTAGCAGGGCTAACCTTGGCAACAGTTTACAGTGATAACGGCTGGCTAGGTTCGCTACTAGCACCACTGGGAATAAAGGTATCTTTTACCCGCACAGGAGTAGCGGTAGCAATGATATTTATCTCACTACCTTTTATCGTGAGAACTGTGCAACCCGTGCTTCAGGAAATGGAACATGAAATTGAAGAAGCCGCCTGGTGTCTGGGTGCTTCTCAATGGCAGACCTTCTGGAAAGTGATTTTGCCACCTTTATTTCCCACGATTTTGACTGGTGTTGCCTTGGGTTTCTCCCGTGCAGTTGGGGAATATGGGTCAACTGTGATTATCTCTTCCAATACGCCCTATCAAGATTTGATCGCACCTGTACTAATTTTCCAACGGCTAGAGCAGTATGACTATTCTGGTGCAACAGTAATTGGCATAGTTTTACTATCAATTTCGTTGGTACTGTTATTGGCAATTAATTTCTTACAAGCATGGGCAAGGCGATATGACAGTAGATAAGCCAAGTTTTCACTCATCTGCATCTGAGACACATACGGCCAAGCCAAAAGAGCAGAAGAGTTGGGTGCCAATAGTTTTAATTGGGATAGCGATCGCTTATTTAGCCCTAGTTCAATATATCCCGGCAATTAACGTTTTTGTCCAAGCCTTTAGTAAGGGTGTTGGGCCGTTTCTATCCAACCTGACGCGACCAGCTTTTATGCATGCAGCTTGGCTGACACTGTTATTAGCTGTGATTTCTCTACCTTTAAATACGGTATTTGGTTTATGTGCAGCTTGGGCGATCGCTCGTCATAAATTTCCTGGACGCGCCGTAGTTTTGAGCATAATTGACCTGCCCTTTTCGATTTCGCCCGTAGTTGCAGGGTTAATGATTGTGCTACTTTACGGCCGGAATGGGTGGTTTGGCCCTTGGCTCCAGGCTCATGATATCAAGATTATCTTTGCCTTTCCAGGTATGGTACTGGCTACAGCCTTTGTGAGTATGCCCTTTGTGGCGCGGGAAGTGATTCCGGTTTTAGAAGAGTTTGGTAAGGATCAAGAAGAAGCTGCTAGAACTCTAGGTGCGAAAGATTGGCAAATATTTTTGCGCGTCACTCTACCTAGTATCCGTTGGGGCTTACTCTATGGTTTAATTTTGACCAATGCCAGAGCAATGGGTGAATTCGGAGCGGTTTCAGTAGTATCTGGCAACATTGCTGATCAAACCCAGAGCCTACCACTGTTTGTAGAAGACGCTTACAAACAATACGAAACTGAAGCGGCTTTCTCTGCGGCTGTACTGTTAGCGTTGTTAGCAGTAGTAACCTTGGTGCTGAAGGAGATTCTAGAACGGAAAACCCGCATTAAAAATGTTGAATAGAAAAATCAAGCAATTATAGTTATCTTTTGAATAAGATACAAGCAAATCATGGGACATGGTACGATCTACCTAGTACCTATCAGTAAATTACCGTTAGGGTTAAAAGTAGTTCTGTACCAATCCCGATTAGGGATTGAAATAACTCAGATATGGCTACTGACAATACACTTACCAATAAACGGATTCGACTTAGAATTCCTAAAGATTATCACCAGGAACCTGTTATTTCTCGCCTGGTGTCTGACTACGGACTGATTGTGAATATCACAGCAGCGATTTTGGGAGCCAATGCTGTCGGAGATGGTTGGTTTGACCTTGAACTACAAGGAACAGATGCACAAATTCAAAGCGGGTTAACTTATCTCCGCGATTTGGAATTGGAAGTCTGGGATGATACTAAAGCAAGCGATTGGTAAGGATTATAGCAACACAAACAGTTTATTTATCTGGTTTTAAGAGAATTGCAACCCGCAGATCCCCGACTTCGTAAAAGTTGTCGGGGATCTTGTTTCTCATGAATAATTCAGAATTGCTGTAGTGGCTTTTCTACAAAAGGGTATACCAAATACCGTTATCATTTTGACGTAAAATACGGTATCTTCCCTCAAGAAATTCTAGCATTCTGGGAAAATTTTTGTTGATAGTAGGTTGCTGAATATAATCAATAAAGATATAAGGAGGCTTAGATGAATCTAACTCTTCTAGAAGTTTTGTCCATTGCTCAGGCAGGAAATATTCAAGTGCCCAACCACGTAGCGATGTTGCCTGAGTCCGATTGGAGAAGTAGTAAATAGATGGATCGCCAGCTACATAAATCTTACCAGGAAGACTTCCTGGTTGGGAGATAAATTTAGCCTCTGAACGAAGAGATGGATATTTTTCTCTAAAAACAGTCTGATATTTGAATCGTGTATCTTCAGTTAAAGCAAAGTTATTATTAGCCAGAACAATGCTCTTTTTTATCAGAGTGTGCGATAAAGGGAAGAAAAACAAAAATATCAGCAGGATTGCCGTAAATGGGGAACTCAATTTTCTTAAAGACTCCCATAAAACATCTAATCCTTTAGTTGCTAAAACACCTAAAGGTACAAACAATAGTAAATAATGGTATTCCCAAAATGCCCCACGTTGTAAAACAATCACACCCCAAGCAAAAATACACCAAATCACAAGTAGCAAAGTCAATATATTCTTAGACTTACGCAATGATACATCTACTGCAACAGTCGCAGCTAAAATTAGAGGGTAAAAATTATTTAAGAACCATTTGATTCCTGCAAAAAGCCCACTTGGGTTAAATTGGGAATTAGCAACAATCCGAGGTGGATATAAAAAAAATGTCTGATACAAAATTGGTAAACTATTAAACCAGGCAAAATAGCTAACAATACATAAAATAGGAAATATAATCCCCATAAAAATGGGAATAAATATTTCTACAAATACTTTTGAAATTGGCTGCCGTTTGATCAGCAAAGAATATATCAAAATAGTTAGCCAAAAGGAAAGTAATATTAGTAAAAGTATTAATTTAAATGTGATAACGATTCCACCAATAAAGCCTGATAGTAAAAGTATAAAAAATGCTTTTCTACCTTCATATTTAAAAGATTGAGAAGTTAACCAAACACAAGTAAATAAAGGCAAACTAACCAATGCTTCCACTTGAGTCAGATGCCAAGGCTGTGAAACAGTATAGTAAACGCCAACTGTTAACAAAGGTACTAAACTTGCGATTATCGGATGCTGAAAATAGCTTTTGAGACTCAGCAACAATATTATAGACAGAAACACCATATAAATAAGTTCAAAGAGATGGATACCAATCTCATTAAAACCAAATAAAGTTCCTGCTAAAAAGTAAAAGCAAAAAATCCCTGGTTGCTTCACATCCCAAAAATCACGATAGAGTAATTTTCCTTGTTGCATCTCCAAAGCACCAAGCCTAAAAAATGCTTGATCTCCGTCAAATGGAAAAGGTAAATGTATAAGACCAATAATCACAATCCCAATCAAAACGAGAAAGTCAATTTTATTTAATTTAGTAATATTAATCATCAAACTTTATAATCAAAAGTTAACCGACTATCTTATGCTGATTAATATCCTAACAGGGTAAAGAACAAGGTAATTTTAGGATATGAATTTAAAGTTTAAAGTTTTCGCGATCGCGTCAGCACTGACCAGTCAGTTTATTAATAATTAACTCAAGTACAAACTAAGTCCCACATAGTTGCGTGTGGCTCGCTCATGTCGTTCAAGAGGTTTGCTTTCGTCCTTATCGATGGCTTTAATTTAACTAAGTATTCAGAGATTTGGTGAGCATTCAGTTTTGATTCCAAGATAATGACGATATCAGTGAAGAGACAGATGAAATAAATTCCAAATTCGTTTATTGTCAAGTACTCTACATTGCTCCTAACTTACGTTAATTTGCTGATTGCTTTTTTACGGTTTTTGTGATAACTTCCTGTAGATAACAACTAAATACATTAAACCTGTAGATTTACCGTAGTTTAATAAAAAGCCAGAAATATGAAAATTTCTATCAGGCTGATATTCAACCACACACAGTTGAATTGTAGGGGCACGGCATTAACAAGATTCTCTGCCGAACCCAAAAATTGCGTAGCACTTCGGCATGGTTCGACTCCCTTCCCTGCGGAACACTACGCGAACGACTGCGCTCAGGAGCCGCTCACCAGCCGTGTTACCACCGTAGGCATGGCGATGGGAAATTAATCTGATGTCTCAGAGTAAATCTGTAGAACCCGCTTCAGTCCACAGTCGAATTCTCGTGCCTCAACGGTATAACAGGCAACCTGTAATTTCTCGACTGGTGTCTCGTTATGGTTTAACTGTCAATATTAAAGCTGCATCCCTGACATCCGACAGTGACAGCGATGGCTGGTTTGATTTGGAACTTTCAGGAAATCCTCAAAAACTGACAAATAGCTTATCTTACTTGCAAGGATTGGAAGTGAATTTGCTGCAACTAGCGATCGCTAACCAAATTCAACCCAACCAGCATACTCTACCTTTCCCAAATCCAGCTAGCAAATTGAGTCCCAAAGACTCTGCATGGTTGACAAATAAATGGCAAGAACAATTCCAGCAATGGATTTCTCAGGGTCAAACCAATCGATTACGCTTGCAACTGTGTATCTTAAAATCTTATTACCAAGAACCAGTGATTTCCGAGTTAATTTCTGGTTATGGACTAACAGTCAATATCACCAGCGCGTTACTTCAACCCGATACGCAAGATGACGGCTGGTTTGACTTGGATTTGTGGGGAAGAACAAAGCAACTCTACTCTAGCTTGAGTTATTTAGAAAAACTGGGACTACCGATTTGGCTAGATTTGTCTAGCGTTTATAGCGATGTCTACGACGGGCTACGCCTACGCTAATTAATAAAATCATCACTATTCAATGTCAGCACTAAATAACCAAAAAACCAATTCCCAAAATAGATTATCACTGGTTTCTTCAGTTTCTGAAAAAAGCCAAGTCACTCAGATTCGTTTGCGGATACATATTCCCAAATGCTATCTGCAAGCGCCCGTGATTTCGCAGTTAATTTCTACTTACGGCTTGGTAGTTAATATTACCAAAGCTGTGCTACAACCAAATACAGAAGGATGCTTTGACATTGAACTACGGGGAACAGTGCCACAAATTTCTAGCGGTTTAGCTTACCTAGAATCCTTGAATCTTAGAATTGTGGGCAAGCCGAATGCTGACGGCGATAGCTGGTCTTACTGAAATAATTTAAATTTCATAGTACCAAATTTCTTCTTCTCGCAACACAATTCGATGTAGGGAGAGGCGATCGATCAAGCCCTCTTGCTCAAACTGCCCAAGAACACGAGTGATCGTAACACGAGTTGAACCGAGCATTTCCGCCAGGTCTTCATGAGTCAGACGCATATCTATTAAACGCCCCTTCTCAACTTCCGAACCAAACTTTTTGGATAACCATGCCAATAGCTTGATAAGCATAGTATCCACTTTTTTATGGCTACGAATGATCATCAATTCTTGAGCCTGTTGGATATGGGCAAGTAGAGTTTCTGTTAGTTCAGTCCACTCTTCTAGAGGTAAAACTGTTGCCTCCACTTTAGTTAGGCATTCCATCTGATAAGGTTCTAATTTTGACAACCTTTTACCAACGACATCCCCAGGGCCCCACAATCCCAGAGCAACAGTTGTACCATCTTCCAGATAGCTAAAAGTTCTCACAAAACCCGTTTCAATCTTCCAAAGATCCTTATGATGCTCTGGCAGAAATGACCTACGGGCAAAAAGTTGCTTAGTATTGTTACTGCTTGAACTAGATACGCTTGTGTACAAAGACACCATATATATAAAACTATTCTCCGATAAATTAACCGTAGTATTACATTTATATCAGGTTATAAGAACCTATGGATATTTTAAAGAGGAGAGAGGGGAGAAGAGAGCAGGGGAGGCAGGGGAGCAGGGGAAGAATAACTCATGCCCAATGCCCCATGCCCAATGCCCAATGCCCCATTCCCAAAATTAAATTCCCGCACCATCCAGAAAATCTTCAATCATCCCATCAGAGTTTTTGCTCTTAGGGTTGTCAGTTAATTCGTCGCCAAGCTCAGTTGGGGACAAACTTGATTGTTCCAACTGCTCAAACTGTTTCTCTAGAGACTTGACGCGTTCAAATAAAGCACGAATGACTTCAGCTTCTACGTCGCGTACTTTATCATGATCCAGAACGTTGCTATTTAAGTTGTTCTGACGAGTTACGCGCCCTGGAATCCCAACTACTGTAGTGTTACTGGGAACATCTCGTAGTACCACAGAACCGGCTCCGATACGGACGCGATCGCCAATTTGAATATTTCCCAATACTTTTGCACCTGCTCCCACAACCACATGAGAACCTAAAGTTGGATGGCGTTTGCCGCTTTCTTTCCCAGTCCCGCCAAGGGTGACACCTTGATAAATCAGAGCATAGTCACCTACGATCGCAGTCTCGCCAATCACAACTCCCATACCGTGGTCAATAAACACTCCCTGACCAATTAATGCCCCAGGATGGATTTCAATTCCGGTTAAAAACCTACTAATATGAGAGATGAACCTTGGTATAAAGGGAATTCCAATTTTATACAGCCAGTGCGCCAATCGATGAAACACTAGAGCTTGCAGTCCAGGGTAACAAAACAATACTTCTAGCCAGTTACGGGCTGCTGGATCGCGCTCAAAAATGGTTCGCAAATCAGTTATTAGCATACTCTGTTGAGATTTTTGTTGGTAGGTGAGGCTCTGAAAACAGAAACTCAGGATGATTCCCAAAAAAAAGATCGAGTCCTTATATTGGGAATTGTATAATATCTAAATCTACGGTAAGTCGATAGAGTATAGTGTTTTTGTGGGTAATAAGTGGGATGTTATCACATTCCACAGTTGAAAAAAATTAATTTCGCATAAACTGCGATAAGTCCCCCAATTCACCGTAGTATATTGAGTACAGTGTTGAATAGCCAAAACTACGCTCTCTTGGATCTGTCTTCCAAAGTGGAATACGCGCTGCTGGCACTATTAGAACTGGCAAGCCACCACGGAAAAAAACTTCCTTTAACCATGAGCGAGATTACTGCCAAACAACCCATACCTGAGCGCTATCTGGAACAAATTTTGACCAACCTCCGGCGTGCTGGTGTGGTGCAGAGCCAACGCGGCTCTAAAGGAGGTTTCGTTTTAGTTCGGGAACCTTGGCAGATTACAATACTTGAAATTGTCACTTTGGTTGAAGGTGAGCGGAAAGAGAAAGATACCTCTAACTCTCCGACTCTGGAAAAGACTCTAGTTTATGAAGTTTGGGAGCAAGCTAACGCTGCCTCAATAGAAGTTTTGGGTCGTTATACACTCCAAGACTTGTGCGAGGAAAGAGAAACTCGCGCCCAGCAGAGTCCAATGTATTATATTTAGACACGACGGAGTACCCACATGCGGATAGCGAAAGATATCACAGAGTTAATCGGCCGAACTCCTTTAGTTCAATTAAACAAGATTCCCCAAGCGTCAGGAGCGGTTGCTCGGATTGTGGTGAAGCTAGAAAGCATGAATCCAGCATCTTCTGTGAAAGACCGGATTGGCGGGAGTATGGTGGAAACGGCAGAAGAAGCAGGCTTAATTCACCCCGGAAAAACTATTTTAGTAGAGCCGACTTCTGGAAATACAGGAATTGCGCTAGCGATGGTAGCAGCTGCCAAGGGCTACCATCTCATTCTAACGATGCCTGACACAATGAGCCACGAAAGACGATCCATGCTCAAAGCTTATGGCGCTCAACTAGAGTTAACGCCAGGGGTAGAAGGGATGCGAGGAGCGATCGCTCATGCAGAGCAGATTGTAGCTAAAACGCCCAATGCTTATATGTTGCAGCAGTTCCGCAACCCCGCTAACCCGAAAGTTCACGCCGAAACCACAGCCGAAGAAATTTGGAATGATACCGATGGAGAGGTAGATATTCTCGTGGCGGGAGTGGGTACTGGTGGAACGATTACGGGAGTTGCAGAAGTTATTAAAAAACGGAAGCCGAGTTTTCAAGCGATCGCAGTTGAACCAAGCAACAGTCCGGTATTAGCAGGCGGTAAATCAGGCCCTCACAAAATTCAAGGTATCGGCGCGGGATTTGTCCCAGCAATTTACCGTTCAGAACTGGTAGATGAAGTGATTCAGGTAGCAGATGAGCAAGCGATCGCTTACAGCCGTCGCCTCGCAAAAGAAGAAGGATTGCTATCAGGGATTTCGACTGGTGCTGCTTTATACGCGGCTATTCAAGTGGCACAACGTCCAGAAAATGCGGGTCGCCTCATCGTCACGATCCAGCCTAGCTTCGGCGAACGCTACCTCAGCACCTCACTGTTCAAAGATCCAGAAGAGAATGAGTGGTTGAGTAAAGTTTAATATTTGATTTTGTAGCGTGTGTTATACCTATTTGGATAGTTGATTAGTCACAATATATAGCGGTTCCCATTCAGATGCGGTACAACATTATATTGCGAGGTGTAGGGGTATGGCAGTGCCGTGCCCTTACAGGTATACCTCACGTAAACGAGAACCGCTATATACAGTGCAAATCATCATTTGATAAAAGTTAAGCATACGCAATGGTGATAAGCGATCGCTTTGATTTTGAAAATTTTCCAACAGTTATTAATCTTGACCTTTTGATATATGACTTTAATCTGTCGAATGATAGGTTGGTGAGTTTTTAACAAGTCATATAATTTTTTAGTGGGTAAATTCTTTATTGTAGCGATCGCTCCTTAATAAAGATTAGTAAACAAAATCACTTTGTACTGAAATTATTGCAATCAAATTGCAATACAAGGATTCATATTATGCATAAAATTTCCCAGCAGACTATACAAACCGCACAGAAACATGCTCAGGAATTACTTGAGCAAGGCAAAGCAGTAAAAGAGTTGGGTGAGAGTTTACAAACAGATGACCATACTAGTCACCAACAAGGCAAACGCATCGAAGATAGCGGAGAAAGTATCCAGAAGCAGGCGCAGAAAGTCAAAGATTTGACGAAAAAATTAGCAGAAGATGGCTCAACAGAAGTGTTTACAGAGGCAGTAGAGGAACATATAAATATAACTCAAACTCATATTGAAGCAATTAAGGAATTTCAAAAGACATTGCCTCTTAATGTTATAAATCGCTCCCCTAAAAAATGCGAATGAAAGTGATGGCTTTTTTATAGGTATTGTTTTGAATCCTGTCAAAAGCTGAATTCTAAGAGAACGTCTAAAAAGTTTTTTGTATACACCGAACGCTCAAAGCTCCCCTTAAATCCCCCTTAAAAAGAGGGACTTCAAGGTTATTCTTTACCCTTTTTTAACAGGGTAAGGGGGGATCAACCAATATTTGATACTTCTCAGACATCCTCTAACTACTAACTGGAAACAGAGCATCTTCAATTCTGCTTCTAAATTATTTTTTGTTAATGGTTAGCAATATCACTTTTTACCAAAACTGTTAAACAGCAACAACTAGCAGCTAACTTGATTGGACTCAAAGCTTCACTTTTTAATACAATAAAAGCGCCTAATCCGATAAGAACAAAAGGTACAAGATTATTTATGTAGCGAGTCAATACATTAGCGATGACTCTGTTATTAGTTAATTTGGATGCAGCGTAGCACCAAACTCCTAACAATAGAAAAAATAATCCGATAATCACTAAAAAAGTCTCTAAGTTACTACTAGCAAATAAAGGCACGTAGACACTAATATTATCGCTACCATTGGCAATTGTAACGGCTGCCACACTATAAGCTTGGGGAGAAAAAAAACTAGTAATTGTTGATGCTTCCGCTTCTTCTGTTCCAGCTATAACTTCTTTTGATGAATCTTCTTCCCGATTCACTAAACTACTGATACCTATGGACATTGGTAGTAAACCAAGTAATCCAATCCAGCTTTTTGATAAAACTAACCCACCAAACAAACCAGGAAGACTAAGAATTAACAGAACCGTAAAACCTAGAAACTGACCAGCAACTATATGCTGGGGGCGAAAATTAGCATTTATTTGAGAAAAAAACAACAATAAAATGACAATATCATCAATATTAGTGGCAATGAACGCAATTGCCCCTGTAGTCATTGCAGTAACTAACTCGCTCATATTTTAAGAGAAATATAGACATGCTTTTACGTATTGGGGAGCATCCTACTCTGTAGTCAGCTACTTTCTCTGACGCAATTCGTTCAAAAACTAATTTTTACTAATTATTAAGCAAGGCATCAAAAGCCGAAACTACATTACTTTACTCACAATTAAATTGTATACAGTATGTGTACAATTTAATTGTGGTAATTCTCGTTTTAGGCCAAACTGCTGTAGGAGAAAGAGCTATCTGCAAAGATAAAATTCTCAAAGCCAATTGTCGAAAGGGTAATGAGATTGTCATTGTTGTTGAAGGTAATATTGGCAGGGTTTAGACTATTGCTAGAAATAACACCAGATACACTAACTTCAGAACGCTTGAAAGCGCTCACATCAAGGGTATCAAAACCACTTCCGCCATCAACAATTGCAGACCCGAAGCCTTTGAAGTAGTCATTTCCAGTCCCTAGTTCAAAGCGGATACCGCCACCGATACTGACTTTCTGTTGAACTTTATCGATATTATTGGTAGCGGTAATTTTGTCATTTCCATCGTTAGTCCTGATAATTCCTTGCCCATAAATTCCATAGGCAATACCACCAATTGTGGTTGTTGCTTGTCCAGTAAGGATGTCATGATCATTACCTGTATCAATGATTCCATCATTGAAGATGCCATAGGCTAGGATGTTTGCTTCCAAGCTGGTTGCAAAACCCTCAATCGTGTCGGTGTTTTCACCAGTAGTGATAATAGCTTTTTTAATGTTTTGTATGCCGATGCTAGTAGTGCCGATTTTAGCACCGCCGTCGCCGCTTTCGTCTACGCTCGTGTAATTACTAGTAGTGTCCTGGGCGAAACCTTCGCTACCAGTACCACCAGTACCACCAGTACCAGTGCCAGTGATAGTGTCATTTCCGTCCCCTACATCAAAACTGCCACTGTTGCTGATCCCGATTCCAGTACCGCCATCGCCGCTTTCGCCTCTGAATATACTGGGGGGGATGGAAGCAGTAAAGGCATAGGCGGTACCTTCGCGACCATTACCACCAGTACCAATGCCTGTGATAGTGTCATTTCCATTCCCTGCATCAAAATTGCCACTGTTGCTGATGCCGATTCCAGTACCGCCGTCGCCACCTTTAGAATTATCGCCTCCCTGAAAGCCGCCCTGAATGCCAATACTGCCAGTACCAACGCCTGTGATAGTGTCATTTCCATACCATGCATCAAAACTGCCACTGTTGCTGATGCCGATTCCAGTATCGCCTTTACGGTCTTTAAGAGCATTGGGTGTACCAAAGACACGGAAGCCAGTGCCACCAGTACCAGTGCCAGTGATAGTGTCATTTCCGTTTCCAGCATCAAAACTACCACTGTTGCTGATGCCGATTGGAGTAACGCCAGTACTAGTGCCAGTGATAGTGTCATTTCCGTTTCCAGCTTTTAAACTGCCACTGTTGCTGATGCCAATTCCATTCCCTGCATTGAGACTACTACTGTTGTTGATGCCAGTGCCTATAAATTTCAAGCCAGTACCGATGCCGGCAATCATGTCACTTCCATCCCCTGCATAGAGAGTGCCACTGTTATTAATGCCGATGCCAATAACAGGTTTCTTAGGCTTAGTACTACCTGTGCTAGGCTTACCAGTACCAGAAATACTGTCATTTCCTGAAAACGTATTAATCACACCTCCATTTAAAATATCAATACCAATTGCCACAGATGCATTTGACTCTTCTGCGGCTAAAGTATCGATACCGGAAGTACCGATGAAATTAGGTGGAACCGTAAGTCTAGGCATTGACAAAATCCTCCTTGTGAGAATAATTACTTTGTCATTTTAAAGCTTAGTTGTGCCAGAAGGTTAAAATAATTCGTAATTAAATTAGTTGGAAATTTAGATCCCAACTTTCTTATAAACCACCAAAAAATATAATTTAGTGAGGAATTTAAACTCAATAATTACGAATTACGAATTACGAATTACGAATTACGAATTAGTGAATTTGGTATGGTGGTAAATCGTAGATTCTAAAAATCCAGCATGAGTCAGCTAGGGACAGCCTTCAGTGAAGGGATAATTGCCTTCATCGCCACTAACATAGATGACATCATTATCTTGTTAATATTTTTTTCACAAGTAGATGCTAATTTTCGGCGGCGGCATATCTTACTCGGTCAATATCTGGGTTTTACAGCCATTATCATCGCTAGCTTACCAGGATTTTTTGGTGGATTGGTTGTACAGCGAGAATGGATAGGATTGCTAGGACTACTACCAATTGCTATTGGTATTCAGCAATTAATATTTAGAAAAGAAGAAACTATAACAGTTCAGACAGTCAGTAGTGATTTTAAAGAGCCTACACCTACTAACCCGGTATTGTCTTTTATTCTGAGTATTTTGCATCCTCAAACCTATAAAGTAGCAGCAGTAACGATCGCTAATGGTGGTGACAATATTAGTATATATATCCCTTTGTTCGCTGGTCATAACCTTACCAGTTTGGGAGTAATTTTAGGTATATTTTTTATCATGGTAGGGGTTTGGTGTGCGATCGCTTATTTTTTAAGTCGTCAACCTACCATTGCTAATATTTTAAGTCGCTACGGTAAAGCTGCCGTACCTTTTGTGTTAATTGGCTTGGGTCTGTTCATTATGTATGAGCGAGGTACATTCACTCTACTATCTTGGGTAAGAAGTTAATCAACGTTGGATTTTGAATGCTGGATTTGGGAGCTAAAATCTCAATTTGGTTACACTTGATGAACTAATTTCCAACTTACCATCATCAAAATGGCGTAAATAATAAACCGTAGTGGGCGTTGCGGAGCTACTTGGCAGATTTTAGCACCTAGTAACACCCCAGGCACAGAGCCTAACCATATAGGAAGTACCAAACTCCAATCAACTGTTCCCAGGCTGAGATGACCAAGGGCTGTAAACAGCAGTAAAATCGCTGCGTGTGAAATATCTGTACCCACCAACTTCCGGGCATCAAGACGGAAAAACCCAATCAGCACTAGGGCAAACATTGAACCTGAAGAGACGCTAGTTAGACCGACAAAACAGCCTAAAATTGCTCCCAAAGTAATTGTTATAAATCGACCGAAGTTAGTTTCTAAGTCTAACTTTGGCAGTTCGGGTAAATTAAATTTGGGGAAAAAAGTCAATAACAACAATTGCACTAGTGCTAACACTGTGACTAGCAAAATCATCCCACCCAGCAAACGGAGCAAGATATTATCCAGGTTATACTTACCTGTATGTTTAATGAGATGCAAAATCCCCACTCCGAATAATGAGCCTGGAACACTTCCAAAGGCCAACCATTTGACAACTTTTGTATCCAGGGTTTTTTGTTCCCAATGCTTGACGCTACCAACAACCTTCATCAATGTGGCAGCTACAACATCAGAACTCACAGCGATGGAAGGTGGAACCTGAAAAACAAAAATCAACATTGGAGTGATGAGAGAGGCTCCGCCAATTCCCGTCAAACCAACTATGATGCCAACGAAGAAGCTTAAGAATGGTAGTAATAAATAGTGCATACTCTTTGGGGGTTTGAGAAAGTCAGCTAGAACTTCACTACTAGAGAGCAATAACTCAGCCGAATCACAGCCCAGTGGTAGATAGAGCTAGTCATGGCAAGTTATTGTGTTTCTCAAAAGATGAGTGACACAAGGAAAGGTTATCCAGCTAAAAGTTAGGGCAGAGGATTACTGGACAACTTAAAACCTGTCTGGAAGTTTTTGGAAGTATGACAACTGGCATTTAGCTGAAACAGACTTTGATAACTGCTTATAGGTCAGTTGTTTGACTAAAATTAACTTCTTACTGGTTTTTCTGCGGTTTTACATACAAAAGCCCGTAAAGCGATGTACTTACCGTATTTTACTTGTAAACGCCATCAAACGTCCAGCGTATTCGCTTTGTATATCGCTATATTCTCTGGATAATAGACCGCAAGTCTAATAACTCATGGAAAATTTTGTTTTTACAACCCAGCCAAAATCCTGTTTAGCAAAGCTCAAATCGCCAATATTGCTGCTGAAATTTCTGTTGATGCCAAAATTTATCATTGCCGACACTGGAGGTAGCATCAAAACTAATAGTATTTATGACCGGGTGAAATCTGCGTTGTCTGGACGTTGTGTTAACTTACTTAAGTATATTGTCTTCACTTCAAATGCCATCGTGCAAATCTATGTATGGCTTGACTTCATCAAATAAATCTTTGTTCAGAACTCAGCGTTGAAAAATACTTGACCTGCAAACATATATTATGGTAGAAACAAAAAGACTGTTCGGTCGGTAATTTTGAATTTACAGTAATTTTTAGTTCAATAAACTCACAACTCCCTACTCTAATAAATCGCTGTAATGTCCAAAGGCGAAGAAACAAAAAGTAGAATTCTCCACCAAGCAGCCGAACTGTTTAACCAACAGGGATATGCAGGCTCATCGATGTCAGACATTATGCGTGTAACTGGATTGCAGAAAGGAGGAATTTACAATCATTTCCAAAGCAAAGACGATCTCGCACTACAGGCTTTTGATTTTGCGATCGCTCGCATTAAACAGCATACTAGATTTGCATTACGAAGCAAACACCACGCAGTAGAACGTCTGCAAGCAATTATTGGGGTGTTTAGTAGCTTTGCAGAAAATCCACCGATTAAGGGCGGGTGTCCACTGCTGAATACTGCTGTGGAAAGTGATGATGCTCATCCGGCGTTGCGAGAACGTGCTCAACAAGCGATGAACTCTTGGCTACATCTAATTTGTCGAATTATTGAAAAAGGAATTGAAAAAGGTGAAATTCGCCCGGAAGTGAGTGCTGATGAAATCGCTACCATCATAATTGCAACGCTGGAAGGAGGCATAATGATCAGCAAGCTTTATGGAGATTCAATTCATATCCATAGAGTAATGAATCACCTGAATCAATACTTGAAAACTTCTCTTTAATTGAACAGACCAAGCAGTATTAAAAAATATCAAGATCAATAATGCTAGTAAATAACAACTTACACAGACCATTAGAAGTAGTATTAGCAATTCCTGTCAAAACATACGACATTGATTTTATGGGAATTGTGAGTAATATCGTGTATATCAGATGGCTAGAGGATTTACGTCTAAAGTTTTTAGATGAACATTGGCAACTCAATCAACAAATTGAGCTAGGATATACACCAATTCTAGCTGGGACTGAAATTGAATATAAACGTCCAATAAAGATTATCGATCGAGTGATTGGACGTTTATGGCTGAGTGGTTTAGGACGCTTAAAGTGGACTGTGCAAGCTGAAATTTTATCTAACAATGAGTTAGCAGCAGTAGCTAGTCAGAAGGGTGGTTTTGTCAGTCTGCAAAATAATCGTCTTATTCCCATTCCAGAGGAATTACAGAAAAAATATTTACAATATCAACAAGGGATTCAGAAAATTTAATAATTAGGAATACTTCGATATTTTTTTGAGTTTTTACAGACTATTCGGTTTGTTTGTAAACATAATCTGGACTATAACACCGATTCTTGATGAATACGCGAAATAACCCCAATGCCTATGGCATCTCCCCTTGCTAAGAGCAGATGGGGAGGTGTCCTCTCATTCCCACTTCTTGCAAAAGTCGGGAAAAGGTATGGAATTTTCCCTTTTATTGTCAATCTCGTAAATATACGGGAACTTCTTGTTTTGAATTTTGGTCACTTTATGTCACTTTGAACAGCAAAGCGGTTCTGACTCCAATAGATTAGGTATAGTCTATAGTCACAACTCAGGCATTACAGCCTTATATGTCGTCCAATTTAACTGACCCTAACTCTTCGCTAAACCACTGTACTCATCCAAAGGTATATACCAATGCTGTTATCCGTTGTCAGCTTTTCCTGAATTGTCTTTATATATACAATCATTCCATTTTCTTAGTCAGATTAACGCAGACTTAAAGCACTTTCAAATCGCTAAAATGGATGTTTGCTTATAGAACAATTTCGTCATATCCAACCAAATATTACCATAATTCTTTATATGTATGCTAAAAGTTTATGAAAGCTATATCAAACGACACTTTAAACACTTTTGCACCCAAAAACCTCTATACTAGACTAGACTTTGATAAATTTGAGAGTTTTGTTAATTGCAACACCAAAAACTATCAATTTTTAGATGAAATACTAGCGTATCTTATAGTCTATAGTTTTTAAAGTTTAGTCAAAACTATATCCAGTATCATCAAAAAACTGGAAACTTCATGTGGTGCAAAAATCAAGTGGGGAGTGAAAACATGAATTTACGTAGAGATGCATTGCAAATCCTCAAAGAAACTAGCCGAACTTTTTATATTCCAATTAGTGTTTTACCGCCAGGATTGCAAGAAGCAGTAGCATCAGCATATTTGTGTATGCGTGCTATTGATGAAATTGAAGATCATCCCGAACTAGATAACGCTACTAAAGCAAAGCTGTTAAGAACGATTAGCTTGACATTACAGGCAGGAGTTGATGGCTTTGCGGTAGATGCTTTCTTTGCAGGATTTAGTGGGTATGAGAATTCATTAGAAGAAGTCACTTTGAGGATTAGAGAATGGTCACTGCTAGCACCAGACACCATTGCACCTCGAATTTGGGATGCCACTGCTGCAATGGCAGACCGGATGGCTTATTGGGCAGAAAAAAACTGGAAAATTTATACAGAATCTGATTTAGATCGTTATACCTTTGGAGTTGCAGGTGCAGTGGGACTGTTACTTTCTGACTTATGGACTTGGTATGATGGAACACAAACGAACCGTACCCAGGCGATTGGGTTTGGTCGCGGTTTACAAGCAGTTAATATCCTGCGTAACCATACTGAAGATTTGGGGCGTGGGGTAGAATTCTTCCCAGAAGGTTGGAGTGCAGAAAATATGCAAGACTATGCCCGACGCAATCTAGCCCTGGCAGAAGCTTATATCAAAGACCTTCCTACCGGGCCAGCCTTAGATTTTTGTCAAATCCCCTTCACTTTGGCAAACGGCACTCTTGACGCCCTTGCTAATGGTAAAGAGAAACTCAGCCGCAGTGATGTTTTTGCACTTATCGAACAGCTGATTAGTGTGAACATGAAAGCTAGCTAATAATCTCTTAAGGACTAATGAAGATGATTCTAAATTGCCTCCAAATTTGGGCATCCAAAATTCTACAGCGACTTTCTGTAGGGTAGCCAGTGCGGTTTTCTCCCTTGGCGTTAGGTTAGCCTCTCCCTTTAGGAGGAAGGGGAGACGCTAAAAGCAATAGCGCAGCGTAAAGCCTTCTCTTCTCCCAAAGGGAGACGCTACACGTAGCTTGCTTCCACAAAGTGGTACGAGAGGCTTGTCTGCGGCCCGCACTCGCGTTAGCCAACGGCATAGCAACTCTTAGAGAGGCTGCGCCAATGCTTAGAGCGAGTCCGCGAGCGTCTGGGGTTTCCCCAAATTAGTAACTGGTGTTAGGCACTGCCCTTCAATACCTTTTAATACCAATTTTCCCATACAAAAACCAGATTAAAGCTGATTTTCTGAATGGGATAATAGCGCGATGAACGCCACAAGCCTTGAGAGAGCGTTATTAGGAATTACGAATTGCTAGAAAATAGCATAAACAGTATTTGCCAATGTAAGTATAATAAATAATCTTGTTTAGCGATCGCTTTAGGTAATCTCAGTTAAACTTTAGGAACTCTTCAAAGGATTTCCAGCAAAAATTACCTGGCAAGAGTTGATTAATGTCTAAATAATTGGAAGGGAGTATAACACTCCCCGTGATTATTCGTGCAGCGAGTTGAGAGTGCATGAGCTACTGCTTAAATCCTACCTGTTCCAATCCAGAAAATTTGGTATATAGCCAAAGGTGTCAGTCTTGTGGCTCGCAACTACTGTTGCGCGATCGTTATCAGGCAATCCAACCATTAGGTCAGGGTGGCTTTGGAGCGACCTTCCTAGCCAACGATCGAGGCTTACCAGGAGAACCGAGTTGCGTAATCAAACAATTACGCCCATCAGGAAGCGCCCCACACGTTTTACAGATGGCCAGAGAACTCTTTGAACGAGAAGCCAAAACTCTAGGTAAGATTGGCAATCATCCCCAAGTGCCAAGATTGTTAGACTATTTTGAAGATAGTGAGCAATTCTACTTAGTTCAAGAATATATCAGTGGTGACACCTTGCAAGAGGAGGTCAAACTTAACGGCATCTTGAGCGAAACCGGAGTCAAGCAATTTTTGAGCGAGATTTTGCCACTGTTGCAATACATCCACGATCAAAAGGTGATTCACCGTGATATTAAGCCAGCCAACTTAATCCGCCGCACTCAAGATGCCAGAATGGTACTCATCGACTTTGGTGCCGTCAAGAACCAAATTAGCCAAAGTGCGACAGGCCCATCAGGACAGACAGCATTAACTGCGTATGCTATTGGTACTCCTGGTTTTGCACCTCCAGAGCAAATGGCTATGCGTCCAGTCTACGCCAGTGATATTTATGCACTAGGTGTGACATGCATTTATTTACTGACTAGCAAAACTCCTAAAGATTTAGATTACAATCCCAACACTGGCGAGATGATGTGGGAGCAGCTTGTGCAAGTGAGCGATCACTTAGGCAATGTGTTGCGAAGAATGTTAGAGGTGTCTGTACGTAATCGCTATCAGTCAGCGGCAGAAGTTCTCAGAGCATTGGAAATAGAACCATACTTAGATAGTTTAGCAAAGGGTTTGCTGACTAAATCTGATAATCGATCTAAAGAGCGAACATATAACCACCTGGAAAATTCTGCTGTTTTATGTAACAACCCTGCTGCTACCAACACTGGAGTGGCACAGGTAGCGGCAGCGATTCGTGCTAGACGAGCCAAGGCAGCGGAAGCTGCGGGATTACACCAGGGTTCTGGGATGGCCAAATCAACGACTTTCAGTAGCAACAGCAATGGTTCACAAAGTCAAAATTCTAAAGTTGGGCGGAAGTTAGATACCCAAGGTTTATTAACAGCTTATCTGAAGGGAAGACGAGATTTTGCCTTACACAATTTAAATTTGCTAAATCTGCAAGGTGCTGATTTATCTCAAACAAATTTCCATTCTGCTCAATTACAAAAAACCAATCTTCAGGGAGCAAATCTTCACAATAGTGACTTTGGCAGAGCCAGTCTAACTCGAGCAAATCTTAAGGATGCTAATTTAAGCAAAGCATACTTTAACCATGCTGATTTAGAAGGAGCAGACCTGCGAGGCGCAGACCTTAGTAATGCTTATCTCAGCAATGCTAACCTCCGAGGAGCAAATCTGTGTGGTGCTAATCTCACCAGTGCCAAAATTTCTGATGAGCAGCTAGCACTAGCAAAAACTAATTGGATGACTGTGCGTCCCAATGGAAAACGAGGCCTGTTGTGATTTTAAAATGTCAACTACCCCGATTTATAGACGGATAGAATTTCCTAATTCATCGGGAATAGCCTCTTTTGTCGCCCTATTTCTATGCGAATCTTCTCCTATATTAGGTTTTAGATTATCCTGACGGATGAATCCTTTTTCTTAAAATCAATTATTTGAGATTAGCAGAATAGCCTTAACCCCCTGCTTTTAAGCTCTCCGTTTTTATTAACAATTTTAAAACACTTATTTTATCAGCATCATAATGCTGAAATTTTCTTATATATGGGAAAATTAGCCCTGATTATTCTCGATAAAACTTAGATTTATTCAAAATCGAACAAATATGTATAATGTTTAGGTTGATCGATGACTATCACTCTCACGAATATTAATAAATATCCAAATATCTAGCAAAAATACGTAGATATTTGTTATTTCTTCATGAAATCTTTATGATTTTTATCTGTTACAAATAACAAATGATTATTTACAATAAACAATAAAGCATCATGATAATTTTCTAAAGGTATTTATATGCTTTTTCTGGCTATAAATAACAGAGAATCCCAAACCTAAAATTTGTAAATAAAATAGCACGATCCTAAACCACTAAATTTTTCAGATGGTAGTAAAAAGCAAAAAATCAATTATCCCTGATTGTCGGCTGGAGATGTATATTACAACTGAAATCAGGTAGTATAAGGTTTACGTATAATGACTGACTTTGCACAAACGGAAATAGAACGGCGATTAACTTTATATCAAGTATTCCTCAAGGTGTATGAACACCACAGCAGCCTTCTAGATGAAATTCTTCAGCTAGAAAACCTATCTCAACCGTCGTTGAGGAGAGTCAAGGCGGGTTACGTACATGGCGTAGTGGATAGTGCTGCTGTTTATTTGATGACTAACTTGGGCGACAATCAGACTCAGAGTTTACGACAGCCACAACAAATCTGGACGATAGGTCGTAATCGCACCAGTGGTATTTGCATTGCTGACAATCATCTGTCTCGTCGCCACGCTGCTATTCAGCATATTGACGAGCAAGGCTTTTACTTAATTGATTTCAACAGTACCAATGGCTCGTTTGTGAATAGTAATCGCGTTGTTAGGCCGATTAAGCTTAAAGACGGCGATCGCATCCGTCTAGGAAATATGACTTTTGATTTTTTTGTGACTTCTACCTACCGCGTTCTGCCAACTGTTGCAATCGATTTATTGATGCAGCTTGTGCATCGAAGGAATAATCATACAGTGGATATACTTAGTTATTCCCAGAATAGACAAAAACCTCTAATTGAAAAACCAGATTCTAATTTAGAGGCTTTCAGAAATTTCGGAATAGTTGAGAAGCTTGAAAATTTTTATGACAACTTCAGTTCAGAACAGAAATCAGAAATTTTAGACCGCCTGTTTACCACACAATTACCGTCTAATCCCAACCAGCTAAAAAATTGGAACTTCTAACTGTTTTCAATTGCTTCGGGAGTGCTGTTAGCGGTAGCCTGATATTTAGTCTGTTAGTCTGTGCTGAGAAGGTAAGGTTTGCTGAGGCAGACAAATAGTGAAAGTTAAAAGGAAACTCGTCAAAATATATAAAAAAAATTAAGAATGTGATTAAATATCATAGCAATCATTTTGGAGTGGCGTCTCTAGCTCACAATAAAAAGAAAGCGATTCAGGAATTGAGTGAGTAAGTTATGCTCTATCCTGGGAACAGGAAGATACTCAAGGTCTACCAGGAGTAACAACAAGAGTAGTGATAGTGATTTACTCCGGTTATGTAGCTCACCGCTATGCGTCTAGGGCAAAAAAACCCCCAGTGGGTGTTAACCTACTAGGGGAGTTAGTTATCAGGGTGCATCTACCAATTAAGTGTTCTCAGGTTGAAGACCATACTCCGGATAAATTTGGACAAAGGTCAGTTATTTTTTAAATAAAAAAACCCCCAGTGGGTGTTAGCCTACTAGGGGAGTGAGTTATCAGGGTGCATCTACCAATAATCTTTTCTAGGGGCAGCTAGCATCTTCCGGGAAAAATGAACTAAATCAGAGGCGATGGCGATGTCTATAACAGGCTGTAACGTTCGTACCTCTATGGAGAAGCAAGGTACGCGTAGCATCTCTAAGAGGAAAAGACTCGCTAACATTTCTCTACGAAACGCAAATGCGTCTCGCTATTGGTAACGCAAGTAGTAGAAAAAACTCCCAGTGGATGTTAACCTATCAGGGGAGTGAGTTATCAGAGTCAGTTATTTTTTTAATAAAAAAACCCCCAGTGGGTGTTAACCTACTAGGAGAGTGAGTTATCAGGGTGCATCTACCAATAATCTTTTCTAGGGGCAGCTAGCATCTTCCGGGAAAAATGAACTAAATCAGAGGCGATGTCTACAATAATGGGCTGTAAAGCTCGTACCTCTATGGAAAAGGAGGAAAAGACTCGCTAATATTTCTTTACGAAACGCAAATGCGTCTCGCTATTGGTAACGCAAGTAGTAGAAAAAACTCCCAGTGGATGTTAACCTATCAGGGGAGTGAGTTATCAGAGTCAGTTATTTTTTTAATAAAAAAACCCCCAGTGGGTGTTAACCTACTAGGAGAGTGAGTTATCAGGGTGCATCTACCAATAATCTTTTCTAGGGGCAGATAGCATCTTCCGGGAAAAATGAACTAAATCAGAGTTGATGTCTACGATGGGCTGTAAAGCTCGTACCTCTATGGAAAAGCAAGCTACGCGTAGCATCTTTGAGAGGAAAAGACTCGCTTACATTTCTCTACGAGAGGCATTTGCGATCGCTATCAGTGATGCAATTAAAAAAAACCCCCAGTGGGTGTTAACCAACCAGGGGAGTGAGTTATCAGGGTGCATCTACCAATAATCTTTTCTAAAATAAATGGGTCGCTACCGGATAAATTAGCAGAAGTTGAAGTTGTTACTGTTTGTCGATGGAAGAAAAACCTTAGAGGGGTTAGTTATCAGGACAGACCTACCAATTAAACGATCGGTGCGCTGCTTTACAAAATGGGTGTTTCAGGGTTAATCAATAGGACTCAATTTTCATAAAAAAACCCCCCAGTGGGCGTTAGCCAACCAGGGGAGCTAGTTATCAGGGTGCATCTACCACTTAAATGTTCTAGGTTTAACCACCATGCTCCGGATAAATTTATGAGAAAATTGATTGTTATCGTGTCTCAAAAAAACCAAAGTGGATATTAACTCAATTAGGGGAGTTAAAGATCGAGGGACATCCATCTATTAATCAAGTATTCTAGGATTAAGCACTATTTTCTGGTAGAGAATATCTGCGTCAGAAGTTGCTGTTGTTTGCCAAAAATAAAAAAACCCCCAGTGGGTGTTAGCCAACTAGGGGAGTTGAAGATCAAGGTGCATCTACCAATTAAGTGTTCTAGACCCAGGTAATCCGATCCGGATAAAGTTGTAAAGGCAGAAAAACCAAAACGACACCGAATCAGAAACATTCAGGGGCAGGATGCATCTAAATTATCAGAGGAAGCGAAAAATCGACTTGAAACTTTCGCGTTTCAAACCAGATTTAGGAGGCGGACAGGAGAAACTGTGACCCAGGAATTCCACATTTCGGTAACTCCTGTAGGGCAAAATGACTACTTGGTGCGGACGGAACAAGTCGCGCCTGGGGTACCATTGGCAGAAGAATTGGTGACTTGGCCTATAGCTGATTGGTTGATGGCTGCTGGGCATTTGATGAATGACCCGTTGAATTCGGTGTTGCAAGGAGATCCATTTACCTCTGGCGGGCATGAAAGTGATATTGCCAGAAACTCTGTGAATTTGGTGGCGTTGGGTCAACAATTTTATAACGCCCTATTTCAAGGCACTCTCAGAGATAGTTGGATTACTGCCCAAGGTATTGCTCAGAACCATCAACAAGTACTACGCTTACGCTTGGGGCTAAAAGACACTAGATTAGCTCGTTTGCCTTGGGAAGTGATGCACGCAGGCGATCGCCCTCTGGCCACTGGGCCTTATGTGGCTTTTTCTCGCTTCCAAAGTGGAATTTTGGGGGCTTCTCCTTTGCGGTCGCAAAATATGCCCACACCACCAGAACAAGGTGGTGTCAGAGTCTTGATGGTAATTGCTTCTCCCTCAGATCAAGTCCGTCTTGACTTACAGAAACAAGAAGCAATTAAACTGCAAGCGGAACTTCACCGTCAAACGTCACGACTTGGTGAAAGTCGGAATCGTTTCCCAGAAATTGAACTTACTGTCTTAGACCAACCAGGACGGGAAGAACTGACGCAAGCCCTAGAACAAGGTAGATATCACGTTCTCCATTACTCCGGTCATAGTAACTTAGGCGCAAATGGCGGAGAAATTTATCTTGTTAGTCGCAGAACTGGCTTAACGGAAATCTTAACTGGGGACGATTTGGCAGGTTTGCTTGTCAACAATAATATCCAAATGGCAGTGTTTAATTCCTGCTTGGGGGCATACACAGCAGCGTCTAATCCCTCTGGAGATACTGGCGAACGAAACTTAGCAGAAAGTCTGGTGAAGCGCGGAATTAGAAGCGTTTTGGCGATGTCAGAAAGGATTCCTGATGAAGTGGCGTTGACGCTCACACAATTGTTTTACCGCAATTTAAGTCAGGGATATCCAGTAGATTTGTGTGTAAGTCGGGTGCGCCAAGGATTAATTTCTGCTTATGGTTCTCACCAGATGTACTGGGCATTACCGATTTTATATCTCCAGCCAGAATTTGACGGTTTTTTAAGTCAGGAAGCTGAGGTATCTACAAGTACAGATTCGCTGAATCAGTATAGTTCGCCTTTAGGGGTAACTTCCATGATGTACCCTGGTATACCTGATGATAGCGAGATGCCTTTAGGAATGGAAGATATGATTCCTAGTGGTTTGACGCGGGATTCTGGGTTGGACTGGCTAGGTGAAGATACTTGGGGCGATCTGGTTGATGAAATTGAGTATGATGACCCAAGCTATGAAGAAGATTCTGCGATCGTTTCGGATTTGTTTCGTCAGCTAGATAACCAAAAACCTGCAACTGAACCGGATCGACAAATTAGCGAAAATAGTCTTCACCAAAGCCAGATTTCAGAGGAAACGACTTCCTCAGAAGAGTCAGCAGATTTGTGGGGAGAAGTTCCAGCACCGCCACCTCCAACTCCTGGGAACCTTGAGGAAAATTGGCAAAAGTCTAATTTTTCGCAATCGCAACCACCCCCGTCAAGAAATCGTACCCGTCGCCGCAAGTTGTGGCCGATTGTGGGTGTTGTGGGGATCGGTGCGATCGCTGCTGCGATCGGTTTAAATTGGTGGCAAAATCGCCCCCAAGCACTGCCTAAAATACCAGAAATTCCCGCCCAGTCTCTACCTGATTCTCGACCGATTCAAAAGCAGCCGAATATCGATTTAGGAATAGAAGCAACTGGAATTGTCACCGCTACTGCTACGGAAAAATTGAGTCAGGGTGACTTGCAAGGTGGGTTATTGGCTGTAGAAGAACTACTGAATCGCGGCGCACTGGCTGCGGCTGAAACTTCCTTAAAACTAATTCCTAGTAAACAAGCTGACGATCCATCTGTGAATTTTTACAAGGGGCGATTGGCGTGGCAGTCGATCCAAACTGGAGACAATAACTATAGCGTTGATGATGCCCGTCGTTATTGGGAAACTGCTGCCAAAGCTAAACCCGAATCGCTTTTATATAATAACGCTTTGGGATTTGCCTACTACACAGAAGGCAATCTGAATCGCGCCAATGATGCTTGGTTCAAGGCTTTGAATTTAGCTCTCAAAGAACAGAACACAAATTCAACATCCAGAAATACAACAGTTCCTCAAGATGCTTTAACTTCTTATGCTGGTTTAGCTCTTGGATTGTATAAATCTGCACTTAGTCAATCTAATGGAAAGCAGACGCAATATTTGAATGAAGCGATCAAATTGCGGCAAACGGTTCTCAAGTCCGATCGAGAAAATTTCCAGGTAGATAAATTAGCTAAAAATTGGCTGTGGACGGAGAAGGCGATTGAAGATTGGCGATCGCTCCTTCAAGAAAAAGGCGAAGAACAGTAATCAGTTGGTGCGTGTAAATATTTTTCGTTGGGATCAGGCAAGAGGCAGGAGGGAAGAAGGTTTTAGCAACGCTAATGCTAAAACCTATATGGGGTTTCAGCTTCCCTAATAGGGATTTTGATGAATTGCAATGATTATTGGAAGCTCCCAGCGATGGCTCTGGAGCGTTTCAATCCCTAATAGGGATTTTGATGAATTGCAATTATACTCACATCCTCTTGGCTAGAAACTGTCTCGTTTCAATCCCTAATAGGGATTTTGATGAATTGCAATCAAATAATCACAGACCCATTAAGCTTTGAGGATGCGTTTCAATCCCTAATAGGGATTTTGATGAATTGCAATAATGTCTCTTAATCCAGAAGCATAACAGCCTGGGGTTTCAATCCCTAATAGGGATTTTGATGAATTGCAATCCTCAAGTTGATGAATACGAGCGTTTGTTGCTTAAGTTTCAATCCCTAATAGGGATTTTGATGAATTGCAATAGCAGCAGTTACAGCGTTGCCTACAGCCGTTTCTGTTTCAATCCCTAATAGGGATTTTGATGAATTGCAATAAATGTCTTGGGATAAACCTGATATACAACTAATCATTGTTTCAATCCCTAATAGGGATTTTGATGAATTGCAATACTTGATTTCCCCCCTAGACCCCCCTCAAGAAATGTTTCAATCCCTAATAGGGATTTTGATGAATTGCAATGATTGAAGGTTTGGTGTTTGAGGGTGGCAGAGACGTTTCAATCCCTAATAGGGATTTTGATGAATTGCAATCAAATGTTGTACATGGAAGTTTGAAATAAACATTAAGTTTCAATCCCTAATAGGGATTTTGATGAATTGCAATAAGTCCACCCAAGTTTTACTACGTCTTCATGAGTAGTTTCAATCCCTAATAGGGATTTTGATGAATTGCAATAACAGTTGATGTCCGTTTTGTAGCAAAAGGGTAAGTTTCAATCCCTAATAGGGATTTTGATGAATTGCAATCCGATGCTTTCAAGTGGCGAATCATCCACAGCGTTTCAATCCCTAATAGGGATTTTGATGAATTGCAATGTCGCGGGTCATGTAAGCCCGCGACATCATTGCTGCGTTTCAATCCCTAATAGGGATTTTGATGAATTGCAATAGCCTACTCTCCCAAGGGGGAAAAGCAGGCTACAGGTTTCAATCCCTAATAGGGATTTTGATGAATTGCAATACCAGGGCAAGTTATATCCACAGCCAAATCAGCCCGTTTCAATCCCTAATAGGGATTTTGATGAATTGCAATTTGAGGATATTGAGGATATTGTAAAGATGGATCTGTTTCAATCCCTAATAGGGATTTTGATGAATTGCAATTCGGTATTTTGTTATGGCAAACTGTCATCGGCATTGAGGTTTCAATCCCTAATAGGGATTTTGATGAATTGCAATATGGATTAAATGTAGTTAAAACTGTTGCTACTGGGTTTCAATCCCTAATAGGGATTTTGATGAATTGCAATAGCGGGAGCCTGAAAGCCAAGCTGTATTTAGTTTTCAAGGTGCGGTTGCGCGATTCTGGAGCAATCATAGCATTAGAAAATTCCTTTGGGAAGAGTGCTGGGAAAAGTTAAAGGCTGACATCCTAGTTTTTGTAAGCATTTCAGAGATTGCGCGGATGATAATTGGGTGATGATTGGGGTGAAATGCTTACTGGTATTGACATAGAAGCACTTTTTTGTGGCTGTGGAATTTGTACACCTACCCATTCGCGCATTTGACATACAGTAACTCTATGAGAGATACGATCGCTAAAAATAATCTAATGGTGATGGGGGGCGCGATCGCTGCCTTCGGAGTCAGAAATCTCAATCTTTAATATGCTTATAGCCTCCCACATCACACACAACAACACTTGTAATTTTAGTCTTGAGACTCCTCAGAGATAGATTCTGATTCGGTTTCAAGTTCTTCTGTTTTAACTTTGGGGGTTGGAGGTTTAACCGGTTTTGGGCCACGCGCTAGTGCAGGATTCACCGGTGGTCTGCTTTCATCCCTAGATGACGAGCCTTTTTTCCCTTTGTCAGACGAGCGGTCGCGGTTCGGTTTTGAGCTTTTGGGGTTAGATTCAATCGGGGTTACAGAATCCGAATTTTCGGAATTGCTGTCAGTGTTTGCTTGAGCCTGACGTTCCGATTTCTTAATTGGACGTTCTACCATTGTTGATTTTTGTAAATTTATCTGTATGGTACATCGGTTTGGTGACTATCAGACTGTTGAGTAGCATTTTTAAAGATTTTATTGTGGGAATTTCTGAGTAGCTGTGGAGAGTTGTTTTGACAAAAAAGCAGCCAACAAACTTTATTAATTAACTCACTAAATTAAAATATGGGTACGTTATCCATAGCTAAACGCACCCAACAACTATTAAACAAAATCAGGTCGTGCCTGTTGCCTTGATTTGAACTTTTCCTCTAGAACTGCCCAATTTTCTTGCTCAATTAAGTTAGTCAACTCATCAAGGCTTTGACGATATTGTTGTAGCGATCGCAGCAATGCTTGACGATTATACCGCGCCATCATTACGCCCAACTCTGGATTCCCGCCACCCACACGACTGGTATCCCGAAAACCCGAACTAGCTAACTTTTGGGCTAATTGTAAAACATCGGGGTCAGTTTCGCTCAAACAAGCAGCAATCAACGAGGAACTAACCATCACCGGTAAATGGGAAATCCAACTCACAGCGCGGTCGTGTTGCTCTGGTTGACAAAAATAGATGTTAGCTCCGAGCGATCGCACAATTTCTTCTACAACTGTAATTGCATTAGTTGGTGTTGTCGTTATCGGTGTTAATACATAAGGTTTATCAACAAATAAATCTCGCTGTGCAGCTTCTATCCCACTATCTGTTCTGCCCGCCATTGGATGACCGCCGATAAAATTTTTCCAAAGGGGAGTAATATCCTTGACTATCTGTGCTTTCGCCGAACCTACATCAGTGACGACTGTAGCCGTAGGCAAATGAGCGACTAACTGTTCAAATTGGGGCACAATAAGGGCTAGAGGTGTACAAATAAATACAACTTCTGCGGCTGCTAATAGGCTCAGATCGACTGATGCTCGATCGACACTGCCCAAGGTAACTGCCTTTTGACAGGTTGCTTCACGGCGACTAACTCCTAAGATATGATGTCCTTGCGATCGCAAATCAAAACCCAAAGATCCGCCTATCAGTCCCAATCCTAAAATTCCAATATTCATTTTTGATTTTGACATTCCGTTTTTTATGACTTTACCAACTATTAAAGTTGGCATCCAAGGGGTAGCATCAATGACTGTAGAGGAATTACTGGAACAATACGCAGCAGGAGTCTTAAACTTTAGTGGTGTTGACCTCCCAGAAGCAAACCTGAGTGGAGTGAAACTCAGTGGTGTAAATCTGAGCGATGCTAATTTGAGTATAGTCAACCTGAGTGGCGCGAATCTGAGTGAAGCTAACTTGAGCAATGTCAAGCTGAATGTAGCTAGACTGAGTGGTGCAAATCTATGCAGCGCCATCCTTAATAACGCCAGTCTCAACGTCGCTAATTTGATTCGAGCGGATTTAAGTCGCGCTCAACTGAGAGGAGCTTCATTAATCCGCACCGAGTTAGTTCGCGCTGACCTCAGTCGCGCTGATTTGTTAGAGGCCGATCTCACCAGTGCTGATTTGCGAGAAGCAACACTCCGCCAAGCGAATCTCCGTCACGCTAACTTGAGTGAGGCGATCTTGAGAGGTGCTTCTTTAACTGGAGCCAACTTGGAGATGGCTAACTTAAACGCCAGCGATCTCAGTCGTTCTGACTTGAGCGGTGCAAATTTGCGAGATGCCGAACTCAGACAAGCCAATCTCAGCCATGCTAACTTGAGCGGGGCTGATTTGAGTGGTGCAAATCTCCGGTGGGCTGATTTGAGCGGCGCAAATCTTCGGTGGGCAGATTTAAGCGGCGCAAAATTGAGCGGGGCTGATTTAATTGGCGCAGATTTAAGCAATGCCAATTTAACAAATACAAGTTTAGTCCACGCTAATTTAACTCAGGCAAAATTAATTAGAGCAGAATGGATCGGTGCTGACTTAACAGGAGCAACTTTGACAGGAGCCAAGCTTTATGCCACTTCCAGATTTGGCTTAAAAACCGAAGGCATAGTTTGTGAATGGGTCGATCTTAGCCCAAATGGCGATCGCTCCATTGTCCAAAATTTCCATTCTGAAGAGTCACGAGATTTTTTTAACGAAACACCGCCAACAATTCGGATTATTGTTGATGCAGCTCTAGAACATGAAGCTAATTTTGCGATCGCTGGCGCTTACTACCAAATTGCTCAAGAATATCGAGGGTTGAAACAACCTCCAAGCATCGAAAGTGGTCGTCGCCGGACTATTTTCACCTTTCATGTAGATAGCGACGAAGCGTTATTTCCCACTGCTTACATTGTCATTCTTCCCTTTCTAGATGCGGCATCTACTCAAAAAAATATTTCCAGTATAGTGGAAATGATTAACAGTGAAGTTATTGCAAAGCAAGACTTAAAATCGCCTCAGATAGTGAAACAATTAAATACTCTTTTTGAACAAGCTATGAATCAGGCTACAACAATTAAACAGATGAAAAAAAATATCGAAGTAGCCGCAAAATTAAATTTTTGTAAAGCCCCAACCCAAATAGTTTTAACGAATTCCAGTGCCCACACTTTGATTGTTTATGACCATCCCAACTTTGGAAAAAGATTTATTAATCGCTCTGCTCTTAATGCTTCAGCTTATGATATGTCTAGTGATTCAACAAAAAATATATTACCTTCATTAGATATTATTATAGATTTTGTTAAAGGATTTCATTATATTAATCATTAGTTATGGGACATTGGGCATTGAACTAATGACCAATGACCAATGACCAATGACAAATGACCAATGACCAATGACAAATGACAAATGACAAAATTTTGGAGGAAAAAATGAGCAATCTTTTTAATAAAATGATCGGTCGAACTCGCTATGTCGTGTTTCGCCTATTTCTGCACTTAGGGGGAGGTGAAGTAGCGCCAATTTTGGGAGTGTTAAATAGTGCAGGACGGGATGCGATCGATGCCGATGGCGACTTAGAAGTTTTAGGAGAAGGATTGGTAGAAATCAGCCAAACCCTGCTGCAATACGATGAATATTGGCTTTCTGCTGCTAACGAAGGTGACGTATTTTTTAATGAGGGCGAAGCGGGAGATTACGTGAATGAATTATTTACTGACTCTGCCGAAAGATATCTTAGCGAACCAGATTACGCTTCCAATGGATCGAATGAACCTTTATCTATACCTGTAACCCGCAACGTCATTGTGATGATTACAGTAGCTTATGAAGGAGAAGTGCCAGATTTGGAAACCGATCTTTCTAACGTTCAGGCGCTCAAGGAAGGATTGAAAGCATTGATAAATTTGCATTATAAACATAGATTAAAGGCAATTCAAGTGCATTTCTCTCCAGCACAGTTGGGCGATGAACTCACTAGCGATCAACTGCTGCAATATTACCCAGAATTGATTCCTTTGTAATCTGTTGGGTAGTCCGTACTTACTACTTAGATGATAAATTGTTAAGCTCAGAGATAGGACAATAATCCAATGATCATGACCATAGTACGTAAATTTACAGCCGTTTTTTTAGCTCTGAGTTTGTGTATCACAACTGTTGCTTGTGGTGGCGAGAACCAAAGTACTCCTCCAGCTAAGAACGTTAGCCAAACCTCTACTAACACCAAGCTGAGTGATGGTGAGTATCAAATACAACAAGCTACTTATGACGATGCAACTGGTGAATACAGCTTGTTTTTACTTAACAATAATCCTCCAACCTTTGCAACCGAAAATTTGCAAATGGCACGGTTAACTGATGATGAAATCAAGCAGGGTAAAAAAACCTATCTGAAGGTAGATAAAGGACAACCCATTTTATATCTGACGGAAGATTTTAAAATTGAGTACGTCCACAACGTTACCGAGAATAAAACCAATCCCCAAACAGGACAACAAGAGACGGTTGTAGTCCGTCGAGAAAATAATTTTTGGGCACCATTTGCTGGGTCTGTAGCTGGTAGCTTGGCCGGTCAGGCAATTGGTAGTATGTTGTTTAGACCCCAGTATTATGTACCCCCTGTCTATCAATCAGGGCAAGGATTAAGTGGCTTTGGTGGATATGGCGGAAGCTATGGCCAAGCAGTTCAAAGTTACCAAACTCGCTATAATACGCAACCCGCAGCCGTGAGAAATCGCACTGCGTTCCGCAATACAGGGACAATTAGAAGGTCATATCCTGGAAATTCAAATGTACGCAATGTACCGCGTAGCACTACAGGTAATAACCGTCCTTCTGGTTCTGGTTTTGGTGGTAGCACCTTGCAACCCTCTGGCAGAGTCACTTCACCCAGACGCAATTCTGGCAGTGGTTTTGGTAGTGGGCGTAGTTCAGCACCTCGTCGCTCAACTGGTTTTGGCAGCAGACGCCGTTAATCAATTCCAAGTTTAATAAATAGACTGCCTAACAAGTTAAGGTAGTTGTGCATAAAGAAGCCGGAGGGTAACAAGTCAATCCTCCGGCTTCTCTTTAATATCTATACAATTTGTGAGGAGGAATTATTAATTATTCGGTTAAATAATATGAAATACTAAATATAAATATTGCTAAGAGAACAGGAATAATTTTACTAAAGTCTATGCGCTTTTGTTGAACCATTTCTAAACAAGACATCGGAATCATCAAAGGCCAGAAGATAGCTGTTACCACAAACATCACAACCGATAAAAATTTATCATCGGGAGTAGAAGTGGGATGACGCAGGGAAAATATTAACCAATTGCTTAAAAAATAGCATGACATTAACAAGTAACTAATAGTTAAAGTGAGTTGTATCTGATTCACTATGAGTACTCCTGATGTTATGTGAACTTCACTATAGCCTTTCCTGCTCTAGTGAGGTATACTATGAGCCTCAATAGTGGATTTTAAATTAGTAGAAATGAAGGGATATTTACTAAGTCGTTAGAGGTTGTTTGAAAAGTGGTTGGCTGTGATTTTAGGCACTAACCGATCCCCCCTAGCCCCCCTTAAAAAGGGGGAACCGAAATCAAAGTCCCCCTTAAAAAGGGGGATTTAGGGGGATCTAGAACGTTTTGTTACCGATAAAAAAACTTTTCAAACATCCTCTTAGACGTAAATCAATTAAAGTTTGTAATAAGGACTTTAGTCCTGATAATCCTTGTTTTCTGTTTAATAATGCCTATCTATTTAGGAATGTTAACTATCAATATCGCTATGTAAACAAGGATCAAATCAATAAAAATTATATTAACTATGAACCATATATTGATTTTATACCCTCTTGACTTAAAGTATAATACAATAGCCCTGTCGATTATTCCCACAGTTCCCGATGTATTAATTAAATAATTCGCAAGCATTGCCCAGGCGTAAACAAAACCATTTCCTCGTTGCTCGATTGGCGTTGTTAAGTGATTATAATACTCAGAAACAACAAAAGTTCCAAAACAAATAGCATAACCTATTAGCCACTTGCTGTTCGGCATAATCTGAGCAATAAAAAAAGGGATAATTATGGCTAATATAAAAATCAAGATAAGAGAATCCAACATTTCCGATTTTTTCCTTTTTTACAACATATAGAAAAATTGCATACCGAACTATACAATTTATGTCAAACTTATTCTTCTGGTCGTAAGGTATAGTTAACCATTTTTGAATAATTCTTTTAAATTTTGGATGATGAATATTCACTATCATTATCCAAAACTTAAAATTCGGTCAAGTTATTAAAGCAATAATTAAGCTGTCTTAAAAAATCGAATGATTTCGCGGACATGATCGAGAAATTGCCCATCGGTAGAAAGTTGCGCGATCGCATTTCTGGCTTCTCTTGCCAAACGCTCATGTTCTGTTTGATTTGTCGCCCGTAATTCTTCCAAGTTAGCCGCAATCCGAGCTAAATCTCTGCGAGTTTCTTCGGCAAAACGTTGTTGAGTTGCGGATAAGGAATAGGGTTGTTCGGGATTAAGCTGATCTTCCAAAGACTGGATTTTTTGTTCCAATATAGAGAAGCGATCGCGCAGTTCAAAAATATCTTCGCGCGGATACTTCCATTCTTGGCGAATCATCGCTAACCGCGCATATAAATACTCGTAAGCGCGAATCGCAGGACGCAGAATTGTTAATAATAAAGCTGCACCAGAACTTATATATCCAACTGTACTAATACCAGTGACAGCAAGAGTATAAAGACCAACAGCTGAGAATAAGTGTAAAGCAATAGCAACCCAGAGCGATCGCTTTGCCAATACTGTGACATACTTCACTTGTTTCTCATCAACTGGAATGCCTTTCTCAGTTGATTGTGCTGCTTCTGCTAAGACTTCTTTGGCTTGAAAATGCACATTCCACGGTACGGTGACAATTACCAACAGCCACCAAAAACTAGCACCACCAATTACCCAATCAAGAAAGTTACCTGTAGGTATGTGCAACCATTGCAGTAAGCCAAAAGCCACCAGCACCGGAACCACAATTCCAATAATGGAACTGATGAAAAAGTTGATATACATCTTACCCTGTCTCCGATGAAACTATCACCTCGATTATGGCTAGTGGTTCTCAATTATACAAATATATTTGTGATGGTTTTTCTAGTTGCACATAATAAAAGAATGGAATACTGCTTTGTAGAGTTTCAAGTAGATGATTGCAAAAGATTCAATGCTCTTTGTGAAGTTTTCAACGAAATTAAAAAAGATAAAGACAACGATTTTTGGCGTAATGAAGAAGATTGGCTAATTTTTTTTGATCGCAAAGCATTATCACATTTTTGGTGGCCTAGTGAAGAGGAAGAGACTGAATATTACCGTCGCTGGTTTGCAACACCTGTGGAACAGAGGTGGACAGATCCTAGCCTCGAAACTCCTTGGGACTTTTATTCTATGTTTGATGCTTTTCAAAATGGTGAATATCAATTAATTGCTTGTAGAATGCTTTCTGTTGACAGAGCTAGACTGGAGTTTGACCCCTTTGGCCATCCCTATGGCGGAACTGGTGCAATACAGGCGTTAATTGAATCCTTCGATTTTGTAATTCTTGCAGAAGATGACGGTATAGAATACACAAAATTTAACCTGTAGTTTGGGAAAAGAGTGAGGTAATTCAAACGTTTCCCCGTCATTATTGGATGAGATAACTGCGCCAAATTGATTGAGTATCTTTACTACCTTTTTCTGGAATTAGCGATCGCCAAGTTTTACCTTCTTGCTGAATTTGCAGGTAAACATCAAAGGGTTGTTTTGGTTGCGTCAAACGTCGTTTTGGTAGCTTGAGAATCAAGTCGTAGGTTCCCCGAACGTGGAAAGCTGGTAAATTTTCAATCGTCAGGGGTTGTTCCTGGGTAATTGATAACCGCTTGATTTCAAATCCTTGAAAATCTAAATCCAACTGTTGGCTAAGTTTTTGTTGAGTTTGTTCTAGCCCAAGTGCGATCGCTTTTTGCACTAAATCGCTAGTTGGTAGCAGTCCAATACTGCCACAAGCTGTCACTAGCACCAGCAATATTGCTGTCAAAACTAACCGCACCATGTTATTCCTGAGATTCCACTTATCAGCGATAGTATAACTGTAGTTTCTCTCAATTCTCCGATCTATCATGCCAAAACAGTCTATAGGTCTTGATAACCAACTTTACAATTATCTTTTATCTGTTTCGCTACGAGAACCAGAAATTCTTGGGAAGTTGCGCCAAGAAACTGCCAATCATCCCCGGAGTGGAATGCAGATTTCACCAGAACAAGGGCAATTTATGAGTCTTCTGGTGCAGTTAATTGGAGCGAAAAAAACCCTAGAAGTTGGAGTATTTACGGGTTATAGCTCACTTTCTGTAGCTTTGGCACTACCGCCTGATGGCAAGATTATCGCTTGTGATGTGAGTGAAGAATTTACTGCGATCGCCCGCAGATATTGGCAAGAAGCCGGAGTTGCCGATAAAATCGATTTACGATTAGCACCAGCTTTGGAAACTTTAGATAAGTTATTAGCAACTGGACAAGCCGAAACTTTTGATTTTGCCTTTATTGATGCTGATAAAGAAAATTATGATGGATATTATGAGCGATCGCTGCAATTAGTTCGTCCAGGTGGATTAATTGCGATCGATAATGTTTTATGGTCTGGACAAGTAGCTGATAAGCAAAATCAAGATGAAAGCACCCAAGCAATCCGGGCGCTAAACGAAAAGTTACATCATGACGAACGAGTTACCCTCTCCCTTGTCCCCATCGCCGATGGACTTACTTTAGCAATCAAGCGACCTTAATACAGCAAGAGCGCACAACTAACTGTGCGCCCTTATTGCATGTTCTACTTCTATTTACCTGAAGTTATAGCCAATTCCTAACTGTAGTCCTACATCAGTATCATCTACAAAAGCAGCATTTACACCACCTGTTAGCGTAAGTCTAGAACCGAGAGGAATGTCTACACCACCTGTTAGTAGTAATCCAATATCAGTATCAGCATTAGCTTCAATTGCTACACCAGCACCGATGTAAGGAGATATAGCAAAGGTTCTTTCACCCACTGAACCTGCTCTGCGGGGAGAAAAATCTAAAGTCACGGGAACTAGAAATATTGTATCGTCCCCGAAGATTACCGATGGTCGCACTGATATATTGTTTGTCAGACCAAGTTTGCTGATCACTGTAAAGTTAGTGTCGCTCAGAGCTGTATCATCGCCGCTCAAACCAATGTTACCACCAACTCCGATATAGCTTCTGCCACCACGAGTACTTCTACCTACGTTAACATCAGGTGTCCCATTTCCTGTTGGTGGCTGATTTAACTGACTGATGTTAACGTCAGGCGGAATCAGGACTTGGTTAATTGCATGGATAACACCATTGCTAGCTTTCACGTCCGCCTGGAGAACTCTGGCATTATTCACCGAGACTTGACTGTTAGCGGAATCGATTTTAATATTTACAGGTCTTCCTTCATCTGTTGTCAATTCCCCTGCTGAGAGTTGACTAGAAGTTACCGCACCGGGAACCACGTGATATCTCAAAATCTTAACTAACGCTTCTCTGTTTTCTGGTTGCTCTAACTGTTGTAAGGTAGCAGCAGGTAAAGCAGCAAATGCGTCATTGGTGGGAGCAAAGACTGTATAAGGGCCTGGCTGTTGAAGAATATCTGCTAAACCGGCTGTCTTTAATAAAGAAGTCAGAGTTGTAAAAGAACTACTGGATGACGCTAGAGCAACAATATCAGTACCGGCAGGAGTTCCAGCTACAACGTACTGACTAGCTGGAAGATTGCTAGCAATGGGTTGCGCCCGTCCTTGTTTAACTAAAGCTTGATATAAAAGTGCTGCTGCTTCAGCACGAGTCAAAGACTGTTGCGGATTGAGTTGTTTTACATCTGGGTAGTTGACAACAAGATTACTTACTGTCGCTGCTGCAACACTGCCAACAGCATACTCTGGGATAGCTGAGGCATCGTTGTAGTAAGTAGTGAGAGTACTTGTATCGCCACCAGTTAAACCTAAGCCACTACTTAAAGCAACGATCCCCTGCACTCTAGGAATTTCTTGATTTGGTCTAAACACGTTCCCAGGATAGCCTGCCAAAAATCCAGTTTCGTAAGCGTTTTGAATTGCAGCAGCGGCCCAGTAGTTAGCAGGAACATCACTAAATCCACCTGCACTTAATTGCCGGACTCGGTTTTGGTTACTGAAAGCTTTTTGAATCAAAGCAGCAAATTCCGCACGAGTCACAGGCTGATTTGGTCTATAAGTGCCATCAGGAAAGCCACTAATCACGTTATTCTCAGCTAGGGCTTGAATGAAGGGACGCGCCCAATAATCTGAGGAAACATCAGACAGGTTAACTGTTGACGTAGGCGATGGTGTCGCAGGTGATGGTGTTGCAGGTGATGGTGTATCAGGTGATGGTGTCGTAGATGGAACAGGGGTTTGAGATGAAGCTGGGGCAGAAATTATGATGGGGGTTATTGTAGCAGCTGTCATTCCCAGAACTAGCAAAGCAACCTTTGTTGATGACCAACGAGACAAACTAGACATGGAAATATCCTCTTTTCAATTTCTTGGGTTGACTATATGGAAAATACTGGATGCAAGGTTAAGTGAATACAAATATCTAGATGATTATTTGGTTCGCCTCGACATGAAAACCAGAAATGAAACCTGTTAGCTCTGGAAAATTAATACGCTGGACATTATGAGTAGCTGCTCTGATATCTCATAACGTTTATCCTCATGTGCACCACACATAGTATCGAATTCCTATTTTTTTTTAAGAACCGCAGAGTACACTAAAAATAAGCATGGCTCCTGTGGTAATATAATATGTCGCAACAATAAAGAGAATTAATGCAAGTAGGCGATTTTATTCAGTTCTAAAATTGCAGTCAAGCAGTAAAATAATTGGCCTTTAATAGCCGTCTCTTTATAATTGCCGAGGAGGGTTAATGCCGTTAAACTCAATGTATCATGATCTTTAGCAAGATTTAAGAAATAAAATCAATCTTGGCGATATGGTGTATTGTTAATCTTTTATTGTGATTATACAACTAACTCAGGGCTGGATTTTGAAGAAAAACTTTCACTCTTTAGATAGTTGTCCTTGATGGTAAATTTTCAAATACTAGACGGGAAATTAGCGATCGCAATCCAAAATTTCGAGCCTGATTGCGCCAAGATTTTTGGCTAAGAATTATTTTTTTCCAAAAGACTATTTTATAAAAGCGAACCCAAAGATAAACTAGGATTTTTGGAAGCTAGCTAATCTCTATAAATTTTGCTCACAACTCCTCTGGAGGTAGGGCAACAAATCCTGTTTTTAGTCCACGCTTGAATCCTGCTTTTTCATAGAAGTGCAACGTCTCCTCGTTTTTTGAGCCGCTTAGAAGCATCACTTTATAGCACTGTTGCTGCCATGCTAAAGCTAAGGCATAATGCAGCACTTGTGTACCAAATCCCTGTTGTCGATAATCGAGATGGGTAACAACATTTTCAATAATGCCGTATGGACGTGCGCCACGCGTCAAGTTGGGAACAATAGTTAAATTACATGTTGCTACTAACTGCTTATCAACATCAGCCACAATGTAATACAAACGGGGATCATCTAAAATTCCATCCCAGATAGATTGTAAGACATCATCAGTCGGTAGAGGCGCATCGACAGGATTTAGATGCTTATATAAAGCCAAAAGTTGGGGAAGTTCGTCGCGTGTAATTAGGCGAACGGTAATTATAGGTTTAGACAAAGCTGTAGTTCGGCGTAAAAATTTATCGTTGCGATAAGGCAGGAGGAAAGAAAGTTTTAGTCTAGTTTACCTCTCTTCACATAGTTTAGTTTTATTGTGCAAACTTACTTAGTTTGGTTTTTTATGCCGACTTACTTATGTAGTTCTGCGTAAGCTTTAAGTACTATATTTCTGGTTTCTGATTTCATATTTATTTTTAATCTTCACTTTTGCCATTAATTTTAAGACCACAGTGAATTCATCCAATTTTTGTATATAATTAGACTATTTTAGTGAAATCATTGAACTTTTAGAGAGGTGAAGCTAAAAACAAGTATCTGGCTAATTTTATGGCTGGAATAAAAGTTTCAAAGTATTAATTAGGCTTACCCATAATTGTAAAAGCTGCCCAATAATAAGGATGATTATAAAGATTTTTATCTGATGCCATTTTACTATTTCTATATAGTTGGGTCGCTAAATAAGTTTGAATTCTTACTTCTTCTGGATGCAGATTATTCAAAATATCTTCATACCATTTTGTCAGTTCTCCAGCAGTTAGTTCTTTCAGCCATCGTGTTGCTTCAGCTAAGGCAGTAACTGCTGATTTATTGGGCTGTAATCGTCGGTAAAACTCGATCATCACTAAGGCGCTAGCCGAAGATTCTACACTCCAAAGAGTACTCACTACATGAGGTACGCCCTGAGTTATAAAACCACTGACTAAACTCACATATTCGCTGCTGATAGTGTAGTTGTTAGTACTTAAATTTTCACAGGCAGAGAGGGTAATAAGGTTGTAACTATCTAGATTTTGTTGGCAGATTTCATCTAGAGTAAGTCTGTCTTCACCCGCTAATGCTAATTCTGATTTTTTAGGTTCAGTTAAATTATTAGTAACATGACCTGTAAAATGCAAGATATTATAATTATCAAATAGGGCATTTTCAACAATACTTTTCGTTGCTTCTGCCCCTTGAATTCGTTGGATATTATTGAACATCTGACTAACAATTTCAGACTCTAGTTTGGCAAATTTAAGTGTGGGATAACCTGTACTTTCAGGATGTTCAACACTGAGCAATAACTTATTTTGCCACTGCCAAATATCCTCAGTTCTAATTGATAAACCTATTTGGGCACTAGGTAGATAGGTGACGCTGAAATTTGATTCCACATTCGGTAACTCTTCCGGCGATGGCGAAGAGAGATGGAAAAGTGTATGAATGGGCAATCTGTACAAATCACGGTGAGGAATTAATACCAGTTGGGTAATGCCTTCGAGTTCCTGTGCAATTGTGGAAATATTCAGGATTTCATACAGTTGCAACAGTTTCTCTTCCATCTCAACTCGCCAAGAATGGTGACTTTTACTTTCTTTGTCGTGGGCTGTGCTGCGATATTCTTGGTATTTTTGATGCCAATCTTCTAACCAAATTTCAAATTCAATTAGGCGTTGCACTGCTTCGGGTAGAGGCAATTCATTGAGACGGATAGCATCTTCTCCTAAAGGTATTACCCCAGTATCTTGCATGGGTGTAAACAGGAGAATCGGTGATGGTGCTTGGTCTTTGAGAATGAAAGTATGTAGGGCAACTGGGCTAATATGCCAGTAAATAATTGCTGTTGTGGGATTGAATAGTTGTTGAATTGCGCCATAATAAGGCGAGTAAATATTATCATTCCAGCCAGAAAGCAGCCAGCTTAAACAAGCATTTTTACCTTGTTCGGCAATTTCCCAAGCTTCTACTAAATCACCTGACTCCACAGCTAAATCAACTGCTAATTGATCGAAGCCGGTAAATTTTAAAGCTAACTGTTTTTTACTTTCGTCTGAGCGAGTTTCTTCACTCAGTAATTGTCGCAATAAATCTGTCCCACGTTGCAGCAATTCTTGAACTTGTGTTGTGTGTCCCAAACCCATCAACACTTTGCTTAGAGATTGTAAAACCTCTAGATGCAACTGGGGAAAATATTCTAGTGTCAGGGTTAATAGCGCCTGATGGTACTCAGATGCAGCTTTGCGCCAATAATCGCGGGGATTGGTATGTTTTTTGCCTTGCTCATAGTAAGTATTAGCGATCGCAAAATGCAATCTACCCCAACCTTCTGGATGGGTATCTGTTCGCAGATGCTTTAACCCTTCTTCGTAGCTGGCTAATTTTCCTTCGTAGCCGCCCTGTTGTAAGGTGGGATTTGTCGCTATGATACTACTCGACAAATTTTGCAAAACGTCAAAATCTACTAAATGACCGATCGCAGTTCCCCGACCAATCCAAGCTTCCCAATAATCTTGTTTAATTTGCAAAGCGTTGTCATAACAGACGATCGCTTCTGCAAATTGTTCTAAATAAAACAATGCTACTGCTTGATTATACCAAGCTAAGTGGAAATCGGGTTTAATGGCGATCGCTTGTTGATAGGAGGCGATCGCTTCTTGTCTCCGTCCTAAGTTGTCTAATGCTATACCCCGGTTGTACCAAGCTAAGTAGAAATCGGCTTGAACTGAAAGTGCTTTGTCCCAGGAAGCGATCGCTTCTGACCACCTGCCTAAATTAAACAGCACTACACCCCGGTCTATCCACACTTCGTGGTACTCTGGGTTAATTTCTATAGCTCTGTCGTAAGATATAATCGCTTCGGCAAATTGTTCGCTGACAGCTAGGGCTATGCCTCGGTAATACCAGTTTTCCTGGTCTTCTGGTTGGAGTTGTAGCGCTTGGTCATAACTAGCAATAGCTTCTGGTAGCCAACCTAATTTCAGCAGTGCCAAACCCTTGCTAGACCACGCTTCTTGATAGTCTGGCTTGATTTCTATAGCTTTGTCAAAAGAAGCGATCGCTTCTTCAAAGTATCCTAATTCTCCGAGAGTTCCACCCCGGTTGTACCAAGCTTTGTAAAAGTCTGGTTTCAGTTCTATGGCTGTTTCATAAGACGCGATCGCTTCATCAAAACGTTCTAAATGGAACAGCGTTAAGCCTCGATTAAACCAATATTCGGAAAATTCGGGTTGCATTTCAATGGCTTGGTCATAAGATGCGATCGCGCCTAGCAAATCGCCTGTTTTCGCTTGGCTTAAACCTTGGTAAAACCACCCTTGAGCGTGGGTAATCGGATTATCGTTATGCCGCTCAATAGTACCAGGAGAATTACTGCTTTGAACTGCCAAATCTGAAGCAAGTTGCTGGACTAAATTGGTACTTTGATCCAACTTCACCCATAACTCATCTAAAGTATTAGCCACATTTGGCTCTAAATTCGTCAAAGTGTTATCCCAGGTTTCCACCGAGGGAGACGTTGCTAATTCAGTCCTTTGTCTCGTGGAAAGAAGATTTGCTGGTGTAGTAATTTGAACAATTTCTTCGTCGAACCGAAGTTGAGTTAACAAGCTGATTGTATCTTCTGCTGTCGGTAGGGGGATATTTTCAGGTATTGTGGCTTGGGTGTCTTCCCTTTCATATTCCGATACCAGTTCCTCGAAGTTTTCGGGCGATTTCTCCTCAAAAGAGGCATTTTGAGGTGCTGATGTTATTGGTTCAACATCTGGCACATCATATTCCCATAATTGTTCGCCAAAGCTAAGGATTAGCTCTTGTCCAGGAGTAGTTTGGATAATTTCTTCATCAGTTGTAGTTTCGATTACATCTGGCTCATCATACTCCCATAACTGCTCGCCCAAATCGCGGATCAGTTCTTGTCCAGGAGTAGTTTCGATTACATCTGGCTCATCATACTCCCATAACTGCTCGCCCAAATCGCGGATCAGTTCTTGCCCAGGAGTGATTTCTAGATCATCTAGGTCATCTTGTGCCTGATTGTCCTGATATTCTATCTCTGTAGGTAAGTTTTGCATTAGCCGAATGCCAATGTCATAAGCAACTTCTCCAATTCTGCCAACACCAAGTTCCCCTAATTGCACCATTTGTGTTGCTAAAAGAGGATTTGGTGTAGGTGAAGCTAGTAAGCTTTCACCAAACATCACCAACCAGTCTATCCAACGTTCAGCCGGAATGCGATTTTCGATTCGTTGCAGATACCTCAATGCCCACTGTCGTCCTCGTGCTTGATGCACGCCTTCTAACAATTGGATAAACAATTGTTCCAGATCCGCATTGGTTAGTTCTGGTGGTACCCCCACCAGATTGCGTCCTCTCGAAGCCTTGAGAGAACTATTCTGTTTACTTGCAATGAGGCGCTTTAAAAACCTTTTAAGCGACTGCGATATCCGCCTGAGCATCTGCCACACTCTTGGATTTTGTTTTTCTAGATTTTAGCCATCGTTGTCTTAAAAAAATCATCAATTACGTAAAAACCCATTAGATTCGGACAGCGCTTCCGTAGCAGGTTAGCAAAAAATATACAAATCTTCAAGAGCATAGCATTACAACGTAACAATTCCCAGATTTCACTCTTGAATTTGATTCTCTCCAGCAGTTAATTTTCAGTTTGCTCTGTAGTCGATTGACCACCAGGATATAACTGACTAATTAATGCCTGAACAAGCACTTGTGGATCGTCTGTTTCAACGGCAAGTTGTTGAGCAATCTGCTGACGTAAATTTTCATCCTCCTGCAACATGACAAACAACTGTTCTAGGGTGACAGTTTGGTATTCTCCCTCTGGGAGGTTCTCTGGCGCATCTGCTGACTCCGATACTGAGGCAGTTACCTCAGAGGGCAAAGAAGTAGTGCTAAAAGCATCTGGCCCTTCATATTCCCAAATTGGTTCGCCTTCATTGCGTGTCAACAACTGCATCCCGATATTATAGGCAACATCTCCAATTTCTCCGACGTTTAACTCACCCAATTGCACTAACCGCGCAGCCATTTCATTATTGGGTGTCGGAGATGCGAGCAATCTGTCGCCAAAGCGCCCTAACCACTCAACCCAGTCTTGAGTTGTGATGCGATGTTCGATATTATGCAGCCACTTCTGTGCCCATGCTTCCCCTCGTGCTTGATGTACTCCTTGCAACAGTTCGTTGAAAAGAAATTCCAGATCCGTATCGCTTAAGGGTGGTGCTGGTTCTTTTTCCACATTTCCCCTAGATTTTGAGGTAGTCTGTTTTCCACCAAACAAGCTCTGAAAAAGCTTTTTGAGCCATTGAAATAGCCGCTTGAGCATCTGCTGCACCATCGAGTTTTACTTTATCTATAAAATTGTAGCGATCGCACTGGACTATGATAGTTCAGTCAATAAAACGTATAGTCATTTGTCATTAGTCATTAGTCATTTGTCAAGAGTTATTCTCCTCTGCTTCCCTGTCTCTTTAAATAGAACAAATGTACTAAATGATATGCTATAATTCCCATACATTGATGTTGAAATCATAGTAGAGGATAAGCTCTGGTTGCTTGCTCTTCTGAGTGCCAAAATTTACGGCATTAGTTGAGTCTTGAGCTATGGCAACATCGATCAATAAAGCCAGGTACGAGAGTTTAAAATAATTGAATCCTCAACTCGACTCGGTGCTACTAATTAACGTTGAAAGGCATTGAAGTCTATATTTCCATGTCTTACGAACCCCTGCACCACAAATATCGCCCCAAAAGTTTTGCTGAACTGGTGGGCCAAGAGGCGATCGCCACCACCCTCACGAACGCGATCGGCACATCTAAAATCGCCCCTGCCTACTTATTTACCGGGCCAAGAGGTACGGGGAAAACTTCTAGTGCCCGAATTCTGGCTAAATCCCTTAATTGTCTCAAAGGCGATCGGCCCACGGCTGAACCTTGTGGCGTGTGTGAGGTTTGTCAAGGGATTGCTAAGGGCTACACCCTAGACGTAATTGAAATCGATGCTGCCAGTAATACTGGTGTCGATAATATCCGCGAATTGATTGAAAAAGCCCAGTTTGCTCCTGTGCAGTGTCGCTACAAGGTTTATGTTATTGATGAATGCCACATGCTCAGTACCCAGGCATTCAATGCGCTACTTAAGACATTAGAGGAACCACCGAGACACGTGGTTTTTGTATTGGCGACAACAGACCCGCAACGGGTGTTACCAACGATTATTTCGCGCTGTCAAAGGTTTGATTTTAGACGCATTCAGTTAGAGGCGATGGTGAAGCATTTAAGTGCGATCGCCTTTAAAGAAAACATTCATATTTCACTTGATGCTGTCACCCTGGTAGCCCAACTTTCTCAGGGAGGCTTGCGAGATGCCGAAAGTCTACTCGATCAATTGGGCTTGTTAGCAGGTGAAGTCACACCAGAGCGAGTTTGGGATTTGGTGGGGACGGTAAGCGAACAGGACTTGTTAGCGCTTTTAAATGCGATCGCTCAAGATAAACCGGAAGCAGTTCTAGACTGTACTCACTACATTCTAGATCGTGGTCGAGAACCCCTAACTATTCTGCAAAATCTCGCTGCTTTTTACCGCGATTTACTAATTGCTAAAACAGCACCCAACCGCCACGATTTGGTTGCTTGTACTCAGCAAACCTGGACAACGCTGATTGAATTTGCTCAATACTTCGATATGAGCGCGATTTTGGCAGGACAGAAACACCTGCGAGAAGCTGAAGTGCAAATTAAAAACACCACCCAGCCGCGTTTGTGGTTGGAGGTAACATTACTAGGATTGTTACCCAGTGCGACGGCGAATATTCAGCCACAAGCCCCAAGTGTCGCGCCACGAGTTAATAATACATTTGCTGTATCTCCAAGCTATCCTCCAGTAGTTGCCCAAAATCACCCAGTCTCTTCTTTACCTGTAGCTGAACCGCAAACAAATCATAATTCTCTAAACCATCATCAAGCGGCTGCCCAAAATCAGCCCGTCACTTCATCTCCCCCAGTTGAACAGCAAACAAATCACAATTCTGCTGCTAACTCAGTTTCACCACCAACTCCAGAACCTGTTGCTGTTCCTGTGCCACCTGCGAACATTGAACCAGTAACTTCAGAAGTTGTTGGCGAAGCAGAATATGACTTAACTCAGATTTGGCAACAAGTACTTGCCAACCTTCAGCCAAAATCAAGGCAAGAAATGCTGCGTCAAATGAGCCAACTCATAGAGTTTGACGGTGTTGTGGCTCGAATTGCGATTAAACAGGCATGGTATGACAAGGGGAAATCTTATCTACCGATGATTGCAGCAGCTTTTCAGCAGACTTTCCAGCGTGAAATCCAGATAAATATAGAAAAAGGAATTTCTTCAAACTCTACCTCAGCCAAAAAAAATCCTCCGCCAAAAGACTCTAGTCGCGTTCAGCAACCACCCACACCTAGCCACAACCAGCAAATTTCGTCGCCTCCAGCGCCAGCACCACAGCCAACTAATCCATCACCAGCACCACAAAAAAGCGAGTTGGCGGCAAGAAATGGCAATGGTGTAAATGGAAATGGCGTAAATGGAAATGGGGCAAATAGAAACGGGGTAAATGGAAACGGGATGCAAACTTTACCTCCACCTCCAAAACAAACACCCGCACCTGATTGGGAACCTGACGAAGTAGCGATCGCAGCTCAACGTGTAGCAGAATTTTTCAACGGACAAATCATCCGTTTTGCAGATGATTTCCCAGAATTCTCAGATTCCACAACTACACCAGAATGGGTAGAAGAAGCAGACGTGGATGATGAATAAAGAACTTTCAATTAAAAAAATATCCCATTGTAGGGGCGCAAGGCCTTGCGATCCTACGAATATACAAATAATTCTGGATAATTATTTTTGTCAGTCCCTAAAAAAAATGCAAAATTATTTTTGGTAATTTTGCATTTTGAATTTTGAATTTTTAATTCCCCAAAGGGGCTATTCCCCATGCCCAGTATGCAAGGTTTTCACCCATTTCAGGCGCTTTGGTCTTACCGACATCCGAGCAGTAGTGCTGCTCATGACGACTAACCAGTGCAACATATATAAACTGCCACGCAGGGTTTGCACCAGCATCGTAAGATATGTAGAAAGTGGGAATTTTTGATCTTGACGTACCCGCTTCAGACCTGTAAACATCCCTACCATCGACATAGAAATGGACAAGCCTGTGATCGGACTTAACATTGGCGGACGATGACGAGCGATCGCCATTAATAAATCTGGGACTGCTGCTGTCGGTAAGATATACATAATCAGCATAAAAATCAGCAAATCCCAGCTTTTACGCCATCCCATCCGGTTTTTGAGAATTAAATCCCAATAATCTAAATAGCGCTGATAACCGCCTTCTGCCCAACGGTTGCGCTGATGCCAGAGTGAAACTGCATTTGTCACTCCTTCTTCTTGCACCGCTGGATGGAAAACACACTCAATATCCCATTTATCCAAATGTAAGCGGATTGTCAAATCCAAATCATCGGTAATAGTTTCTTCATTCCAGCCACCGCAGCTTTCCAAGGCGGAACGCCGGACAAATTGACCATTGCCCCGCAGTTCGCCAATGCCACCAAGGGCAGTCCGCTGTTGCTGAAACCAGGTATCAAGTGCCATTTCAGCCATTTGACCCTTAGTCCAAAAGTTTGCTTTAGCGTTGGCGATCGCTTTTCGCACTTGCACCGCCCCCACGTTTTCTCTTTGAAATAAAGGTATTACCTGTTGCAGTAAATCTGGTGTTACTTGGGCATCAGCATCAAATACTGCTATAATGTCGCCCTTTGTCAGCGGCAATACCTGATTCAACGCCCCTGATTTGCCACCAGTAGCTTCTGCTGAACGCCTTAGTACTTTCAGCTGGTCGTGTTTCTGTGCGAGTTCCGCTAATAAATGTGGCGTGCTATCACTGCTGCGATCGTCAATTATCCAAATTTCGTACTCCCCACCTGGATATTCCAGATTACAAAGATTTTTGACTAATTTAGCAATTACCGCTTCCTCATTTTTCGCAGCCACTAGCACAGAAACAGAAGGTAAATCTCCCTGTATTTCTTTTGGATAGCGACGGGATTTAGTAAACACCACCACCAAAGCATGAAATCCTAGAATGGTGGTCAGTCCTAGAATAAAAATGGAAGCCCAAGAAACTAAATGTAGAGCGATCGTGCCACTCCAGACGATAGTCAAGACTAGAGCTGCTTTGCCTCTACGACCTTGAAATCGGGATGGTAGAGACATAGAATCTGTCTCTAACACTGACTCCTCATCTACTGATAGGTCAGATAACAAGGAGTTGAGCGGATCGAGCTCTTGATAAGAATCTTCTTCGGGCCAGGAATTCGCTGGCATAGGTTAGGTTGCTTGATTCAAAAACCACTATTTGTCTACAGTTAGTAATTTTACGGACAAATATCCCTAAGCTACTTTTCCCGATATTAATCGGAATGGGCAAACTGCAATACCCGCTATCCCTAAGCCAAAAGCCGCTGGGACTATCTTTGTTGTCACCGCCACTGTGCGTAATTACCTCATATTAACCGCGTTTGCTACTCTTAGACAGAAGCTTGATTCCTTTGATAGCCACTTCGGCAGGAAGCTTGTAGAGTCGGATTTTCCCTAATGAGAACTCCGGTTTGGGTAAAGTAATAGCAAGGTAGCAGCAGCTTTTTGTTGGGAAAAACTGCAATAACGGCATCCACCACTGTACAGTAGGGATTTTTAGTGTTACCGTTCCCAGATTCGATAACAGTTAATGCAGCATCATTGTAACCGAAATTTTAATATTTCTTAGTAGTAACTTCATTTATTGGGTATGGGGCATGGGGCATAGGGAATGGGGCATAGGGAATGGGGCATGAGAACTGGGGGACTGGAGAGCAGAGGAGTGGAGTTCAAAAACTCGTCAGCAAGTATCAAAGACTTATCCCTTATGCCCAATCCCCAATCCCCAATCCCCAATCCCCAATCCCCAATCCCCAATGCCCATTCCTACTATGTGCTTTAAACACATCTTTGGGGAATACTACTAACATCCACTAATATCCCCAGTTGCTAACTAACTTGAGGAATATTTAACTATGTCTATTGAGCAACTCCAGCCTGCAACTCAACAACAAGCCAGTGTTTACTTACCTTATGTTCAGGGTGCTAGGCGCAATTTCTTACCCTATGCCATCAGTCTTTATCAAAAAGGGGTCTTGGAGGGACATCGGAAGATCGAAGCCAGCGAACATGTCCCCTTTGTCGCCTCCTGGAATGTTGCTACTTTACCCTCAGACTTAACCCGTTGCCGAATTCAGTTTGATGGCAATGCTGACCTGAGTTATGAACTGATGATGGCTAGTTTCGAGTTTATTAATTTTTTAATTGAACTTATGGATAACTATAAACGTTATCGTATAACTGATTTTTCACAACCATTTTATCGCAAACTACTGCGTATAGATGATTGATTAAACTCAGCCGGATTTGCAAAAGTTCGGCTTATTTTAAATTAATAGATAAATAAGTTCGTAGTAAGGACTTTAGTCCTTATTGTCTAAGATTATTTGCTCACAAGGCGCTGACGTTTACAATTCAGCTTCAGCCTTGTGAGCTTTTTTACAACAGGCTTTCAGTTTTAAAACGTCTTCCTAAGTCCGCTGTCTTTTCTTCTTTTCAGAACGATACCAAAACTAGCTACCATCAGAGTTCCGATAAGGGTAGCGGGTTCTGGAATAGAAGTTTCATTTATAGGTACTATGATTCTTAAATTTGCCAAACTAGCATTAGTTATGGTCAAGGATGTTACGCCTGGGAAACCTGGAATATCAGACTGGAAATCAAAGACCGTGGGAGTTAAATTACCATTGGGATTACTATATCGCTCCCCATATCCACTCACTTCAAAAGTACCTTGATATTTCTTTCCGGTATTTGGGTCAGTGACAGTACCAGTGTAGAAAGCTTTTGTAAGATTAAATTCATCTTGAACTACTCCTTGAAATGTGGTTCCTGACAATTGTCCCTGGTAAAGAAAGGTAGTCAATTGACCACCAGAAAGCACCGGCGATGTCAAAACACCATCAAACGAGACAATTGGAATACCTTTAAAGTCAACAAAGTGATGCAGACTTCCATCGGAGCGTGTTTCTACCTGTAAATAGTCTGATTGGTATACAGGAACATAATTAGGATTATTATTAGTACCTAAGTTCCGGTAATAAGTTCCAGTATCATCCGTATCAATACGAGTAATACTGTTATTGAAATTGGGATTATTTCTGGGAAGTTGGATAGTTCCTGATAATGTACCAGTGCTTTCAATTGTGATGAATTGAGCAGCAATTGCACTTGCTCCACTCATAGCGATCGCTACTGCCGCAAGACAACTGCTGCTAACAGCTGCAAAACCTAGATTAATCCCTAATAAACTCACTTTCATTAACAAATTGTTCCTTTATTTGTCGATAGTAAACACACCTAATATGCTGAGATTAATTGCAAGTTTATCTCATGCATGATTTATTATTCCCAAGCTAGTAATGGAAGTTTCATCGACAAAAAAAGTCTTATCATTTGCTATTTTTAGCAAAACAGAATAAAGGCGTCAGAAGTCAGAATTCAGAATAAATTTTGTGCAACTGCTGGATGAATTAAGGGGTTTAACACCTCCACTCAATCTGCATATTTAGTGGTAAACAAAACAGTGGCGGGTCTGAATTCCCCACTGATTCATTCTGACTTCGGAATTCAGAATAGCTGAATTATTCTTCATATCGCAAAAAATCAGTGATATTAGAGTGTTTTGACGAGCAAAATTTTGCCACTCAGTTTGCAGGTAGCTTTCAAAGTAGCAGTGATTAACTAATTAAGTTAGTTCATCTAAACTAGAGAGGACGGACAACTGTTGATTTTCTTGTTTCAATTGTTCAACATGAGTATTATTGAAATGCTCACTTTTTTTGAGATATTGTTGGAAATATAACCGATATAATTCACACGCAGGAGTACTGCGTAGGCGTAGCTTGTCGTAGACATCGCCTTCTAAATTAATTAGCCCTATACTTTGTAATTTATATGCCAAGCTTGGCTCTAATTTTACATAATTTGTAGTATTAATCACTTCATAAAAAGCATCTCCCAATTCTGGCTCATCTCGAAGTGCTAGTACATACTGCTTTAGACACTGGTTATAAATTCCGGCTTCTGTGGGTGCTTGTTGCAATAACTGTCCTAAATCTCCTTTTAATCCGCCTTTACCCACAATGTGATACAATGCCAATCGCACCAAATAAGGATTTCCTCCCACCATTGCCATCAAACTATCGGCATCTTCACCATCTGTCCAATCCAAGCCGTGACGTTGTGCTAAATCCTGCACTTGCTCTTTCGTAAAGGGAGGTAAATTAATTGTCAAACCAATATTAAATAATGGCGATTGAGTGAGTTTTATGGGAACAAGAATTTCTGTTGAATAAACCAGAACCAGACGCAGTTTTTGCCAAATTTCTACCCTTTTAGCTTGTTCATACCACGATCGCACTAATGGTAGCAGCTCTTGAGCAATTTCCTGATACTCAAATACCCAATCCACCTCATTTAATACTAAAACCAGGGGACTTGAGAGCGCAGACAGTAAATATTTTTGGAAATAGATAGAGCAGCTGACTTTGCTACCCATATCTTCATCCCAATAATCATTGAGTTGTGGTTCTAGCTGTAACTCCCGACTAACATTGACACAGAACCAGCGCAAAAATTTATCCAAACTGGCAAATACTGCTTTGTCTGCTTGCTCAAAATCCAAAGTTACGGTGCGAAAGCCTTGCTTGTTAGCGCGTGCAAGCAACCGCAAAACCAAAGAGCTTTTCCCCATCTTTTTGGGTGCTTTGATGCAAATTACACTCCCAGGTTCAGCCATTTCTGCGTAAGCGAGTTCTTCAATTGGCGGTCGAGGGATGTAAAATCTGGAATTAAGAGATACTGGGCCACTAGGAAATTCTAAGGATATCGCTGTGGCGGCTCGATTGAATTCCTTAATAAACTGCTGATGCGCTTCGCTAAAATGGTGATTTTCTAGAGTGTGGCGAAAGTTGGATTTATGTATTGGTTCTTTGTAAAAATTACTCAGTACTTGCCATAAATGAGCAGCGATTTTCTTGACACGTTCCTCGCCGTAGTGCGCTTCACTAGCTATATTGGTGTAGGTTTCTCCTTCCCACGAAGAACGCAATATCAACTCTTGGAGCGTCGTTAAACCGGTTGCTTGACTGGCTTTTAGTAGCAATACTAGTTCATCTATAGTCATTACTCATTGACTCTAATTCAGTATGATATTTTTTCACACCATTCAGCTTTAAAAGTCAATGTCGCCTGCCTTTTATGCATAGCAGCCAGCTCTGACTCAAAAAGCTACAAAAAAGCCTTGACAATTTTTTGCATCCTGAAATTATTTAGCGTGATTCAATCATAGAAATTTTTTTACAAATTTTTCGGGCTTTTTAGGTAATTATATGTGACTTGAACTACTTTTTTTAGACATATCTTAGAATGTAGATGCACAACAATGTAGCGATTTTTTCTAAGAGATTGCTATTGCGATCGCAACAGAGGTTACATTCTTCTAAATTCCATCCCAATTTATGATATGGGCTGATATATTCCTGACCTAAGTTACAGCCTAATAAACCAACTAGGCGATTTGTCCATAACTGAATCGTCAGGGTGCTAAAACAGCGTAGAGAGAAAGCTACAGAATATCTTCCTCATCGTACCAGCAGCTATGCATATCCAAGAACCCGCTACTCATGAATCAGAAGCTCCATTTTCAGTACAAGATTCTCAGAGTTTCCCAGAAGCCAAAGACTTATCTCTAGAAAATTTAGATACTTGCCAATGCTCACAAGCCGCCTTACAAATGGCATTAATCGCTAGTGGCTTGGGGTTGTGGGATTGGAATCTGGTAACTGACAAAACCTATTATGATTCCCAATGGAAAAGCATCCTGGGATATAAAGTAGAGGAAATCGACAACGATTATAAATCCTTTGAACAACTGGTACATCCACAGGATTTACCAAGAATTCGTCAGGTATTGCACGATTATCTCCAAGGATGCATACCTGTGTTTGAAGTCGAATTGCGAATGTTGACTAAATCCGGGGAGTGGAAGTGGATTTTGACTTGTGGCAAAGTATTCCAACGGGATAAATTCGGTAAACCAGTGCGGATGGTGGGAACGCACAAGGATATTAATCAGGATAAGGCGATGTCTACGACGGGCTGCGCCTACGCTACTCAACAATACCAACTATTTGAACAACTCCAAAGAGAAATTGCTCAACACCAGTCTACCGAAGACCAAGTTAAGGAAAAATCACAACAGCTAGAAACTACCCTCGAAGAACTCAAATATACTCAAAAGCAGTTATTGCAGAACCAGAAAATGGCTAATCTCGGTCAACTGGTGGCGGATATGGCTAACGAAATTAACAACCCCGTTAACTTTATTTCCAGCAATATCCATACTGCTAGTAAATACGCTGAAGATTTAATCAGAATTATTGAACTTTACCAATATTACTATCCCACGCCTACCCCAGTTCTTGCCTTACATTTGCAACACCTTGACCTTGGTTTCGTGAAGACAGAATTTTTTAAATTACTGTGGTCAATGCGAGCCTGTTCTGAGCGTGTGAAAGATATTGTTTTCGCTTTGCGGAATTTTTCTATCTCTGACGAAGGTCAAATGAAAAAGGTTGACATACATCAAGGATTTGATAGCGTTCTCAGGATTTTGCAACATCGTCTCAAAGAAAAACCTGATAGAGCAGAGATTAAAGTAATTAAAACCTTTGGGAAATTACCCTTAATTGAGTGTTACCCTGGTGAACTCAATCAGGTATTCATCAACATTTTAACTAATGCCATTGATGCTTTAGAAGAAAGGATGAAACACGATCATTCTTTTACTCCAAAAATTTTGATTCATACAGAAGTTGTTAGCAGTCATTTATCATTGGTCAATAATCATGAACCTTGGCTAAATGACAAACTACTAGGGAAAAAGCACAAAGTTATCATTCGCATTTTTGACAATGGCAAAGGTATGCTTCCCCATATCCAAAGACATATATTTGAACCGTTTTTTACAACCAAGCCAGTAAGCAAAAGTCAAGGACTAGGGTTATCAATTAGTCGGCAAATTATCGTTGAAAAACATCAAGGTAAACTTAAGTGTAATTCTCAATTAGGTCAAGGGACAGAGTTGGTGATTGAGATGAATACAACAGCAAGACACTATGCCGCAATTAGAAAACACGCCAACTTTTAGGTAATGAACGAATGGCACTAAGTTAAGATACAGCCCTTACTCCAACTAGTTCCCAGTCTCCAGGCTGGGAACGAGGATAGAAACACGCCAACTTTTAGGTATTAGGACTTACGCATTGACAGAAAATCCTAAATGATAGATATGCCTTTCAAGGCTTTTAGCTAGATTTTTCAATTATCTTTTTGCGATCGCAATTAACAAAGGATGCTTTGTAAAAGCCTGAAACAACCTATTTACGTTAATACACAAGATGATTCATTTGTACAGTGCGTAACTCCTAGGTATTTAACTTTGGGGAGGAGGTGTTAATTTTTGCAAGTCGATGCATTAACAAGGCGGCCGCCGCATTCACAATGCAAGTCGATGTATTAACAAGGCGACCGTCGCCTTCACAATACAAGTCGATGTATTAACAAGGCGGCCGCCGCATTCACAATACAAGTCGATGTATTAACAAGGCGGCCGCCGCATTCACAATACAAGTCGATGTATTAACAAGGCGGCCGTCGCCTGCCTTAACCAAAAAATTCCTTAACCGAACGGTATTGAGCGCGGTGTAGTCCGCCACGTGCTTGTGTAACTTGCATAAGTCCTGATTAAGCAATTTGCTGCAATCCATTAAGAGGTAGATCGAGAATCACTCCTGAATTTGGAGAATAACCGATATCTAGAGAAACACTAGCTTTTACCGTCTGAGGACTACCAATTATAGGAGTTGTACTAGCTAATGCAAAAGTCCTATCTGCTGTTAAATTAGACACCAAGGGAGATGGTCTAGGATTATCATCTGAGTTGATATCAATGTCAATAATCTCTCCGGGGGTTAACTGCAAGGTACTAAAAACAGCCTGAGCCTGAGCTTTAGCATCTTTAACAGCTTCGCTCAGAACTTGCAGGCGTGCCTGCTGCAATGCTTCGTCTGAGGCAGTGAAGCTGATATTCTGTATGACATTTGCGCCTGCTTGAATAGCTTTGTCAATTGCTGCTCCAGATTGATTTGTTGGTAACTCAAACTGAAGTGTGTTGAGACCTTCAAAACCTGTTAGGGTTTGAGTACTATTTTCATAACTATAAACAGGATTTAGTTGAATAGATGTAGTTTGAAGTTCTTGCGCGCCAAGCTTTTGCAGTACATCAACTACCGCACTTGAACGTTGAGCAACAAGTTGTTGAACTTCGGTTGCAGTTTTTCCCTGTACTTTAATCCCCAATTCTACATCAGTTAAAGTGGTAGCAACATTGACCTCTCCTTGACCAGTAACTTCCAATATCTGAGGAGTTTTTGCAGCAGTGCTACCAATGAAGGAATCGGCGATCGCAATACCCAAATTTCTCACACCTATGAGATTATCTGTGTTAGCCATCTTATTCTCCTTGCTTAAATGATGTTTGATACCTGTTGATGTTTTAATCTTAAAGGATGTCTAAAAAGTAAACCGCGTTTATCACCAATACATACTGGATAAAAAACGCTCTCGCATTCGCCAGCCAAAATGCGATCGTTTGACAACTCTAGGGTTGTTACAAAACCCCATTCCACCAAGAAAGAGCAATCCTGTACTGCTGCGCTGCTGATTTAGGTATTGGATTGACATCGGTCTACTGGTAATCAAACAGCAGATGGTAGACCATCAATGCCAAAATACTGAATCTAAATGATGGGAAAATAAAAATGAGCAATACCCACCCAAACTTGCTGGGCTATTTACCCAAGACAGATAAACAACAAATTTTATCAGTCAAAATTTATGACTTCCAACGTTACCTCTCTAACTCGAAAGCGACCCACTCAAGCAACAGGAGCCAAAATTTTCCACTGGTGTAACATCATTAGTCTATTTATCATGCTCACCAGTGGACTACAAATTTACAACGCTAACCCTGTTTTTGGTGGACGCGCAGGTTTGCACATTCCTTGGATATTTACTTTAGGAGGTTGGCTGGCAGGAGGTAGACACTGGCATTTTGCGGCAATGTGGCTATTCTCGCTGAATCTCTTGTGGTATGGAATTTACATTTTTATTACCCGACGCTGGCGACATCGCTTTGTCGGTGCTAATGACTTGAAAGCATTACAAAAAACTCAAAATTCCCAACGCCTAATTTATGCTTGGCATCGGATTGCTTATACAGCAATTATTCCTATTTTGCTGCTGGCATTATTTACAGGGATAGGAATGTATAAACCTGCTCAATTTCCCTGGATTGTGGATTGCTTTGGCGATTGGCAAGCATTGCGAATTGTTCACTTTGCCTCAGTGCCGATGGTTATTTTATTTGTAGTAATTCACTATCAATTAGGGAAAAAAGCTGGAGGGACTCAACTAACAGAATCAATGTTTTCGTAAACAAACTTGGTCATGGAGATAAATAAACGAGAGGATAAATGACCAATGACTAATGACCAATAACTATTTAAAAAAAATGAACTTTTTTGATAAATTGAATAGAAATATCTTACAAAATCAAAGCTTACTATTTGTAGGACTCGATCCAAATCCAGAGATGATGCCTGGGCGTTATGAATCTGAAGAACTCATCACTGGTTTGGAAAAGTGGTTACAATTTATTATTGCAGAAACTTCTGATTTCGTTTGTGCTTATAAACCGACACTTGGCTTTTACGAAGCTTTAGGTATTCCTGGTTTAGAACTACTGTACAAAACGTTAGCAGCGATTCCAGCCCATATTCCAGTGATTTTAGATGCTAAACACAGTGACTTAAATACTAGTAGCATCTTTGCCCAGACTGTGTTTACACAATGGCAAGTGGACGCAATCACTCTCAGTCCTTATACAGGACAAGATCACATAGCACCTTTTTTAGTCTATCCTGATAAAGCAGTATTTATTTTATGCTGTACTTCTAATCCAGGTGCAGAAGCTCTACAGCAATATCCGACAAACGAATCACCCCTTTATTTACAGGTAGTAAAAGAATCCAAAACCTGGGGAACTCCAGAACAATTGGGTTTAGAAGTGGGAACTACAAATCCTGAAGTTTTAGCACTTATTCGAGCAGTTGCACCTGAACGAATTATTATGGCGCGTAGCATCTGGGCGGAGGGACAAAACCTGAAACAAATTTTAGAAGCTGGCTTGAATAGTAATGGTGATGGTTTACTGATTCCTATTCCTCAAGATATGTTGGTAAATATCGAATTATCAAAAGAAGTCCAGTCACTACGTGCAGAAATTAATCAAATCAAAACTGAAATTATTTCCGAAAATTCTACTTGTTCTGTGTGGTTTCCTGATGTTTGTTTTCTAAATCAGCACCCCCACCAAGATTTGATTTTACAACTTTATGATATTGACTGCATTATGTTTGGCAGCTTTGTCCAAGCATCAGGAGCGATATTTCCTTATTACATCGACTTACGCAAAATTATTTCCAATCCCCAAGTTTTTAATCAAGTTCTCACAGCTTATGAGGATATTTTGAAGAATCTAAATTTTGATAGATTAGCAGGTATTCCCTATGGTTCATTACCGACTGCGACTGGTTTAGCTTTGCGCCTTCATTGTCCAATGATTTTCCCGCGTAAAGAGGTGAAAGCACACGGAACTCGGAGAGTAATTGAGGGTAACTTTCATGCTGGTGAAACAGTTGTAGTGGTTGACGATATTCTCATTAGTGGCAAAAGTGTTATGGAAGGGGCAGGAAAGTTGGAATCAGCTGGATTAAAGGTTAATGATATTGTGGTATTTATCGACCACGAACAAGGAGTGAAAGATAGGTTACAGCAAAATGGTTATCGTAGCTATGCGGTTTTAACTATTTCGGAAATTACTAATACTCTGTATCAAGCAGGGCGAATAAATGAGGAGCAATTTTTAGCTTTTGCTGAAAGTTAATCATTGGAATAATGGGAAGTGGAGCGTCGGGAAAGGTTTTTCTTGTCTATTTCCTCTTGAGCAAATTTAATTACTCGGTTAAATCTCGTAAATAGAATAATTTTCACTTTGAAATTAATTATGAATTTTCCCCTGAACCAATTACTTAGATGGTTAATTTTTACGCTGTTATTTCCTCTAGTATTCCTCAATGGTTGGCTAGCATTTTTGCTGATTAAAAACTTTCAACCTGTTGTCACAATTCTTGTATTGGCTACCTTGCTTGCATTTATTTTAAACTATCCTGTTTCGATTCTCCAACAACGGAGAGTTAAACGCAGCTATGCAGTAGCATTAGTTTTTATATTAGCATTGGTAATTGTTGTGGCTTTGGGTATCACTTTAGTACCCATTGTTTTAGAGCAATTCAATGAAATGGTTAAAGTCTTTCCCCAATGGATTGATTCTAGCGAAGAAAAACTTCAGATTCTCAATAATTGGTTTTTTAAACATAAATTAAATGTAAATTTAAGTCAGCTATTAGCACAAGTAACTGACCAATTACCTAATGAAATAGAGTTTATTTCAGATAAACTTTTAAGTATTATCATAGATACAATTGATAGTGTTTCTGAGGCGTTAATCACAGTAGTGCTAACTTTTTACTTGTTGTTAGATGGGCCAAGAATTTGGGAGGCGATATTTAAGAAATTACCTGGAAATATTGCCCAGCAGATAAGCCAGTCTATTCAGCAAAACTTCCAAAATTACTTAATTGGTCAGGTAAGTTTGGCTTTGTTGATGGGTGTTTCTATAACATTATTATTTTTAGCTTTTCAAGTCCAGTTTGGTTTACTCTTTGGTTTGGGAGTTGGACTTTTGAGCTTAATTCCCTTTGGTGATGTCGTCAGTCTGGTTTTAATAACTTTAATAATAGCGTCACATGACTTTTGGCTAGCAGCTAAAGTTTTTGCGGTAGCTGTTGTCATCGATCAGTTAATCGATCAGGCGATCGCACCCCGTCTTTTAGGCAAATTTACTGGCATTAGACCAATATGGGTATTAATTGCTTTGCTTGTAGGAACCAATGTTGGTGGAGTCTTGGGTTTACTAGTTGCGGTACCTGTAGCTGGTTTTATCAAAGATGTAGCAGATGGTTTTTCTAAATCTGTTAATTCTGATAACCTGGGTGAGGGTGAAGCAGCATCAGAATTGTTGATTGAAAAATCAATATCGCAATGAGTTGTGGATAAAAATTGCCATCTCTACTGTGAACGGTAAGTAGCAACGGTGTCATTTAGGTTGTATTCACTCAAGTCAACCTTATTCCCAAACCTCGTAAATTGGCTAAGGAATTAATATGGACAAATTGCCCCTAAAACAGTTAGTCAAAAGCATTTATCAGGAACTACTGCCTAGATTACAGATTGAAAGTGTCAATCCCCATAATCCAATTAAGGTCAGTTATCTTCCGCAACCTTGGCGCCTGCTTGGCAAAGGAAACTACGCCGCAGTATTTTATCACCCCGATTCCCCTGACTGTGTAGTTAAGATTTATGCCCCAGGACGGCCAGGTTTTGAAGAGGAAGTAGAAGTTTACCACCGTCTAGGTTATCATCCAGCCTTTTCTGAGTGTTTCTACGCCAAGGATGGGTTTTTAGTCTTGAAACGGCTTTATGGAACAACCCTCTACGATTGTATGCACTTTGGTTTACTAATTCCCAAGCAGGTAATAAAGGACATTGATGAAGCTCTTGACTATGCGCGAAGTTGCGGACTCCACCCTCATGATGTCCACGGGCGTAATGTCATGATGTACCAAGGCAGAGGATTAGTCGTAGATATATCAGATTTCCTGCATCAAGAAGCTTGCTCAAAGTGGAATGACCTCAAAAAGGCTTACTACTGGTTATATTTGCCCGTGTGTTACCCACTGCGACTGCGCGTACCATACTTTGCCTTAGATATCGTCCGCAAATTTTATCGCTTGGGAATTTCTGTTAAAAATTTTTGTTACCAACTACCCTTAAGATTAACTAATATTAAGTATTTAAAACGTTAATATAGGACTCATATTTGATTTTTGAAAAAAACTCAGTACAGCTTTATTCCTTCTTCCCAGTCCCCAGTCCCTAGTCCCTACGATTAATTCAGAAATCAAATCAGATTGCTATAGCTTTTATCAATATAAGCACTCAAAAATACTAGTTGGTTTACCACTCATCTAAATACAAACGAATTTGGCTCACTGTCTCTTCGCCGTGTACTCAACTTCCAAACGGTCGTATTCTTCAATTTCTGCGGCAATCTCCGTGTCAATTACTTCCTGGTTAGCATAGTAGTAAGCTAGCGCTGCATAAACTTGTGCCAACATTAGCTGTGGTCTTTGGACAACTATCTCTTCTGGTTTCATGCCTGCGTTGAAATCGATCGCAATATTATGTACCGTAATCCGGTGTCCTGCAATCCGAGGGCGACCACCACAGGTTCCGGGTGTGCTGACAATCAGCGTGCCAATGTCGGTAATTGTTTGCATAGCTTGTTTACTAAATTTTGCTCTCATAGACAACTGAGCAATTTTAAACTTCTTCTAATCTAGAAATATAAATATCCAGTTGTTTATTTAGCTACCTACAGCAAAATAAAACATTTATCCCTAATAATTAGGAGTCTACCATTAATCCCAGAAAACCAAACATCCTGCCTGCATTGGAGACGATAGACTTTTTATAAGAGTAATTTTGACAAAAACTCGAATTTCCCAACATTTCAAAGCAGGTATGGGGCAATGGTGCGGTTAAAACTGTGGCAGTGGGTAGTCTTAGCAATTCCGATCGCGTTTATCATCATTTTCTTACTGGTGTCTGCCGGTTCACAAATTCACGCGTGGGGCATTAATTGGATTTGGGGTGTATTCACCGTTTTATTTGTTGGTTGGCGTTGGCTGCTAGTCAAATGGACTCAACCAGCTGTTAACCAAGTGGAAGCTGTATTAACTCAAGTTCGTGAAGAACTGGAATCGACAGCAGAGGATACAGTAGAGCTACCAGTGGGAAGTGATACCACAAAACTTGCAGAAACCGCCCTTCAAGAAATTCTCCAAGCAGCACAAAGCGATCGCCCGATTTGGGAAGACTGGCAAGCTTTTTGGACGCGATGTCAGGATTTAGTTGTGGCGATCGCTCATATCTACAATCCTGAAGTTCAATATCCTCTGTTGAATATTTACGTCCCCCAAGCTTACGGGCTGATTCGGGGAACGGTGGATGATATGGATAAGTGGATGCAAAAGTTATCCCCTGTCCTCAATCAGGTGACGGTTGGACAAGCATACCAAGGATATGAAGTCTACCGAAAGTTGGAACCATCGGCTCGGAAATTCTGGAAAGCTTGGAACTGGGCACAGTGGATCTTAAATCCGGTGGCGGCGGTGGCAAAACAAGCCAGTCAGGGTTCTAGTAACCAAGCAACTCAGCAATTATTGGGGAATTTAAGCCAGTTATTCCGGGAAGCTGCCTTGAGAAACTTATGCCGACAAGCGATCGCACTTTACGGACGTAGCACCTTACCAGTTCCAGCAACCGTAGCTTCTCCAGCAACTTTACCCAAGCCAAAAACTCAAACACTCCGAGAAATCCTGACTCAAGCTCAACCAGCCGAGGCGGTTGAGCAAAAACCCGTAAATATTCTGCTGGTGGGGCGCACGGGATCGGGAAAAAGTAGCCTGATTAATACGCTATTTCAGGCGGATCTCGCAGCAGTTGACGTTTTACCCAGTACCGATCGCATTCAGAGTTATCAATGGCAGACTGAAAGTGGGGAAACCCTGACGCTTTTAGACACACCTGGTTACGAACAAGTCAACCGTGCCGAACTCCGAAATCTGGTGCTTGATTATGCCATTAATTCAGATTTGCTGCTGTTAGCTACTCCTGCCCTCGATCCTGCCCTACAAATGGATGTAGACTTTTTGCAAGACATCAAAGCAGAAGTTGCAGATTTACCTGCGATCGCGATCGTCACCCAAGTAGACCGGCTGCGTCCCATCCGCGAATGGCAACCGCCTTATGATTGGGAATGGGGCGATCGTCCCAAAGAAATTGCCATTAGAGAAGCCACCGAGTATCGTGCCAAACAGCTAGGAAACTTCTGTAATCTCGTTCTACCAGTGGTTACAGGCGACAGCAAAACAAATCGAGTTGCCTGGGGAGTAGAAGCGCTATCCTTGGGATTAGTGGATGCGATCGCACCTACCAAGCAACTCCGTCTCGCCCGCTTTTTGCGTAACCTAGAAACTCGCATCGTCGCCGCCGCCAAAATCATCGACCACTACACCTTCCAAATGACGACAACACAAGGATTAACGGCATTGCTCAAAAGTCCCGTCCTTCAGTTTGTTTCTACCCTCTCAACCGGATCTCCAGCTTTAGCATATATGCTGGCAAAGGAAATTCCTGTGGAACAGTTGCCGATTGTCATTGGTAAACTGCAAATGGGATATGAGCTTTTCTCGCTCTTTAACCCTAACTCGGTCAACTTTGAATTGCTAGCCCTTTGGCCGCTACTGCTGGAAAACACCGCTGCACCCGATCGCAATGCCTGGGCATTTGGTCACGCTCTAGTGGAGTACTGGACTCAAAATTTGACGGTTGAACAACTCCGGGAGCGATTTGAGTATTATTTAGCGATCGCCAAATAATTTGTCTGCGATGGCGATGTCTACGAAGGATTGTGACGCATCTTCGATTTTGTTGCAAATACTACGTCTAAATAACGAGTTTAAGCTGTTACGTAACCACCGTCAATAAACACCAAAAGTTGCATTAATAAATAAAAGTAACTTACGAATATTTACTTAGCAATTTTGAGAAATTTCATACTATATAAGGAAAAGTAAAAATGCGGTAACAGATTGTACTCCCAATATAGAGGTTAAGATTACGATTAAAAGTAGATGTCTGCTGAACCTACCCGTTTTACCTAAGTTTTGATACTGGTATCTTTTTGTTCGGAGTTCTTTATGAAAAATATATTACAAACCTCCATCTCTCAAGAACAGAATTCAGACCAAAGCTATAGCATTTCCTCTTACAACAGGCTGCTTTCGGTCGTGAAGGATTTGGCTTGTGTGCGGACTATTGAAGAAATTATTGAGATTGTGCGTTTGGCTGCTCGCGATCTCACAAATGCTGATGGAGTAACTTTTGTATTGCGGGATGGTGAATGTTGCCACTATGTCGATGAAAACGCCATTGGCCCGCTTTGGAAAGGTATGCGTTTTCCGCTCAAGTCTTGCATCTCTGGTTGGGCAATGCTCAATAAAAAAGCAGCCGTAATTGAGGACATTTACCAGGATGCACGAATTCCGATTGAGGCGTACAAGGTAACTTTTGTCAAAAGTTTAGTGATGGTTCCCATTCGGGTTTCCGATCCCCTGGGTGCGATTGGAGCTTACTGGAGTACACACCACCTAGCCACACCTGAAGAGATCGGAATGCTTGAGATTTTGACTGATACTACAGCAGTTGCGATCGCTAACGTGCAACTTTTCCAGAAACTGACGAACCAAAATGCCCTAAAAGACAAATTTATTGCCATGCTAGCTCACGAACTGAGGAATCCCGTTGCCCCCATCTCCAACGGCGTTCAGCTTCTCAAGTTGAAGCTAGGAAAGACTGGTGCAGTCGGAGAAACAGTTTTAATGATGCAAAACCAGATTAAGCACCTCTCGAAATTGATCGATGAGTTACTTGATGTGTCGTCCATCACTTATGGAAAGATTTCATTAAACCTTGAGAAGGTTAATCTGGTAGAATTAATTCGCCAAAGTCTCAATGACCATGCACAAGCAATCAAGAGATGGAACCTTAATGTTGTAGAAGACCTGCCAAACACGCCCGTGTGGGCTTATGTTGACTCCACTCGCTTCTTCCAAATCTTTGGGAACCTTCTTGATAACGCCTTAAAGTTTTCCCAACCAGATGGAACGATCTGGGTGGATTTCTCAGTTATTCCAGGTGAGAATGGCTCAGGTAGTGTAGCAGTCTTATCTGTAAGAGACTTAGGCATCGGCATAGAACCGACAATATTACCAGAACTTTTCGAGCCGTTTACCCAAGCCGATCGCAGTTTAGATCGTTCGCGGGGCGGGCTAGGTTTGGGACTTTCGGTAGTAAAAAGTCTTGTAGAACTTCATGGTGGTAATGTTGAAGCCTCAAGTAGAGGGATAAATTTGGGAGCAGAATTCAAAGTCACTCTCCCTATGTGCGAAGAGATTACAGCCTCAGACGACGACCTAGAGATTACAGAGGCGGCGAAAAAGTCGTTGAAGATTTTAGTCATCGAAGATAACGAGGATTCAGCCTTATCCTTACAAGCAGTACTTGAGTATTTTGGGCATGAAGTTTCCATCGCCAAGGATGGAATTTTAGGGGTAGAAACTGCAAAGAAGCTTGAGCCTCATGTAATTATTTGTGACATTGGACTTCCCAAAATGGATGGATTCGCCGTTGCACAGGAACTGAGTAAAGACTCCAAATTTACTCGCTCAATTCTGATTGCACTGACCGGCTACGGTAGCCAAGAAGATCGGCAGCTTGCGCTGAAGTCTGGTTTCAAATGCCACTTAACCAAGCCTGTAGACTTTGACATACTGAAAGCAGAAATCGATCGATACTTTGATGAAGTATTATCAAGTTGAAATTATCTTAACCGTCGATCTTCCCTCATAAGGCTTATTACATACGTACTTAATACAAATCCGTTGTTTTGTTTTGGAACATTGCGATCGCATAGATTGACCTCTCCCCCAGCCCCTCTCCGTTGGCGTCAGCCTGCCGTTAGGCATAGCGGAGAGGGGAGCCGGATTTCTCCCCCTTCCCTACAAGGGTTGGGGGTTGGGGGGTTAGGTCTGTGTGCAAAGTGCAAAGGTGCGATGATCGCGCTGAGAAAATGGTCAATTAGGTGAAAACATTGTTATCTTTGTACTCCTAAAGCTTGACTGCAAATGACATCTATAAAATCAATAAATTGTTGTCACACAGCATTTGCCGCTTTACTGGTATTAGGGTATATATACAGTAATGATAACAAGTTTTTCAGTGCTTCAAGGAAAAATTCTGTAGATGTCTTTGCGGTGAGCAACTCGTTGGCAAATTAATGTTTTTGTTGCTTGATCGAGAGTAATGCCAATACGATAATCACCAACTCGAATCTTATATTTATCACTATAGCCCTTCAGCTTTTCAAGATATCCTAATTCAAAGGGATTCTCTGATTCAAGTTCTTGAAAGACAATAGGTTCTATGCGGCTTTGGATCTCAACTGGTAAAGCAGCAAGTTCTTTCAAGAACCTTTTGGTATATTCAACTTGCCACATTTTCTTCTTTGATTGATTGATAATATTTTAGTGCTTCATCTTTTGATAGTGCTTCTTCTTCGTCTACTTCCTCCATGAGTTTTGCTAAACCGTAATTCTCAAGAATTTCTTCAATTTTTTCAAATTCAGCGATAGGAATTTGTACGGCAATAGGTTGTTGATTTTCGTCGAGAACGTAGTTCTTGTGAACTTCAAGCATTTTAGTAATTCCTATGTGTGAAAATTTTGGTGTCAGGTAATTAGATTTTAACAGTTTATCGCGATCGCATAGATTGACTTCTCCCCCAACCCCTCTTTGAAACGGAGAGGGGAGCCGGATTTCTCCCCCTTCCCTACAAGGGAAGGGGGCTGGGGGTTAGGTCTGTGTGCGAAGTGCAAGGGTGCGATCGCAGTTCACTACCTTTACTTATCCCAAATAAGGACATCAGATAACTTTTAGTATAAATTAAATATACAAGTATGTATAGTTTTTAAACACAATATCAGGCAAAAGCTTTATATTAATAGCTTTTGTCTACTTATAGTTTATAAATAATCGTTTTCTCTACCTATTATTACTTAATCTAGATTATGCAAAAAAACGTAGCATTACGCAAAACCGATCAAGGCTGGAAATTTATTGATGAGTCTGAATTAGAAACTTTTGTTTGGGATAATTTAGAAGAAATATTTGAACTAAAGCCCTTAACGCGCCAATTATCTATAAAAGGAGAAATTTGTGACATTCTAGCAATAGGAGAAAATAATCAACTAGCTATTATTGAACTGAAAAATACAGAAGATAGATATGTGATTAATCAACTCACACGCTATTATGACAACTTATTAGAAGAAAAACCTTTAAAAACTAATGTTAATTATGATGCAGAAATTCGTCTATTAGCCATCTGTCCAAGCTTTCATCGTCATAATTTAATTGATGAAAAACACAGTAGATTAAATTTTAGTTTATTTACTTTTTTCATTGTTTATGAAAATAATGAATTTTATTTTCATTTATCTCAGATTCATAACAAATCAGAAACAAAAATTATAAAAATTAATTATCAGGAAGTCAATTTACAAAATCAAGAAAATGATAATATTCCTGAACCACCGAGATTATTATTAGATTGGTTAGGTTCTTTAACAAACACGGAAATAGAAAATTTAACAAAAATTAGACATCAGATATTAGCTTTTGACCATAGGCTAGAAGAAACAATAGTGAATAAAAGTATTATATATGCAAGTAAATATGGCAAGGATAAGATGAGAAGATGTGCAGAATTTTGTTATGATAGAAAATCAAAAAATGTACTATTATTCCTATGGCTGATTATTCCAAATCGTAAAAACCAGACTATTACCAGAATGCAGATTGATACAACTGAAGAACATCTCACCTATTGGCGATATATTCCTGTAAAAGAAGGAAGTATATCTTGGGAAAAATTAATTAATAACACGAGATTTTATATTGTTCCAGGAAATAAAGGCTGGTTTTTCAACGAGGAAGTATTTGTTGATGATATAAAATCTATAGTTGATAAGGCATTGCAAATATGGCTAGAAAGAATCAATTAAAATAACTTTAGTCGTAGGTTTGTTGAATGCAGTAAAACCCAAAATTACTTACCTTAACAAACTTTCAATATCCTCATCAGTAAAGCCAAACTGCCGAAAAATACGCAAAATATAACCAGGAGACATTTCTCTTGCACCCATATCTATCGGAACTACTCTTCTTTTACCATCAACTTCACGGGTATATAAACAATGGTCGCCTTTTCCTTGTCTATGAAATGTGCAACCTGCTTGTTCTAAAAGCTTAATTAACTCCTTTGGTTTCAGGGAAGGTATATTTTTAGGCATAAACCTTCCTTAATTCATATATCTCTGAATCTTGTTCTTTTTCTTCAACAAATAAAAATTCATGTAATTCATCTATTGAAATGGGAGATTTATAAATATTACTTTCAGACTCATAAACAATTTCAAAAGATTCAATTGCTTCTTTCAGTTTTTTAATTGCATCTTCTTGACTATCTCCCTGCCCGACAATGCCGTTTTCTAAACATAAAGCAACCCAATAGTCAGAATTCTTTCTAAGTACGACAGTATAAAAATTCATTCTTTCCTTCAACCTAATAACTATTTTTTAACGTTTCTTCTAATGTAAAAGGAGATTCTTGAGGAAAGAAATTTAATTTAATCCCTGTTTCATCAGATGCTTTGAGGCGAGCTTTTTGATAACAAACTTCAAATACTTCTGCAAGTAGAGGTTGTAAGCTGGGACTATCTTCTAATAATGTTTCAATGCAGATACGTTGTTCAGAAATGGTACTGCGCCAACTTTCACTACGTTTTTCTGGTTGATATTGCCATTTAAGCAAGTGCATTAATAGCACAATTAATCTATTTTTTAACTCGCGTTTTTCACTCCTCCCCATGCTTTCAATTTCTTCAATTAGATTAGGTATATCTATTTCCTTAAAGTTATTTTCTTTTAACTGCTGGGCAATTGTTTGTGTCCATAAGTAAAAATCTTGTTCATAAAGATTTTGTTTATTTATAAAAGATGGACTAGTCATTCACATTCCTCTTGGAAACGCTAAAAATTAGGTGGGCATAACACCCACCTAATTAAACTATACTAACAACGCCTGCTCCTCTTTAGAAATCACGCGCCCTTCATCCTCAAAACCGACAATTTGATCGAAGTTCAAATACCGATACAAATTATCTGCAAAAGGATGAATTCTACTCGCCACAATATCCAAGTATTCCTGCACTGTCGGCAGCCGTCCCAGCAGCGCACAAACTGCGGCTAATTCTGCTGAACCAAGATACACACGTGCATCTTTACCCATGCGATTATTGAAGTTGCGCGTTGAGGTAGAAAATACTGTTGTGCCATCAGCAACTCGCGCCTGATTGCCCATGCATAAACTGCATCCTGGCATTTCTGTTCTAGCACCCGCAGCCCCAAAAACGCTGTATACACCTTCTTCTTTTAATTGGTGTTCATCCATGCGGGTTGGTGGTGCTATCCACAAGCGAGTTTTTACTTCACCTGCGCCTTCCAAAACTTTCGCTGTTGCCCGATAATGACCGATATTCGTCATACAAGAACCGACGAATACTTCTTGCACTGGATCGTTAGCAACTTCTGATAATAACTTAACATTATCGGGATCATTGGGAGCAGCAACAATTGGTTCTTTGATTTCGTTCAAATCAATTTCAATTATTTCGGCATACTCGGCATCGGCATCGCCTTCTAATAACACGGGATTTGCTAACCATTCTTCCATTTTTGCCACACGGCGCAACATGGTACGCGCATCTTGATAGCCTCTTGCTATCATATTTTTCAGCAATGCTACGTTGGAACGCAGATATTCAGAAATTGTCTCTACACTCAGCTTAATTGTGCATCCGGCACAAGAACGTTCGGCGCTAGCATCGGTGAGTTCAAAGGCTTGTTCAACTTTTAAATCTGGCAAACCTTCAATTTCTAAAATTCGCCCGGAGAAGACATTTTTCTTGTTCTGCTTTTCTGCTGTCAGCAAACCTTTTTGAATTGCCACGTAGGGAATGGCATTCACAACATCGCGCAGGGTGACACCGGGTTGTAATTCACCTTTGAATCTTACCAATACTGACTCTGGCATATCTAAAGGCATCACACCCAAGGCGGCTGCAAAGGCTACTAATCCAGAACCGGCGGGGAAGGAAATACCCAAGGGGAAGCGGGTGTGAGAGTCGCCGCCAGTTCCCACGGTGTCGGGTAGCAGCATCCGGTTTAACCAAGAGTGGATGATACCATCACCGGGACGCAGGGCAACACCACCACGAGAGGCGAAAAAGTCGGGGAGTTCGTGATGGGTTTGGATGTCTACTGGTTTGGGATAAGCTGCTGTGTGGCAGAAACTTTGTATCACTAAGTCTGCACTGAAACCAAGACAGGCGAGTTCTTTTAATTCGTCGCGGGTCATGGGGCCTGTGGTATCTTGAGAACCAACGGTAGTAATGATGGGTTCGCAGGATGTGCCGGGACGCACGCCAGGTAATCCGCAAGCTTTACCTACCATTTTTTGTGCTAGGCTGTAGCCTTTGCCTGTATCAAAGGCTTGCTGGGGACGGGTGAAAACTGTGCTGTGTTCTAAACCAAGTGCAAGACGAGTTTTATCGGTGAGGGTACGTCCAATAAGTAGGGGGATACGTCCACCTGCGCGAACTTCATCGAGGATGGTGTCAGGTTTGAGGGCAAAGGTGGAAATGACTTCGCCTGTTTCGTTGGTGATTTCGCCTTTGTAGGGATGGATGGTAATTACCATGCCGGTTTCGAGTTTGGTGACATCGCACTGAATAGGCAAAGCACCGGCATCTTCTGCTGTGTTAAAGAAGATTGGCGCGATCGCACCACCTAAAACATAACCCCCAGCGCGTTTGTTTGGTACAAAAGGTATATCATTTCCCATGTGCCACAATACTGAGTTGATGGCAGATTTACGCGAGGAACCTGTACCAACTACATCCCCAACGTAAGCTACAGGATGCCCTTTTTTCTTCAGTTCGGAAATGGTTGCCAAGCTTCCCGGTTGCCGTGACTCTAGCATCACTAAGGCGTGTAAAGGAATATCCGGGCGAGTTGTGGCGCTTTGGGCGGGGGATAAGTCGTCGGTATTGGTTTCGCCAGGAACTTTAAAAACGGTGACGGTAATCGCTTCTGGAACTGTGGGGCGACTGGTAAACCATTCAGCTTCCGCCCAAGAATCAATCACCCGTTTGGCGAAAGGATTGGTTTTAGACAACTCTAAAACATCGTGGAAGGCATCATACACCAAGAGGATTTTGCTTAAAGCGTTGGCGGCGTAAGCGGCGATGGGTTCCTTTCCTTGTCCACCCATTACCAGAGGCGTTTCGGAAGAGTCGGAGAGGGATACGGTGGGCCATTGCAGCAAATCGATTAAAGATTGCACATTGTAACCACCTACCATCGTCCCCAGCAATTGCACTGCTTCTATGCGCGAAACCAAGGGACTAGTGATTTCCTTTTTGGCGATCGCAGTGAGAAATCCAGCTTTGACATAAGCTGCTGGATCGACACCAGGAGAAACGCGATCGCTCAATAAATGTAATAATATCTCCTCTTGACCCTTGGGCGGATTTTTCAGTAATTCACATAATTCTGAGGTTTGCTTCGCATCCAATGGTAAAGGGGGAATACCGAGTGCTGCTCTTTCGGCAACGTGTTTACGATATTGTTCTAGCATTTTTATATTCTCCATTGGGATGTTCTATCTTCAATTATGAAATTTTTAGGCAATACTTGGCTATAAAAGTTTAGCTTACTTTTATGATGAAAGCCTTACTGGTAATCGGTTATTAGCAACTTTTTTATACTGAAATTTTGGAACATATAAGGCAATAAAATTCGCTACTACACAAACTTTCGTCCACCTCCGTGGACTAAGAGTAAATCAAGAATTTTTAACCCACAGAGGTGGGTTTCGTTTGTATAGCCGCGACTTCTAGTCGCCAGGTGTAGCAATAATAAATTAGATTGATTGTTGGTTTAACCAAGTTTCTAAATCAGCAACACTAGAAAAATCTAGTAATGCTTCTCCTAAATTCTCTAATTGTTCAATGGATAAACCTTTAATTTGCCCGATTAATGATGCATCAATTTCACCAATACGGCGATTTAGTAGACGCAGTATTAAGTCTTGTTTTCCTTCTTGCCTTCCTTCTTGCCTTCCCTCTTCTTTGGCTTGTTCTCTGTTTCTTTGATAAAGTGGTTCTAGCCGCATAATTAACTCCCTATCATCTGCTTCTAATTCTTGGTTTACTCTCAAGTTTTCGCGCAAGTTGTAAACTAATTCGAGAGTTGCTTTCTGGTATGGATGATCTAATGGTAACGCTTGCAACTCGATAATCGCTTGTGATTGCACACTTCCCCTACCCAAAAGCCTTAACCACAAAGTCTCTGGTGTTTGCGGTAGTTGGTGTATCGCCACAATTGCTGTCCGCAAGGCATCCGGGAGAAAATGTACTCCTGATAACCAACTTTCTTTTTGCATAGTTCCAAAGCTAGACAATCTAGTTTCAGATATGGTTGGTGTAAGAACCCACAATTTGGGAATATCTGAGTCTTGAAGTTTGGTTTTATTGGCTTTAACTTCTCGTCGCAATAAAGCCTTGACTTCTAATAATTTTAAAATACAGTCGCAGATTTCATCAGTAGAAGCTGGATTGCGGAAAGGTTCTATTATTGCAGGATGTTCAGCCAATCTTCCAAGCATTCCCAATACTTGTATATTAGAGCTTTGCTGTTTGGCAGGAGTGAATAAAACATCTATTTCTTTAATCTCTCCTGAGACTTTTTCTGATGCCTTGACTTCTCCGTAATTTTTTAATAATTCTTCTAAATAGTCTTTGGCAAATTTATCATGGATAAACCTGGTCATTCAATTTTAATAGGAAGTTCTGGGTTAATGCAAAATTTTATTATATAGCAGTCCTGAATCATTCATGATGAAATAGATCCCCGACTTTTTTAAGAAGTCGGGGATCTGGAAACCTTGAATTTTCACAAATACTATTCTAAAAAAGTTAAAAGCAGATTCTATAAGCCTTTTGACTTTTGTACAGACGCGATTAATTGCGTCTCTACTTTTGACTTCCTGTTAGAGGATGTCTGAAAACTTTTTAGTGTTGTATTCGAGACTTGTAGATCCCCCTAAATCCCCCTTAAAAAGGGGGACTTTTAGAAGTTTTCCCCACTTTTCAAGGGGGGCTAGGGGGGATCGGACGAAATATTTAATACTTCTCAGACATCCTCTAAGCTCGACTTTATCCATTTTTAATTCAATCAAGCAGCGTAAACAG
>NZ_JAVRCD010000015.1:0-147401 GCF_034530895.1 Nostoc sp. DedQUE08
ACAAATGACAAATGACAAATGACAAATGACAAATGACAAATGACAAATGACAAATTTACATACACTCAGAAATCGAGAACAACAGACAGCCTGGATCTTACTAACACCAGCATTGCTGCTGTTGTTGTTTGTATTTGCCTACCCGATTTTACGAGCATTTTGGTTAAGCGTATTTACTAGAAATTTGGGAACAGAGTTACAACCCGTATTCTCTGGTTTGGAGAATTATGTGCGGATGGCGGGGGATGGTCGTTTCTGGCAGAGTTTGTGGGCGACAACCGTGTTCACAACAGCATCAGTAATCTCAGAACTGTTGCTAGGACTGGGGATTGCCTTAGTTCTCAATCAGGCGTTTGTTGGTCGGGGCATAGTGCGTACAACTGCCATTATCCCTTGGGCTTTGCCTACTGCTTTGATTGGTCTGGCGTGGTCTTGGATTTTTAACGATCAGTTTGGGGTTGTGAATGATATTCTGCTGCGCTTGGGGCTGATTAAGACTGGGATTAATTGGTTAGGAGAGCCAACGCTGGCGACGATCGCAGTGGTTTTTGCTGATGTTTGGAAAACTACGCCGTTTATTAGTATCCTGTTGCTGGCTGGGTTGCAGTCGATATCAAAAGACCTCTATGAAGCTTACTCGGTTGATGGAGCAACTGCTTGGCAAAGTTTCCGCAATATTACCCTGCCATTACTGCTGCCGCAGATATTAATTGCAGTGCTATTTCGGTTTGCTCAAGCTTTCGGAATTTTTGACTTGATTGCTGTGATGACTGGGGGTGGCCCTGGTGGCGCTACAGAAGTGGTGTCATTGTACATTTACTCCACAGTGATGCGCTACTTAGATTTTGGTTATGGAGCAGCCCTGGTAGTAGTGACATTTTTAATATTAATTGCGGCGGTAGCGATCGCTAGTTTCTTGCTTAACAAATATCGTGCCAAAACATCAGGAGCCATTTAACCGATGAGTGTAACTCCCCAAGCAGTGCCAACGACTCCAAAACGAACAGGGGGAACCAAGTTTTCTCTGAAAAAAATCTTGCTGGGCATCATAGTTGTATTAATAGTGCTATTTAGCCTAGCACCAGCTTTATGGCAATTGCTGACTTCGTTTAAAGTAAATGACGATATTGCCGCCGTTCCTACCGTCTATTTCCCCACAAGATTCACTTTCAATCACTACATTGAGTTATTTACTCGTCGCCCATTTTGGCGCTACATCTTCAACAGCGCCTTTGTATCGATTACTTCTACTGCTGTAGCTTTAGCGATCGGCGCACCTGCGGCTTATGCTCTGGCACGGTTACGCCCTTGGGGTGAAAAAGTTATCCTCGCCAGCATTTTAATTGTTACCTTATTTCCTGGAATTCTCTTGTTCTTAGGACTATTAGAAATTATCCAAGCGCTGAAATTGGGCAATAATTATCTGGCGCTGATTATACCCTATACTGCGATCAATTTGCCGCTAACAATTTTAGTACTTAAAAGCTTTTTTGAACAATTACCAAAAGACTTGGAAGATTCTGCTAGGGTCGATGGCTACAACACTTTTCAACTACTGTGGCAAATCGTGCTACCCATGACCCTTCCCGCGTTAGTAACTACTGGAATCCTCACTTTTATTTTTGCTTGGAACGAGTTTATTTTTGCTCTCACGTTTATGACGCGTGAAGAGTTAAAAACAATTCCCGTTGCTGCGGCTCAGTTGGGTGGTGCGACAATATATGAAATTCCCTATGGCCCGATCGCTGCTGCAACTGTCATCGGAACATTACCCTTAATTTTACTAGTTTTGTTTTTCCAGCGCCGGATTGTCCAAGGTCTTACCGCTGGTGCTGTCAAAGGATAAGGGGACAAGGAGGAGCAGCACTTCGACTCCTTTCGACTTCACTCAAGGCAAGTCGCTCAGTGACCGAGGAGCAGGGGAGCAGGGGAAGCAGAGGAGAGAATAATAATTTCTGACCAATGACAAATGACAAATGACAAATGACAAATGACAAATGACAAATGACAAATGACAAATGAAAAATGAAAAATGGCTAAACTCGAACTTAAAAACTTGAATAAAACCTACAGTCCTAAAGTCGTCCCTGTCAAAGACGTTAGTTTAACTGTAGATAACCATGAGTTTCTCACTTTACTTGGCCCTTCTGGCTGTGGTAAATCCACCGTTCTACGGATGATTGCGGGTCTTGAAGAACCGACTCGCGGTCAGATCGAAATCGGGGATGTAGATGTCACCTATAAGCGAGCAGCCGATCGCAATATTGCAATGGTATTCCAAAGCTATGCACTCTATCCCCACATGACGGTGTACGAAAACCTCGCTTCTGGACTGAAGCTGAAAAAAGTACCACCGACAGAAATTAAACAGCGAGTGGCAGAAGTGGCAGAAGTTTTAGGATTAGCAGAGTTAATGAACCGTAAGCCTGGTCAAATGTCTGGAGGTCAACGGCAACGGGTTGCTGTCGGTCGTGCTTTGGTGCGTAATGCCGATGTCTACCTGCTGGATGAACCTTTAAGTAACCTGGATGCACTCCTGCGGGAACGAGTCCGAGCCGATATCAAGCAAATTTTTGCCGCTCAAAAAGTGCCAGTTGTTTACGTCACCCACGACCAAACCGAAGCGATGACGCTCTCCACGAAAGTTGCCTTGCTCAACGATGGCTATGTCCAGCAACTCGATCCGCCTGACCGTATCTATAACCATCCTGCTAATCTATTTGTGGCTGGATTTGTTGGTAGTCCGCAAATGAATTTGCTGACTCTACCTTGTAAGGGAAAATACGCGCTCCTGGGTAATTTCCAAATACTTCTCCCAGATATACCAACTGTACCACCGCAGATTGTTCTGGGAATCCGCCCAGAAAATGTCCGCATTGCTCAACCAGGTGATACCCAGACTATTCAAGGGCGAGTATTTTTAGTGGAAAATTTGGGTATGCACTATTTGGTCAGTGTCAGGATTGAGGGTTCACAAACCGGAGCGATTACGGTACGTGCTTTGTTGCCAACAGACCAAAATTGGAGTAATGAGGATATTATACTCGCATTGCCCCCTGAAGATATTCACTGGTTTGATGTGCAATCTGGCCATGCTGTTGTTAAAAGACAAATGTTAGGTTAACGCAAGCAAGAGAGGCGATGAATCGCCGTCTCGACAATAGACCTCTTGCATAAATAAAAAACAAAGAACCCCACCCCGCATTTGCTAACACAAACGTTCCCCTCCCCGCAAGCCTACGGTGTACACACAAGTCTGAAGTTGTTCAAAAATCTGGGTTTTACTCCACCCTAACCACTGCTTGAATTCAATGAACGACCACCCGAATTCAATAAACGACTACCCGAATTCAATAAACGACTACCCGAATTCAATAAACGACTACCCAAATTCAATAAACGACCACCCGAATTCAATAAACGACCACCCGAATTCAATAAACGACCACCCGAATTCAATAAACGACCACCCAAATTCAATAAACGACCACCTGAATTCAATATATTTATTGCATAAATTCTCAAAACCTCACCTGAAAACTGATTTACTAAGGTTTTAGCTTTAGTTTTACCCCACCCTAACCATCACTGCGATTAAGTAGGTAATCTTTGGGATTTAAGAAGAAATTCGACTTGTGTGTACACGGTAGCCCCGGAAGCGGGGAGGGGTTGGGGGTGGGGTGTTAGAGACTTTTGCAAGAGACTCCATGAGCTGCGCTCACAAGGAACAATGAAAATGATCTTGGAACGATTTTGCGTTGTTTCAGCCTCTATTTTCAAGGCAGGTCTAATAAGCTGTTCCACATTTAAATTGCATAAGCTGGGCGGGCAAGATGCCATTGGTGTCAACTTAAGCTGGAAATAGCTTAACTGTTAGCTTCCATGCCCGCCCGGAAATAAATTTCTTTGGCTTTTAGGCTTAAGTCTACTGAAGTAGACTGGAGATTTTTGGCGATATTTAGTCATCTTCAGATGACTTTAGCTATGAGACGGGAATTTCAATTCCCGGCGGACAAGCGGTTTCACGTTAAGTTGACACCAATGGCAAGATGCCCACCCCACAAGAGTTATATTTAATTCAATTATGCAAATTAGATGTTTCTTAGCTTAATCAGATTTATCGCGTCTTTGCGATCGCTCGCTAGAATTTTCATCAAAAAACCTTAACCGAAGCAATCCTGGAAAGTGATGCTTGGGGATTTGCGCTACCCTAAGTCAGGAAGCCAAGGATAAATCAGATGAGAAAATGGATTTGGCTGATGCTGTTGGTGGTGATGACAGTTGCCGTGTTGGGTAGCAGAGGTAGCACGTTTTTTGAACAGCGTCCCTCACCGACAATTGTTGAGCGGATTCCGATGGAAACACTCGATTCACAGCCATCAAGGGAAGTTGATATTACCCCCCAAGTGTCTACTGAGAAGCTGTTAAACCATATCCAAAAGTTGAATTTTCAGCGCTACACCACAAAAGAGCGATCGCTTACTCGCACTTATATTACAACGGAACTGAAAAAATTCGGCTGGAAACCTAAATTAGAAAAGTTCTCTGACGGTGTGAATATTTTTGCCGAACGTCCAGGAACTAACAAAGCCGCGAAAGCAATTCTCGTAGCAGCGCATTACGATACTGTTGCCTCTTCCCCTGGTGCTGATGATAATGCCAGTGGTGTTGCTGTAGTGCTGGAAGTCGCTCGGTTGCTCGGTTCTCGTTCTACGCCACGAACGTTACAGATAGCTTTTTTTGACCAAGAGGAAGCAGGACTTTTGGGTAGTCAGGCTTTTGTGAGTAAGACAGCACGCTTGCAAAATTTAGGCGGAGCGATCGTTATGGATATGGTAGGTTACGCTTGTTACACTTCTGGATGTCAGAAATACCCTACCGGATTGCCTGTTACGCCACCTAGCGACAAGGGCGATTTTTTGGCAGTAGTCGGTGATACAGAACATTTGTCTTTACTGAATGCCTTTCAAAACTCACAAAATACCCCCTCAACCGCCCTGAATAAACAGGAATCAATGCCAGCAGTTCTAACATTACCAATTCCTTTTAAAGGTTTACTGACACCAGACACCTTACGCAGCGATCATGCACCGTTTTGGTACCAAGGTGTGGGTGCTGTGCTGGTGACAGATACCGCAAATTTACGCACTCCGCACTATCATCAACCTAGCGATGTACCAGCGACTATCGAGCGATCGTTCTTCACCGGAGCAGCACAAATTGTAGTTAATGCAACTAGTGCTTTATTAGAGAAAAACCAGATTTTGGAAACTCAACCACCAAGCTAACTTATGAATTATCTTGACAAAATAATTACTAATTCGTAATTAAAGAGGGTACAGACCCCCACTAAATATGCAGATTTAGTGGTCAACAAGACAGTGGTAGGTTAAAGCCCACACTAATTGTAACTACGAATTACGAATTACGAATTACGAATTATTTTGACTAGCTTTTGGTTCAGGGAAAGTCAATGTCCAATTATTTTTATTATTGACCTGAGAATATAAACCTTGAAGAATGAGCCGCAGAGTTTTTCGAGTTCTAATAGGCTTCTTTACCAGATAAGTTCCTGGTTCAGCAAAGATATCATCAAAGTTTTGTTTATAACCAAATTGTTTTGAACAATAACTGCCAGCACCTTGGACTGTTAACACAAAAAATGGAGATTGTTTGTATTCATCAGGAATCATAAAGATGCCATATACATGATGACGACCACGCCACGGCTGAATACTAACCTTAGTAGCATGTACTTGAAATTTTGTAGTTTTTGATGCGATAAAAGCCTCAAAATTGCAATCAGAATCATTCACAGGCCACCACAGTGTAATAATACTCAAAGAGAGCAGAAAAATTAAAATATAGGGTAGTCTGCGACGCATAAAGCCAAGAAAAATTGTTGACGCGGCTGGGGGAATTTGATCAGTAACGATTGTGCAGCTACAGCAATCAGACTATTCACCTGCAACACCTCTGCAAAACGTTTGAAACAGCAAAGACAAAACATTAAGCAGTCGGTTAAATTTTTCTGTGAAAAAAAAATGCAGATTGTAGATGCGTAGTTTACCGCCGCAGGCATCGCTTTCCCTGTTCTAGTAGCTCCGTTACAGTCTTAAACCTAGCTGAGAAACAATCGAGCTTTTGTGGCTGTTAACACTGATTTATGCTCAAATTTTTGGCTGTGATGAATTCTACAATTTGTTACTTTTGTTATCCTTCTAATATGGCTCTGTTTGCATCAGCAGATGCTTTGAGGAGATTAGAGCATAGGCGTAGCCATCAAGTTAAGAAAAAATTTACTTTTATTTCTAATCAATTATTGGGGTAGTCAAATACACAAATATCCGTTATATTCCCGTAAGTAACAGTTGGTATAAAAATTTATGGGAAATTGGAGAAGTCTTAAGACAGTTGCGGGTTTATTTAGCGCGTTGGCTTTGCCCGCCGTAGGCATCGCACTTACACAGTTCGGGGTAAATACTTCAGCCATTGCTGCTGACACGGTTGTTGTGCGTTTGGGTTTATTTACAGAATCCATCTCTCTTACTGAGTTGCAAAAGGCTGTAAAAACAGGAAAATTGCCTGGGAGTTTACAGTCTTTATCTGAAGAACAACGCCGCTTCTTCTTGGGGGCGCTGGGTATGAATATACCGATGAATGTTGTCACACTTGATAAGTTAATTAATACCCAGATTGGTACAAGTATTCTCAGTGACTTTGCTACAGCCTTAGCCCGAAAGGACAAAGCTGGGGTACAAGCGCTCAGATCGGGCTTGGTATTAGGTTCTACTGCACCGCAAGGTCTTTCTATACTGAGTTTTATTGCTGCTTATCCCAGTAAACGCTTAGAAATTGATTTACCAAAGGCTTGGGTTGTTACAAAAAACTTAAATACAGCTTTTTGGCGTACCCAGCAATTTATGTTAGCGATCGCTCCCCAACTCGACCCTATAACAGCACATCCGAGAACACCGCAGATTGCTTTCCCTTTCGATCCCAGCCAACCAGGAAGCGCCCAAGTAAAAGTACTCAATTTAAGTCTCAACGATCAAAAGCGCGATCGCAAAATTCCAGTTGATATTTACTGGTCAACTGCTGCAACTCCCGACAAACCCGTAATTGTCTTTTCTCACGGTTTCGCGTCAGTCCGCACGGACTTGCGTTACTTAGCAGAACATTTAGCATCCCACGGTTATGTAGTAGCAGCTTTAGAACATCCCGGTAGTAATGCGGCAAATATTGATTTAGCATTACAAGGCAAAACCAGAGTCATGAAGCCTCAAGAGTTTTTAAATCGCCCTCAAGATATTAGTTTTGTCCTCGACGAATTAGCAAAACTCAACCAAACAGCTAATTATCCCCTACAAGGGAAACTTGCAACTACAAACGCGATGGTTGTTGGCTATTCTCTTGGTGGTGGTACAGCTTTAGCACTTGCTGGAGCCGAGTTGCAACTAGAACATCTCAAACAACGCTGTAAAAAGAACCTGACTATCTTAAGTTTGGGAGAAAATATCCAGTGCATCGCTCAAGAACTACCAGAAAATAGTTATCAACTACGAGATCCCAGAATCAAACAAGCGATCGCTTTCAATCCGACAACTTCTCTAATTTTTGGCGAAACTGGGTTAACTAAGATACAAGTTCCTACAATAGTGTTAGCAGGTTCCGCCGATAAAACCACCCCAGCTTTAACTGAACAGATTGTGGGATTTGACAAAATTCCATCCCCAAAATCGCTAGTTGGTATTATTGGGGCTACTCATCTCAGTGTAAAAGACCCCAGCACTACATTAGATCAGGTTGGACAACCAAATACACCGATTAGTGGCGGTGAAGTTGTCGGCGAACAAGCAGCAGATGTTCGCAAGTATGTTAAAGCTATAACTTTGGCCTTTGCTTTCCAGATGACTCCAGAAGCTAAAAACTATGCTATCTTCCTGACACCAGACTATGCTCAGTTTGCTTCAACTGCGGCATTTCCCTTCCGTCTAATTACCCAGATTCCTCCTGATGCTATGGCAGTGGTGAAAGAATTTGTTGATAAATAATGGACTTTCAATTAAACAAATATAGGAATCCGATTTGATTAATGAACATATTTGCGTAGGGAGGGAACTCTTAACTGGAAAAAAGGGATTTAGGAGTGTACTGAGTTTTTTCAGAAATCAAATATGAGTCCTATATAGGACTTACGTATCATACATATTGACTATACTAATTTTGGGTTTTTGAACCATTTCTAATACCCAGAACAGTAAATATGCAGCAAAATCGGGGTTGCAATCAGCACCTGAAATATAAATTTGACCTAAAGCATATTATGGTTAATTGGTATAGTACCGGAAGTCCTAAAATATTTAATTTTGTGAGTAGCTTACTTAAGAATAGGGGTATGGGGAACGGTAGAAGTCGCCGCTTATTCTAACTATCCCTACTATTTTTATTTTGAGACCAAATAAAGCCTAAAATACTGATATTCGCTACAAATACCTGACGTTGAGATCGACCAATAGAGAATATAGTACTTTTCATCTAAGTGGATTAACTATCCCACCCTATCAAGCATTTTCCCCAATCTATTTGGGAGAGTGTACTTTATTAATTTGTAATTCGCTGTAAGTATTATAAAACTTATAAAATTGACTTATACCAATTCTGTGTAAACTTTTTACTTGCTATAAGTATACTGCCTTGATAATAGCCCTAAAGTTGCTGTTAAAACTACACTAAATTTTTACAGTAAAAATAACTATTTACACATAAAATTTATAATGTATTCGTAAAAATAACAGAAGTTTAACAGTGTAAACAACTAGGAGTAGATGCCGAATGATGGTACATACGTATCCTATAAAAATCGTAAATTCTTTTTGAAAAAATCTGTCAATTAATTGTAGAGTGTGCTACCAAAATGTAGCATATCTTACAAATATTTCAAGATTCAAATATTAGTTCTGAAGCTAAATATTACAAACTAATTTCAAAACAAATGAAAACAAGTTATTTGATGTGAAATATGTTTGTGTATGTTTTGAAGTAACTTACTTGAAGTCCACAGAACTAAATGAGAGAGCATTGTTATCTTCTGCAAGCTACCGATTAACCAAAAATCAACAACAAAGAGCTTGTTTTATTTACTTAAATAATTAGTTTTACAATATACCTGTATGTAAACTAATTTGGGATTCAGAATTAAACAATTATTCCATTTAACTCAAGCTTATGCAACTCTATACAACTCGTGAAATTGAACAACTCCAGCAACACGAAGACCTTTCTACCTTAATTGAAATTATGGAGTGGGTGAAAAACTTTTTAGGAAGGCCTCATCCTGGCTTAGGTAGACCCGGCGCAGTTTGCCCTTTTGTACCTTTCTCTCTCAAATCAAACAGTATTCGTCTAGCAGTTATTCACACAAAAGATTTGTATCCAGAAGAATTAGAAGAGATTGTTGGACGCTATCGAGATATGTTTCTGCAAATAGATCCTCAAGAGCAGGAATTAGCAATTAATAAAGCTTTTTTACTTATTTTTCCTGACATCTATATAGAAGACGCTACTAATGTAGTAGATAGTGTTCAACAAAAACTTAAACCTTTGTTTGTTGAGTCAGGATTAATGATAGGAGAATTTCATAAACGTAATGAAAGTCCTGGTCTACACAACCCAAACTTTCGTCCACTTCGTAGCCCTATCCCATTGTTGGCTATTCGGTTCATGGTTGAAGCTGACCTCCCTTTTCTTCAGAATCCTGCCGATCCACACTTACGTATTCGATATTTGGAAGCTTATTTAAAGAATTTTGAGCATAAATTTACAGATGAAATAAAGTTTAAAAATGCTCGTCAAGCATTGGCTTTAGCAAAAGAACAAATTAAACAAGAAAGTTTGGTGAGTTCTTACATATAACAAATGTTTTAATTACGGGTTAGTTATTGAGCATAGGTATGGAGAATTAAAAGTCTTTAAAATTCATTGCGCCTTGAAATAAGTGAGATAAAAATCACGAATTTACTGCTACTTGCAATTGTTTATTGCAGATAGCATCAAATCGTCATCAGTATGTAAATTATCGGACTACAGTAGAAGCGATCGCTAATTATCAATTAGTTAATATGAATACTTCAACAACTTGACTCTGATTTGTAATCATTGCGCACACATTTTTGTGAAAAAATTTCGGATTACTCTATTATTTGTGATATATAAAAGCAAATAATTTGGTAAATAAAATGGCAAAAGAAATAGAGCGTAAATATTTAGTGAGAGGAAATAGCTGGAGAGGATTAGCTGAAGGTAGTGTATATCGTCAAGGATATATTGCTACACAAGATAAAGCAACTGTACGCATACGTATAATAGGGGAAAAAAGTTATTTGACCATTAAAGGCCCCAATATAAAATATTCGAGATTAGAGTTTGAGTATCCTATTCCTGTTCAAGATGCTCAAGAAATACTTGAGACATTATGTCAACGTCCCTTTATAGAAAAAACTAGATATAAAATAGAGTCGGGTGGTTTGATTTGGGAAATAGATGAGTTTGATGGTGTTAATAAAGGACTGATATTAGCAGAAGTTGAACTCACTGATGAAAATCAACAAATTGAATTACCAAACTGGATTGGACAAGAAGTTTCTGATGACTCTAGATATTTCAACAGCAATTTAGTAAAATACCCTTTTTCACAATGGTAATAGAATGATATCAAAACTATGCGAATAGCCAAACGCAATGATTGGAAAACAGAACCTATGCCTTCTGTATGCAAAAATATAACGCTAGAAAAAGTTTACTCGCAGGAAGAATTCGACCGAATTGCTGCTGGAGTAATTCCAGAGCAGATGGAAGATAAGTGGTTCATTTTCTATGAGGCTCCTTGGCTATATTTGCATCGTAGTTGGACTGGTTTTTGCATTTTCAAAGTGCGTTTTGAGGTGATTGCAGAAACCGTAAAGATTGCAGAAGTGCAAGTAAATCGAGATCCAGCCCAGTACTCTAACACTGACGATCGGCGCGATGCCTCTATGTTAGCGATCTTGCTGGATTCACGATCTGAACGTGGTGTGCGAAATCATATCAAGTCGGGGTAATTAGTTATGATACCCACAGTCATTGCACCCCACCCCCAGCCCCTCCCCGCCTGCGGGGAGGGGAGACAAAGCGTAGCTTTGGCGGGGTGGGGTTCTTGGGGTTTAGTAAGTAATCAAGCGGACATGATATCAAATGCTTAACTGGATTAAAGATCGATCCAGTAATTCAGAAAAACCATAGTAGTACGCAGCATCACACTGCAAATATTTACAAAAGATGCCTGTGAGTATGAACTTAGCCATTAACTAGATTTTCTATAGAATCAGCATCATTTGGTAATGCAGCTGTTAAAACTTCGCTGCCTTCTGTAGTAACTAAAACATCATCTTCAATGCGAATTCCTCGGACATCGGCGAATTCAGATAAACGCTGCCAATTCACCACATTCTGATATTTTGAACGCACATTGGCATCATTTAAAATTGCTGGTACTTGATAAAAACCAGGCTCAATTGTGACTAACATTCCTGGGCGCAGGGGACGATTTAAACGGAGATAGCTTAAGCCAAAGCGATCGCTCCTTTGGCGTCCTTCTTCATACCCGGCTAAATCGCCCAAATCTTCCATATCATGCACATCTAAACCCAGTAGATGACCGATACCATGAGGAAAAAACAGCGCGTGGGCATCGATTTCTACTAAATCTTGGGGATTTCCTTGTAAAATGCCTAACTCTACTAAACCTTCAGCGATCGCTGTAGCCGCTAGTAGGTGAATATCCCCATACTCTACACCAGGCTGGATTTTGGCTATGCAAGCATCGTGGGCTGCCAACACTACATTATAAATATCTCTTTGGGTAGATGAAAACTTACCCGAAACTGGCCAAGTGCGAGTTACATCACCCGCCCAACCAGTTTCAGTCTCAGCACCAACATCAGCAAGCAGTAAATCACCTGGTTGCAAACTATGGTGATACTGCTCGTTATGCAAAACTTCACCGTGAACGGTGACAATACTGTTGTAAGAGGTAGTCATATTGTGGGCAATAATCACCCCTTCCATCGCTGCCCGAACTTCTGCTTCTAATTTGGCTTGGGGTGTTGCTGCCATCCCGGCTTTGTGAGCTTTGACAGTGACAGCCGCAGCTTTTCTCAACTCGGTTAATGCACCATCATCGTGGGTGAGGCGGAGTGAAACGATCGCCTTCGCTAACTCCAAGTCAATTCCTTGGGGAGGACTTTGTGGTAAAACCCATCTATTTAATAGCTGCGATTGCTGCGTCCAAGTAGCAGCATCTTGGACGGCAAGTGTAGCGGCATCTTCTAGCCAAGACTCTAATTCTGCCATTGGCCTTGCCACATCTGCCCCAATCTTCTCGGCTATTTCCTCGCGCGTTGGCATTTCTCCATGCCAAAGGGCGCTACTGGGTGACGGATCGTCGATGAATAGTTCTAGTTTTCCCGCTTCTAGACGAATTGCCGCTTTTGGTAATGGCAGTCCGGCGAAATAAAGGAAATGACTGTTAGCCCGAAATGGAAAGGAATTTGCCGGAAAATTGCGCGGATTATTGCTACCCGACCACAGAATTGCCGGAAAATCAATCAGCTTGGCTAGTTGTTGCCGTCGGTGGCGTAAAGTATCGGCGAGGGAAGTAGAAGTTTGTGGGATAAGCATAAATGTAAACTCAAAGAAAAGGATAAAGGTGATAGTTTTGGCTGTATTTAGTCGTTATCGTCTTTATCGTCATCTTGTTTATTATTTTTGCGATCGCCATCTTTTTGATCGTTTTTGCGATCGTCATCTTTGTGGTCGTCATCTTTGTCGTTCTGGTTAGGTTGTAACTCTGGTTTTTGTTGCTCAATTGGTGCAAGTGGCTGCGGGGCTTCAACAACACAACTAACTAATCCTCCAGAAATTAGCGCTAAGTTGACAGCAGCAAAGATGCTTCTGAAGATTTTTATCCTCACGTTTTCGGTTTGCTTTAACATTGATTCTAGTTTTTGGAGATTGTATTCCTAATTTCTAAGGTACTGTATATAGTGGTTCTCATTTGGATTAACACAGGGTAGAGCGCACGATATGTAATCGCAACGGTCAGCATAAATTTCTAACGCACTCCTGATAAATAATATATTGCTGTCTAATTTTCAAGGCGACTCTAATGAGACAAATCATTACTCAAGTTGATGCTTTTACTAATAAACCTTTCGCAGGTAATCCTGCTGCTGTCTGTGTTTTGCCTACTTACCAAAACGATCGCTGGATGCAAAACTTGGCGCAGGAGATGAATTTATCTGAAACAGCTTTTTTAGTTAAGCAGGATGATGGCTTTAATCTGCGTTGGTTTACGCCTACGGTGGAAGTGCCGCTTTGTGGTCACGCAACTTTAGCTAGTGCCCATGTACTTTGGTCAGAGGGACATTTGTCACCTGATGAAGTTGCACATTTTTATACTAAAAGTGGAGTGCTAATTGCGAAGTTACAAGGTGAGTGGATTGAGTTAGATTTTCCTGTAAATCACTCACAAGCTGCGATCGCACCTCCAGAACTCAAGCAAGCTTTGGGTGTACCCTACAAATCTGTCTTGCAGAATTCAATAGGTTATCTAGTGGAATTGGAATCTGAAGAATTGGTGCGGCAAATACAGCCTAATTTTCAACTGCTAAAAACCTTACTGATTCCTAATGTCATTGTCACCAGCCAGACTAACTCTGATTCTGAATATAATTTCGTCTCTCGCTTCTTTGCACCAGGATTAGGTATTAATGAAGACCCAGTTACAGGAGCGGCTCATTGCTGTCTCGCTTGGTTCTGGCGCGATCGCTTGCACAAAAATGAGTTTTTGGCTTATCAAGCATCTAGTCGTGGTGGCGTGGTGAAGGTGTATTATGACGGAGGCGATCGCGTCTTTCTCGCTGGACAAGCGGTAACTGTGATGCGAGGGGAGTTATTTACCGCATCAACCTAATATTAAAAATCAATAATATCTGGCAAAAACTCACTATCAAAAACTTGGACAATGGAATAAGGACATTCCACTGGAAACGTATCTATTGGTAGTTCAGTTTCATTACTAGCAGCTTTCAATCCCCGATGATAGCACTGGGCTAAAACTTCTTCGGGATAAGACTTGAGGCTGGGACTCTCTTGCAGTAAATCTGCAATTTTATAGCGCTGCTCATCAATCGTATTTCGCCAAGAGCCACTCCGCAAACTAGATTGATATTGCCACTTGAGCAAATGCTGTAATAATACTTCCAAGCGGCTTTTCAACTCTCGTCGTTCTGACCGTCCCAAGCTTTCAATCTCCTCAATCACAGCATTCCAGTCTACTTCTCTAAATTGTCCAGCACGAATGAGTTGTACAGTTTTTTCTGTCCATGCTGCAAAGTCTGTTTCATACAACTGGGCTGCACTTTTCGGAATCTGGGTCATGAGCTTTTTGCAATCTACCGTATACTAGCTAAATTGGAGATACTGTACGCCCATTTTAACGTCAACAAAACGATCGCATCTTTTTTGTTTGTTAGGGCAAATAATCGCATTGCAGAAGGTTGGCTTAAAATTGCACATCAATACAAACACTAAACCGCAAAAGCGTTCTTTTGCGAAGAAGCAACTGTCACAATATTTAAACAAGCCTATATTTTAATTTCAAAAATGTCTGCTAAACACAAAGATAGTAGAACTAGTATCCAATCTCGTGATTGGCCAATTGAGCAATTACCTGGACTGAGCTATGAGGAACAATCTCAACTCCAAAGTTGTGGGATTACTAGCACAGCAGCTTTAGTCAAACAAGGGAAAACTTTAGAGTCAAGACTAGCGTTAGCAAATAAACTACAGATTCATCTTCAGTATGTAAATAAATGGATGGCTTTAGCTGACTTGGCACGTATTCCCAGTGTCGGGACACAATATTGTGGTTTATTGCTTCATGCGGGTATTGGTTCTGTAATGCAGTTAGCTCAAACTCCCACTCACAGATTGCACCAACAAATCATGCGCTTGCAGGTAGCAACAATGCAGCGCCGAGATTTGTGTCCAGCACTTGAGCTAGTACAACAGTGGAGTCAGCAAGCGAAAACAATCATTAGTTAGGAGTTAGGAGTTAGGAGTGAGGAGTTAAAACTCATAACTCATAACTCATAACTCTTCACTCTTTAGCTAAAACACCATTAAGAAAAATATCAGCGAGTCCTTCGGCCATTTCCTGCATTTGTTGGGGAGAGGCATCAGGTTCCATGAGGGTGTTGTTGGAAAAACCTGCGATCGCAAACATTCCTAAGAAAACTTTCGCAACTAACTTTGCGTCCCCTTGACGATAAATACCTTTATCCATTGCTGTTTGAAAGAATGCTTCGCCGACATCAGTCATTTTAGTAATGACTTCTAATTGAATGCGATCGCGCAAATCGGGGTGAAATTGCACCTCCATAAAACAAACCCGCATCAAATCGGCATTTTTTTGAAAATTCCACATCCGACGGCGCATCACTTGAGCGACGGCTTTATAGCTGCCCATTTCACTCAATTCTGTGAGCAAATCTGTAAGAATCTCTACCCAGCCATTCGTGGCTACTTCTACCAAAATTGCTTTTTTATTCGGAAAATGACGAAATAGAGTACCTTCAGCTATACCTGCCGTTTGTGCTAAGTCGCGGGTGGTAGTGCCGTCAAATCCCTGAGAGGCAAACAACCGTTGCGCTGCCTGTAAAATCCGGGTGCGCGTCTGAGCCTCTGAGGGCGGGGAAGAATTAAAAACTCGCATAACAGTTATGGTTAGATATCCGTAACAAGACTTGTAGCATTATTGTCTAACATCAAGTGAAAGAGCCACTGAAAGCTTAATACAAGATTAACGCTCTTTTGCTAAGTATCCTGTTATTTAGGTAATGTAACTTTATCTTACTTCTCGCTTATGAACCAGAGCAGTCGGTCAATTTTAGATTTTAGACTTCGGCTACGCTCAGTCGAACGATTGGGGACTTCGACTTCTCTCCGAGACGCTACGCGAACGCTCAGTCGAACGATTTTGGATTGGTCAGTTGAAAGAGGCAGGAAGCAGGAGGCAGCAGGAGGCAGGAGAAGCTTTTCAGTTGTGGATTCGTCGCCCCCTACTGATTTGAAACCATTGAACTCTCCTTCACCTTGCTTTTTCTGGTCAAATTTTCCTCCTGCCTTCATTGATAATGTATCTGTCATATTGCGGCGGTTGTTTGTTACTTTGTTGACTTTAATTATCTTCTCGTGGGGATTGCTGCCTGAAGTTGCTCTAGCTCAAACTCAGACAGCACCTCCTCAAGAAACTAAAACTCAAACTCCGCCAGTTGAAACTTCAATCCAACCTTATCTCGATCGAGTTATTAAGCAGTTAACGGAGTTTCGCCTCGACAATGGTTTGAAATTCATTGTCTTGGAACGACATCAAGCGCCCGTGGTTTCTTTTCTCACTTATGCGAATGTGGGTGGTGTGGATGAGCCAAATGGCAAAACTGGTGTAGCTCACTTTCTAGAACATTTGGCATTTAAAGGCACAACGCGCATTGGTACACAAGACTACAAAAAAGAAAAACCGCTACTAGATACCTTAGAGCAGTTGAATGCTCAAATTAAAACAGCGAAAGCCAATGGCAGAAAAGCTGAGGTTATTCGGTTACAAACTGAGTTTGAGCAAGTGGAATCGCAAGCAGGCAAGCTAGTCAAGCAAAATGAATTGGGGCAAATTGTCGAACAAGCGGGAGGCGTGGGTTTAAATGCCAATACTTCAACCGAAGCGACTCGTTATTTTTACAGCTTTCCTGCCAATAAGCTAGAACTTTGGATGTCGTTGGAGTCAGAACGATTTCTCGATCCGGTAATTCGTCGTGAGTTTTATAAAGAGAAAGATGTAATTTTAGAAGAACGACGGATGCGGATAGAGAATTCACCTATTGGACTGATGGTGGAAAAGTTTATCGATACTGCTTATAAAGCCCATCCCTACAGGCGTCCGGTGATTGGTTATGACGAAGATATCCGCAATCTGACACCAGAAGATGTCCAAAAGTTTTTTGATACTCACTACGTACCAAGTAATTTAGCGATCGCTATTGTCGGAGATGTCAATCCCACTCAGGTGAAAAAACTGGCGCAAACTTATTTTGGCCGCTTTCAAGCCAAAACCAAAGCTGTTGAACAAATCCCAGTAGAACCGCCACAACAACAAACACGGGAAGTTACTTTACAGCTACCTTCTCAACCCTGGTATTTAGAAGGTTATCATCGTCCGGCAATTACTCATCCAGATAATGCCATCTATGAAATCATTGGTAGTTTATTAAGTGATGGGCGCACATCGCGGCTATATAAGTCTTTGGTAGAAAAGCAACGTTTGGCGCTAAATGCTCAAGGTTACAGTGGATTTCCTGGAGATAAATACCCAAACTTGATATTTTTCTATGCTCTCACAGCTCCTGGTCATACAGTTGATGAGTTGGCGGTGGCTTTACGTCAAGAAATTGACAAATTAAAAACTGAGCCTGTGGCGGCGGTTGATTTGCAACGAGTGAAAACCCAAGCACGGGCAGGTTTGTTACGTACTCTCGATTCCAATATGGGTATGGCTCAACAATTGTTGGAATATGAAGTGAAAACTGGCTCTTGGCGGAATTTGTTTAAGCAGTTGGATGACATTTCAGCAGTGACGACGGCTGATATTCAACGGGTGGCAAAGGAAACTTTTACGCCGAAAAATCGCACGATTGGGAAGCTGTTGTCGAAAGCAGCATGAACAACAAACCGCAAAGGGCGCACAGGAAAATAGATATGCAGAAGTACAAGGTGAAAGCTAAAAGGCAGATAGCGTTGAAAATTCAAAATAGCAAAGGGTTGATTTATGCTTTGGTTGCTGTTTTTGCGTGCTTACTTTTAACTTGTAATTTTTCTCTGGCGGCGACGGCTGAGGCAAAACATTACACAGAATTGCAGCTACCACCGCTACCTGAGATTAAGTTACCCAAGTATGAGCGGTTTGTGCTGCAAAATGGCTTGGTTGTCTATTTGATGGAAGATCGCGAATTACCGTTGGTGAATGGTACGGCGTTTGTGCGGACAGGGAATCGCTTGGAACCAATGGAGAAAGTTGGGTTGGCTGGTTTTACAGGCGCAGTAATGCGAACTGGAGGAACTAAGCAGCATTCGCCTGATGAACTCAACGAGATATTAGAACAACGGGCGGCATCTGTGGAAGTTGGTATTGGTGAAACTTCTGGGAGTGCTAGCTTTGACGCCCTCAGTGAAGATTTAGAAACAGTGTTTGGGCTGTTTGCTGAGGTGCTGCGATCGCCTGTATTTGCTCAAGAAAAGCTAGACTTAGCGAAAACTCAAGCCAAAGGTGGCATTGCCCGTCGAAATGACAATCCAGATGGGATTGCTAATCGGGAATTTAAAAAATTAATCTATGGCAAAGATAGTCCTTATGCTCGCACCATAGAGTATGCAACGGTGGATAAAGTTGAGCGTGAGGATTTGCTCAAGTTTTATCAACAATATTTCCACCCCAATAATATGATTTTGGGAATTGTGGGCGATTTTGAGAGTAAGAAAATGCGATCGCTCATTCAAGCTAAGTTTGGCGATTGGCAGCGTAACCCAGGTATTGCTAAACCCACATTACCAAAGGTTTCACCAGCTAATACAGGTGGAGTCTTTTTTGTCAATCAGCCCCAACTGACGCAAAGTAGTGTGCTTATCGGGCATTTGGGCGGACGTTTCGACAATCCCGATTATGCAGCGCTGGATGTATTGAATGGAGTGTTAAATGGATTTGGTGGACGCTTATTTAATGAATTGCGATCGCGTCAAGGTTTAGCTTACTCTGTCTACGGCCAGTGGAGTCCCCGTTTCGATTATCCTGGCATATTTATCGCTGGTGGAGAAACGCGATCGGATGCTACTGTCCAGTTTGTCAAAGCCTTACAAGCCCAAATCAAGCGCACCCAGACTCAAAGAGTAACGGCAAAAGAACTCGCTTATGCCAAAGAGTCTACACTCAACTCCTTTGTATTCAACTTTCAAGACCCCAGCCAAACCTTATCACGGTTGATGCGATACGAATATTACGGCTATCCTGCTGATTTTCTCTTTCGCTATCAAAAAGCCGTCGCCGCCACCACAGCAGCCGATGTCCAACGGGTAGCACGAGAATATCTCAAACCAGAAAAGATTGTAACTCTAGTAGTGGGGAATCAAACTGCTATTCAACCGCCATTGACACAGTTAGCAAAACAGGTGACACCAATAGATGTAACGATTCCTGGTTCGCAGCCACAGGCAAAGAATTAATCGCGTAGATGGGTAGATACTAAGTATCCAAATAAAATCGCAAGACTCAGATCCCCGATTGTCTAAGAAATCGGGGATCTTGTTTTTAAAATAATTTTCTCCATTATCAGGAAACGACTAAGGACAAATTGGAGTAACAAGTAGAAACTAAATCAGGAACCAAAACCTCTGGGAACTCCAGAGGTTTTTCTCTACTCATCTTTATAGAAGCGATCGCTCCAGCATACACTTCTATGAAGCAGTAAAATTGTCGCCCCTATCAGGTCAACTAGAGTAAGCTAAATTTAGGTTTTAACTATCGGGAGTGGAGATGATGTTGTTGGAATTAAAGCGCATCCATGTTCCACCAGGACAAAGAGTGCTACTGCGAGATGTAACCTGGCAGGAATTGGAAACAATTCTAGAAGATTTAGGGGAACACCGTGCTGCACGAATTGTTTATGATAGGGGAATGCTGGAGATTATGGCACCACTGCCAGAACATGAATATGACAAAGAAATTATTAGCGATTTAGTCAAAGCTCTTTTGGAAGAATTAGACATTGAGTTTAGATGCCTTGGTTCTACCACTTTCAAAAACCAAGCAATGGCTCAAGGTATAGAACCCGACCAGTGTTTCTATATAAAAAATGAATCTAAAATTCGCGGCAAAAAGCGGCTAGATTTAGCAGTAGATCCTCCTCCAGATTTAGCTCTAGAAATTGATATTACTTCTCGCACTCATCCTAATATTTATGAAGCGCTAAAAGTACCTGAGCTTTGGCGTTTTGATCGAGGTAAGCTCCAAATTAATGTTCTGCAAGACGGACACTATATAGAATCTCAACAAAGCCTAAATTTTCCTCTATTCTCAGTAATTGAAGCAATTCCCCAATATCTAGAGCAAAGTACAACAGCAGGCAGAAATGCAACGCTCAAAGCTTTTCGTCTTTGGGTACAAAAACAGATACAACAGCAATAACTTATGCTGTCACCAGAATTCACAACATACACCGGGTTTCAAGTTAGTGAAGTACACAAGCCAAGTCTCTAATTTAAGTAGAATTAAATACGTTATAAGCCAAAAACCCAGATGTAGAGATGCGATTTATTGCGTCTTGCAAGACCCTTATTTCATCAAACTCATTCTCGATTATGCGAACGGTGAACTATAACTAGATCAAATGAAGGAGTGTGAGGGGTAGAGAGTAGATTAATACTGGCATATTCAATAGCGCTAGATATAGAAGAGTAGTTGAGGTTCTTCTTTTTTGGTTTATTATCTAATTAGTAAACGCGTAATATTTTTATCTGCTAAAGCGGTTATGGAGCTACAAATAAAATGACTGTTTTATTATTTGCCATCCTGTTGGCAATTAACTTAGGTGCTGGATGTTATTTGACTCTAGCTAATCCTCTAAAAGTCTCAGAGCAAACATCAACTAAACTTATTTTTATTATTCGACCAAAAGTATTTTTAGGTTTGGGAATATTTTTTAGTCAATTGTTTGTTTTATTTTTATTTGCGTCTATTGTATTTACACCTATTACACAACTTGTCTGCAATCGTTATCCAAACAATATATCTACTTCAAATATTGATTTGAGTGCGGGACAAAATACTCTAACAGTGATGTGTAAGTTAACAAAAAATAATTGGTTAGGTCGAGAACAGAGTCAAACGCTAGTTTCTGAGTTACTAGAGGCTAAATTGGAAACCCAGATTGATACTGATGGTCAGGCTAAGTATTATAAATATAACATTTTACTATTAAATGATAGAGATAGTTTTCCTTTTTCACGCGCAGGATATCCAAAATTTAACCTTGAAAAATTGCAATTAATAGTATCAAGAATTAATAATTTTTTGAAAAACCCTATAGAGAATAATTTAGCAGTTATACTTGATGAGACTTTTACGGGTTACATTTCTGTCATGATTACTGTATTCTGTGGAATATTAGCGTTGCTAGTAGCGTCACTAGGTTTATTTATCACTTGTAATTTTGACAAGGAAACAAATACTGTAAAGCTTAGTCGTTACAGGTGGTTTGGAACGTTAGGAAAAACAGTTTTTCAATATTCTTTGAACGAAATTACTGGTATTAAGCTTGAACGGATTGATACTAGTATAGGCGAATACTTTTTTCGGGTTATTTTAATACTAGAATTGGGTGATAATCTACTATTAACGCCCAATTATACTTCAAATTATATAAATGGAGATTTTATAGTTAAAGTAACTAAAGATTTTCTGGAACTAAAACATAAAGATAGTGCTAGATAAAAGCGTGAGATTGGTTTCTTTGAAGTCATTACTACCGCATTTTTATTTATGTTTGTTAAACCAAAAATATTTTTATCATCGCTTGCATTATTACTCAGTTTTGCAAGCCTATTTCTTAGCGCTTGGATTATTCTTCCTGCTCCAAATATGTTTTTACTCACACTAGCAGTAGGAGCGCCAGAAGTCAGTCCTTGGTTATTTTTATTAAATTTGCTCTTTTTATTGCTGTCTTTATTCTATATCCGTCGCCGTCAACTCCAACGTTTAGTTTGCATTTTCAGTTTAATCGGATTGCTAATTTGTGGATGGGTGCTAGTGAATATCCCACTAACTCAAATGCAGATGGCTAAAGCGATGAAACAAGGGTTGGGAGCAAATTATCTAGAGCAAATTCCAGTCCAAGTAAGGGCTAATATGCAAACCCATCCTTTTAACTTAATTAATTTCTTTCGGGGTATTCCATTAGGTAAAACGCGTCATCAAAAAGATATTCTCTTTGCTTCTCCTGGGGGAGTGCCTTTAAAAATGGAAGTTTACCAACCCCCAGAGGTAGGAAAATATCCAGCAGTGGTAGTAATTTATGGTGGAGCTTGGCAATATGGCAATACTCATGCCAATACCGAGTTTAATCAATATATTGCTAATCATGGATATACAGTATTTGCGATCGACTATCGACACGCACCTAAATATCAGTTTCCATCTCAGTTAGATGATGTGCGTACAGCCCTAAATTTTATTCGCAAACATGCAGCTGAATATGAAGCCGATTCAGAACGTATGGTACTTTTAGGACGTTCTGCTGGGGCACATTTAGCAATGCTAGCGGCTTATCAACCCGATGCACCACCCATTCATGCTGTGGTGAACTATTACGGGCCTGTTAACTTAACTGAAGGATATAAAACACCACCAAATCCCGATCCTATAAATTCTCGCGCTGTTTTAAAAGCATTTCTTGGTGGTTCTTTAGAAGAATTGCCTAATCGGTATAAAATTGCTTCACCGATAAATTACCTAACGCACCCTTTACCGCCAACTTTATTAATTTACGGCAGTCGCGACCATTTGGTGCAAGCGCGATTTGGCAGACAGATGTATGAACGTTTACATAATTCTGGCAATACTGCGGTTTTTCTCGAAATTCCTTGGGCAGAACACGCTTTTGATGCTGTTTTCAACGGTGTGAGCAATCAATTAGCGTTGTATTATACTGAGAGATTTTTGGCTTGGGCGTTGTTAAAGCAATGATTTGATTCGCAGACTTATTCACAAGTATTAAAAACTCAGCACTCCTTACTCCTTTTGAGGCCAGCGCCAGTTATAGCGATTCCATTGATACATTCCTTGAATTTCATACTCAGCGCCGTTCAAAAAGCGGATGACACAATTAGTAGAGGAATCATCGCTGCATCTACGCCCGTCGTAGACATCGCTAATTTCCTCAACCTTAATTACCATACAGGGGAACCATTCCCGCTTACAAGGGCCATCTTCTTGCACCCATTCCCATAGTGCATTGGAAACTTCAATGCGATCGCCTACTCTTAACTTTAATGCATCCTCAAAATAAGAATACTTGTCAAAATGATATGACTCAACCCGATTCAGCCACTGTAAACCATAGCGTTGGCGAATAAATTGTACCGTTCCAGAATCCTTTTCCAGCAACCAGTCGTTGAGTAATTGCACTTTCCAAGTGCGGTTGCGTTGTTCTTCCTCCTTAACAAATTTTAAAAATGCTTCTAACTCTTCTGGGGTAAGTTCGTCTAGAGGATTAGCAATATTTGACATCCCAGACGTAGAATTTCCCTGAATTTGCTCAACCACTTGCAGTAATATCTGTTTCTGCGTGTCAGTGAGAGGACAGCTTGCTGCATCACAATCATTAAAGGCTGCGAACATAGCTACTTCAATCTCATCTGGAGTCATAAGTTCATAGCAATTGAGGGGTTATTCCCCTAATTATTACAAATGTTAAATTCAAGTCTCCAATCACCCTGTAGTTAAATTCAGGTAAGCTGAGGTTGTAAGTTAAATATTGTTTGCTAAATTAACTCACGGGGTCTTTTATGCGGTTGCGTTCACTCACGGTGGTTTTTATTTCATGTCTCATTACTTTTCTATCGTGGGTGATTATTCCCCCAGCTGTAGCCCTGACACAGATTAAACTATTTGATGTCTCTTATAAAGATTGTCCACCAGAACTAGCACAAGGGGCTGTTATCAGTAGTGGTAGCGCTGCTGCCAATTGTTTTCTTGTCGTTGGCAAAGCCGAAAATGGCACTAATAAAACAGTCTACGACGCAGATATTTTTGGACGCATCTATGATGCTAATAATGACTCGGTGATGCAAAACCGCACTCGCTTAGGCTCTATTACCGAGGTGCCACCAGGTATTAGCGATTTTGAATTGAGAATTTCTGTAGCTGCGAATCAGCCTACTCCGTTGAAGCTAAAACAGTTCAAGGCTGCGGGGTTTAGCGGTCAAGTGCGTAAGTAATTCGTAATTCGTAATTCGTAATTCGTAATTCGTAATTCGTAATTCTTAGTACGGCTAGCTAATTAGAAACCGTGTAAAAAATCGTAGAGACGCTTGTATACTTAACGTCTCTACACAATTCTTTACCAAGGTAGTAATCAAAATCCTTCTATAAGGGCAGGCTAGCTGGAATGGCACTCAGAAGACTACTAACTACATTGAGTGCTAAGAAAGCTAAGATCGGCGAAAAATCCATACCGCCCAATGGGGGAATAATTGAGCGGAATAGATTCAGATAAGGATCGGTTATCTGGGCTAAAGCGGCAAATGGCTGGTTATACCAGTTGATTGTCGGGAACCAGGTTAGCAAAACCCGGATAATTAGCAAATAGCTATAAAAGGTGACAAAGGTAATTAGTGTCGTAATCAGTAAACTCATGGATAGCTTTGTTTCCTACTAGGTGTCAAACGCGGTCTTATGTTTTAATTTTAATTTAGTCCAAAGTCAAAAGTGTTTGCGGATTTCACGTTTACCACACTTGACACTTTCACCACGCCTGAACAAACTTCAGGAGTCTTTAGTGAGGGAGCGGTCATTGGTTGCTTGGGGTGAACCGCCATTAACATTTCCCAGTTGCTTTCGCACTTCATCAATTGTGGCATTTAGCTGGGCAATTTTATCTTCTAGCGATCGCCTGGCCGTCTCTATACCAGCACTCTCACTTTCTGAGGCTTTCATCTGACGCCGCTTTGCTGCTATTTTTTTCGCTTCGGCTTGACTATCTGTCAGTTCTGTCTCCTCTTCTATTAGCAATTCTGGTTCGCGGCGAGAAGCAATCAGTGCCCCGATAACACCGCCAAATACGCCACCAACAAACGCCCCTGCTACAAAACCACTGCCAAAACCATCTCGCTGACTCATATCTTTACCGCCTTCAACAAACCTTGCAACTTTTACAGTAGTTATGCTATTTTCCTGCCCTAGCTGCATACTAGCTTAAGTCCCAAAGATGCGATCGCCTGCATCTCCTAATCCCGGTACAATATATCCCTTATTGTCTAGTTTTTCGTCAATAGTAGCCGTGTAAATTATTAAACCTGGATAAGCTTCACTCAATTTTTGCAAAGCTGGTGGAGCTGCTACTACACAAACAATCCGCGTCAGGGCAGGGTCAGCACCCCGTTGTATCAATTCTGCCATTGCTGCCATAATCGATCCTCCGGTTGCCAACATTGGATCGGTAACTAACACTCGTGTTTGGGGGTCAAATTTTTCTGGTAACTTGTTCAAATAACAATGAGGTTGCAGTGTCTCTTCATCTCGCGCCAAACCAAGGTGGTAAATCGATGCTAAAGGCAATAAAGTCTGCGCCCCCTCTAGTAATCCTAGCCCAGCCCGCAGAATCGGCACTACTGCCATAGGCACTTGCGGATCGATTACCGTTGCTGCACAGGTATCTAAGGGACTCTGTACTGTTGTTTCTTGGGTCGGCAACCAGTCTCGTGCAGCTTCATAAGTCAGCCATCTTCCCAACTCAGTCATGGCACTGCGGAATAATACTGAAGGCGTGCCTGCATCACGGGCAACTGCCAGCCAGTGTTTGATCAGGGGATGGGGTGGAACATAAACGCGCAATTGTAGCGTCATAGCCAGAAATAGGCGCCTTTTGATTGTATAAGAACTGAAACACCATAATACTCTTTCCTGCATCCGGCTGACAGCTTAAAATTAGCAATCTCAAGTTTATTGATAAATATTTTCATTAGTAGTTGACATTAATTCTCAATCAAGGCTATATTCATATACAGTGTTCTCCTCTCTTTTAAGGATCGGCAGACGGGATTAGCCAGCAGTAGCAGGCTCGTCCCTCTTTTTTTTGATTGGGCATTGGGCATTGGGCATTGGGCATGGGGCATGGGGCATTGGTCAAGTCATTAGTAAATATTGATTGACTCTAGACAAAGGACAAGGGACTCTAGACAGAGGACAGAGGACAGAGGACAGAGGACAAATGACAAATGACAAATGACGCAATCGTAATTGGGTCTGGGATTGGCGGATTAGTGACAGCGACCCAGTTAGCGGCGAAGGGAGCGAAAGTGCTGGTACTGGAACGTTATTTGATTCCTGGCGGTAGCGCTGGTTATTTTGAACGCCAAGGCTATCGATTTGATGTTGGTGCGTCAATGATTTTTGGGCTGGGACAGAACGGTACAACCAACTTACTCACCCGTGCATTATCAAGTGTAAATGTCAGCCAAGAAGCGATCGCAGATCCGGTACAGATTCACTATCATCTACCCCAAGGTTTAGACCTGAAGGTTGACCGGGTTTATGAAACATTTTTGCAAAATCTTACTGCTTATTTTCCCCATGAAGAACAAGGGATTCGTCACTTTTATGACGAATGCCAAAAAGTATTCAAGTGTCTCAACAGCATGGATTTGCTGTCGCTGGAAGAACCTCGGTATTTACTGCGCGTATTTTTCCAGCATCCTTTGGCGTGTCTCGGTTTAGCCAAGTATCTGCCGCAAAATGCCGGGGATGTGGCGCGGCGTTACATCAAAGACCCGCAATTATTGAAGTTTATCGACATGGAATGTTATTGCTGGTCGGTGGTTCCATCAGATATGACACCAATGATTAATGCTGGAATGGTCTTTTCTGACAGGCATTATGGCGGAGTTAACTATCCCAAAGGCGGAGTCGGACAAATTGCCCAAAAACTGGTGGAAGGTCTAGAAAAGGCTGGAGGTCAAATTCAGTACCAAGCTAGAGTCACCAAAATTCTTACAGAACAAGGAAAAGCGGTAGGTGTGCAACTGGCTAATGGTAAAGTATATCGGGGTAAACGCATAGTTTCTAATGCTACACGCTGGGATACATTTACACAATTATTACCAGTAGAAGCAATGCCAGATAATGAGAAAAAATGGCAACAAAACTACCAAAAATCTCCAAGCTTTTTGAGTTTGCACATCGGGGTAAAGGAGTCAGTTTTACCTGCGGGGACAGAGTGTCACCATATTTTGCTGGAAGACTGGGAAAAGATGACAGCAGCAGAAGGCACAGTTTTTGTTTCGATTCCGACATTGCTTGACCCAGATTTAGCACCAAATGGATATCATATCATTCATGCCTTCACGCCTCACTGGATTGATGATTGGCAAGAACTTTCTCCAAGTGAGTACGAAGCAAAAAAAGAAAAGGCAGCTTGGCGAATTATTGACCGCCTAGAGAAGCTTTTTCCGGGTTTAGATGCCGGATTGGATTATTTAGAAGTGGGGACACCGCGCACACATCGCCGCTTTTTGGGTCGTGAAGATGGCACTTATGGGCCAATTCCCCGACGTAAATTGTGGGGGTTATTGAATATGCCCTTTAATCGCACAGCTATATCAGGACTTTATTGTGTAGGAGATAGCACTTTTCCAGGTCAAGGTTTGAATGCAGTTGCTTTTTCTGGATTTGCTTGCGCCCACCGTATTGCCGTAGATTTAGGATTTTAACTACAGATACAGCCTCCGCAAAAAACCTAGTAAGCGGATAGTGTTACTAGTGAAGCTGGTAGCTACCCCAACAATCTGAGTAACTCTCAATACGTTTTGGTTAAGAAAGTTATCTGTTAAAACGAGTTCTTTGAGCGAAGGTAGAAGAAAGTGTTGGGGAAGCAAGAGTATTTAAATTTAATCTCTTCACTTTAAGTGCCTCCAAACCACCTTCCCAGCTTATCTAAACCGTATTGAGATGGGTAGCAAATACAATCAAAAAGTTACTAATTTTAGTACTTTTGCTAACACAATAGTAAGTGTTGTTACTCTTGGTCTGGTATTTTTTGGTTCCGAAAATTAGCTAACTCTGATGCTAAAGTCTCTTCTAATGCATCTAGAATCGCTTGGGGATCAACAGCTTCCTTCATTATTTGGGCCTGCGGATCGGAGCGATTTTTGACATTGGGAATATCTTGGCGTAATTCTTCAACTAAAGCGATAAGTTTTGCGATTTTCTGCTCAGAGAGCAGGTTAAGCTGAAGGCTAAGTTGCGCCCGTTGCTCTGCTAATTTTTCCTGACGCTCTTGTTTTATCAACACCCCTGTTGTTACTAACAGGGAACCTGCGGTCAGTGAAAATTGTAGCCAAGAAAATGGCGGGGGATCGAATCTTGATATGCCTAAACGTCGTGGTAAAACATTGGGTGTTACCCACAGAATAATTCCTAACAGGATGCTATACAGGAATACCGGACGACCAAAAAAGGCTGTTACCGTTTCTACAAACCGTTGATGTTGAGGTACGTCTTTCTCATAACGTCTGTGCAGGTCAATAATAGTCTCGATATTTTGACTAATCGCTTCCGGCAATGGGGCAGTGGGCAAAATGGTTTGGCAAGGTGCTGAAGATGGTACTTGCGGTGAATCTTTTGGATTTGGTTTATCTTGGGAAAACATGGACAGTTTACTTGCAGTACTGATTTCTCTAAATCAATAACTCAAGTTTCAGCTATATATGTATACTTTTAGGTAGAAAAATAGATAAAAGTACCTATAGACAGATTTTGGGAAATTGCTATTGCTGTTGGATCAAGCAGATATATTGAAACAGAATCATAGCATTAATTTTCTTGTTTCAATATTGTATTTGAGATATAGTGATTTGTTAAAACTATAGTTGATTATATATTTTTTAGATATGTCATTTTGATGTCAATGCTATGTCAGGATAACAGTCATGTTTATGTGGTATGTCTATCGAATATCTAATGTAGATTTCGCAATAAAAGCTTTCAGTGACACAATTGAGGCATTACAGCTCACGCCGGAGAAATAGTCATCAGCGGCGATACGCAAACGCATTCGTGCGTGGATGCAATAGATTACGCCACGCTCAAAATCGGTTCGGTTGGTTCTTTACCATGCCTTTTCACTGCAATTTACTAAACTTTTCATAATTGTGCTTTAATGGTGGGCGGCTTTTGTTCGTTCAAGAATTTTCCTCACACACAACGCGATCGCTGATGCTACTCACACACAAAGAAAACATTGTAAAATTCAGTTGGCTTCTACCCAGCTTCTTAAGCTTAATCCTGCTTGGCTCTACTGTTAAAGCTAATGGTGCGATGCCTGCGGCGGGCGTAGCGATGGCTAATTGGCATTTTGATAGCAATCGCAATCATCTGGACTTCACCACAGATGAAAATGTTCAACCGAAAGTACAATTACTTACCAGCCCGACTCGTCTGGTAATTGATTTACCTGGAGTTACATTAGGATATCCACAGGCTAGTCAAAGAGTGGGATTAGTAATTAAAGACATTCGCATCGAGCAGTTTAACGCAGAGACTACCCGCATGGTAGTTACTTTAGCACCCGGTTACACCTTTGATTTAGCACAGGTGCAACTGCAAGAGGAATCCCCCAATCATTGGTCTGTGCAGTTACCCAAACCCATACGATTGACTGCAACCCAGCCGCAATATTTAGAAATAACTCCGAGTATTTCTCCAAGAGTGAATGATAATAGCACTCTCTTTGCTGGCGTGGTTCCAATGCATTCACCGATGAAAGCGCTGGAACCTCAAATTAAAGCCTTGATGAATCGCTACAGCTTTCTGAAAACAGGAATGTTTTTTCTGGATTTGGATACTGGGGATTATTTGGATATTGGAGGCGATCGCGTTTTCCCGGCTGCTAGTACAATTAAACTGCCAATACTTATCGCTTTTTTCCAAGATTTAGATGCTGGTAAAGTCACCCTTCAGGAAAACCTGACGATGCGGCGTGACTTAGTTACCAATGGTTCTGGAAGTATGCAATATGAGCGAGTTGGCAAGAAGTACACAGCTTTGGAAACCATCACTAAGATGATTACCATTAGTGATAATACTGCCACCAACATGATTATCGATCGCTTAGGTGGAGCGGCGAAACTAAATCAGCGTTTCCGTAGTTGGGGACTGAAAGACACGGTAATTCGCCATCTTTTAGCTGATTTGAGAGGAACCAACACCACAAGTTCTCAAGATATGGCGCGGGTGCTGGCTTTAGTTGTGAATAACAAGTTAGTTTCGCCCCAAAGTCGGGAGCAAGCCTTAGATATTCTGCGTCACACCACAATTCATACACTGCTTCCCGCCGGTTTGGGGAAAGGTGCAGTTATCGCCAACAAAACCGGAGATATTGGGTTTCTTATTGGCGATGCGGGATTTGTGACTATGCCCAATGGTAAGCGTTACCTGGCGGCTATCTTCGTTACCCGTCCTTATAAAGACACAAGAGGGAGAGACTTTATCCGTCAAGTTTCCCAATTAGTTTACAATTATCTGAATCAGCCGAATCCAGTTGCTGCGGTTGATTCGCTTAATAGTGTTGCGAAATAGCAGTTCAAAATAGATATTGCTAGGGGCGCATAGCTATCATAGGTGTCAACTTAACGTGAAACCTTTGCAATAGCCTTATATCAAGTCCACTCAATTACTAATTATACCCTTGCAACCCCATCCCACTTTTATCTAGCGACAAAATCTACTTTCACCGCGAACCTACGCTGTACACACAAGTCTGAAATGGCTGAAAAACCCAAGGTTTTACCCCACCCTAACCCTCCCCGTATGTATTGGGGAGAGAATTAGATTTCTTTCTTGCCTAAAATTTAAGTGTTTTGAGTTTCTGTTACAAAACTTGCAAAAGTGAGGGAACTAGATTTCTTTTTTTACCCCAATGCATCGGGGGGTTAAGGGGGGTAATTCGACTTGTGTGTACTACAATCAATTCATATTTTTCACACATAATTTACGTATTTAAAATAACAAATTAGCTTAATATCCTGTTATTTCTTTAGATAGAGGATAAAAATAATTCGCAAAGTTAAATTTAAATTAGGTGCTATTTCATACTCATGGTTTAATTTTTAAAGCTCCTAAAAATATTTTTTAGGAGCTTTTTTAAAATTAAAAACAAAGCAAGTATGTTGGAGATATTTTAGTTATTATCTAATTATCTTGCCAATACTTGAAAAAGAGATGAAAAGTGATATTTCAGATATAAATATCTCTTAAATGGTTATTATGGCATTGTCATTCCGTCCAAAGTGAGAAGTCTTGAAGTATCACAATATCTTTAGTAAGTGCAACAATGCAACCCCAAATAGTTGCAGTTCGGAAAGTTTTTAGGAGCATTATATGCAGAAATCAAACAACCAACAAACATATTTCCTTAAGTATCTTTCCCTAGCACCCGTTCTTGCTGTTCTTTCGATATCAATTGCCTTTTCTACCTGGGCGATTTTTAATTTCATTTTCCCAGACCTTCTCTTTCATCCTATGCCATAAGTCAGTCCGCCATAGGTTCAAACCTATGGCTAATAAACAATTGTGCTAAAGCAGGCTAAATTTAGATAATTGTGATTTTACTTGCAGCTCTAGTAGCCTTTTCCCTAGCCTCTTGGACATTCACACCTTTCGCCAAAGCTACGCCCATTCGCCGATATAGATGAGCATTAGGTTTACCAAATAATTTAATATCTACATCTTTTTCTGATAAAGCATCGGCGACACCACTAAAAGCAATAGAATCAGATTTTTCTGAGGCTAAAATTACTGCACTAGCTGATGCTCCTAGCTGTTCAATATGAGGAATTGGCAAGCCTAAAATAGCTCGCAGATGTAGTTCAAATTCGTTAAGATTTTGTGAGATTAATGTCACCATTCCCGTATCGTGGGGCCTGGGAGAAAGTTCGGAAAAAATCACTTCATCTTTAGTAATGAAAAATTCAACGCCAAAAATTCCGGCTCCTCCTAAAGCATCAGTGACTTTTATAGCTATTTCTTGGGATTTTGATATTTTATCTTCATAAATTTCTGCGGGTTGCCACGATTCTTGATAATCGCCTCTTTCTTGGCGATGACCAATGGGAGAGCAGAAAATTGTCGGTGCATTCCACTGTTTAATTGTCAGTAAAGTTATCTCAATTTCAAAGTTAATAAATTCTTCTACGATGACCTTTTGACTGTCTCCTCTAGAATTAGCGATCGCATAATTCCAAGCTTTCTCAACTTCACTCTTATCCTGCACTACAGATTGACCTTTCCCTGATGATGACATCACCGGTTTAACAACATTGGGAAAGCCAATTTTATCCGAAACTGCAATCAATTCTTCTAAAGTTGTTGCATAACCATATTTAGCCGTTCTGATGCCCAATTGTTGATGCGCCAGTTCCCGAATTCGATCGCGGTTCATTGTATAGTTAGTAGCAGCCGCAGTCGGAATAACTGTAATCCCTCGCTGTTCAAATTCGATGAGTTTTTCGGTTCGGATTGCTTCAATTTCTGGTATAATAATATTTGGCTGATGTTTTGTCACTACAGCTTCTAAATCATCAGCACTGAGCATAGAAATAACTTCATAAGCATCAGCAACCTGCATCGCTGGAGCATTGGTATAGCGGTCAACGGCAATCACATAATTACCAAGACGTTGAGCAGCGATCGCAAATTCTTTGCCTAGTTCTCCTGAACCCAGCAACATCAATTTTTGGGGCAACTTAATACTCATTAACTTATCCAAGTCAATATCAATTCAATCATCTTATAATTTTTTGTGTTTTCATTACTAACTTTTCAAGAATTAAATATCGCTTTGCGTAATTCTAAATCTTGACGTTGTAGATGATTTAAACCAATACCTACGCCAAACTGACACTTATCTACTAGAGTCTCTAACCAAATAGTCTCGTTCAGAGTTGCACCTCGTAAATCTGCATTTCTCAAGTCGGCTTTCGTAAAATTTACAAATAAAAGGTCTGCATTTACTAAACTACTACCTTGGAGATTTGCTTCTGACAAATTTCCTCGGATGAAGTTGACACCATCTAAAATTAAACCAGATAAATCTGCTCCCATCAGATTAGGAAACTTTAGCTGACTTGGATATTTAAAAAATCGCATTATACAAATTATATTGGCTTCATTTAGTTGAATTTTAGTTAAAAATTCATAACGAGCGATGCCCAGTTGCTTAAGAATTTGTAGACGCTGTGAGGGACTTTGTTCTAAAAACTGGATGGCTGTGTAGCGTAGGTCTTGAGTAGAGATATTTAACATTATTTTCAGATTGTTGTGATACTTGTGCGAATAAAAAAATAACAAATAATAGATAATATAGCAGTCTTCAAGCATTCATAAAAAACAAAAACCCCAATTTCTTTGAGAAATTGAGGTTCTAAGTTTATTGATAACTACCGAGCTAATGTTATGCTAATAATGCTTTCGTAGTAGATTCGCCTGCTAATCTCACTTGCCTTGTCAACTGCAAATTTAACCATCCTAGAAAAGTTAACTCAGCGAGGAATGCCATAAAAATTGTTGTTGTACTAGAGCCTTGTATACCAACCCAAGGAAAAGTTGAAAACAGCCAGACAGTAGACACCACAGTAGACACCTGTGATGTGATGCCGATAAATTCTAAAATTATCGGTGGTAGAAACACTGCTGCACCTATAATCCGAATTGCCCAGAAAGAACGTTTGGGAGTTTTCAGCAAAAGTAGCAATTGGGCGATAGTAGCGTAAATCATGATTACGCTGATAGACAAAGCTATAGCTAAAAGTACTTTAAACCTGTCAACATCTTTAACCAGCCAAGTTTGGTCATTGTTAGTATCAAAAACAGATGTAAATGAAATCCAGACTAGCCAGGGGATAGTAACAATTGTAAGATTAATTGCGATCGCCACGAGTGCAGGGCTTTTTTCGGCCCAAATTAGATCCTGCCAAATACTCTTGTGGCTAGAAACTCCCTGATGTCGATATCTTGCCCAATCTTGTACATCTTGACGGTGAGGGGAAAGAACTGCAATTAAACTTAAAATCAACACCAAGTTGTACGATGCTAGCAAAATGTAATTTCCCCCAAATTGTTGATCTAATGTGTAACTATTTTCACCAATTTGTAAAGTGAAACCCCAGATCATCAACTGGCAAAACGCTACTAATAAATAACTTTGCTTCTTGCTAATTATTGAGGCTTGAGGATTACGGAAGCAACGTTTAAGAATGTGCAAAATTCCGTAACTGCACAATCCCAAGTTTAATAAATGAAAGCCAAGAATACTAATAATATTTCTCCCTAATGGGAGATAGAAAAATTGCAGTTTTTTAATATCCGAGTCATTGGATAGATTAAACAAGTTAGGAAATAAATAATTAGTTGTATCCCAAGGATTAAAAAGTCTAAACCAAGCAGTTGAACTATTCAAACTGTGGTTATAAGACGATGCGAGTAACATCGTTATAAACAAAAACATAAAAATTACACCACTAACTAATAAACCCAACAAAGGCTGAGAACCACTAAATGAACGGCTAAGTAAGCTAAGTAGTAGTGCCGCACTGTAGAAGAAAATACAGCTAGTAGCAAGAATTGTGTAGTAAGCCAAAATGTAACTAAAAGCAATTTTGGCAGAAAGCCCAGCCCATAAATGTAAAGGAACTGCTACTAAAATCAGGAGATAAATTAAACTCGGAACTCCTAGCAACTTGCCAGTCAATATACTTGTTTCTGATTGGGGACTAAGACGGATAAAGTTTAGTGTGCCGCGAGTTTCTTCTTTAGCGAAATCGTTAATTAGCAAATAAGTTCCTGCAACTAGTAGTGTAAATAGAAAAATTACACTAAATGTTAAGAATATATATTCCCAACGATCTCGCCACCACATTTGCCAATCAATTTGAATTTGGGGACAAAAATTCTTTGAAAAAAAATTATTTAATTCATCAATTTTAGTTTGATTTGATTCTTTGAGAACCTGTGTTTGTTGCGGTTGATATATTTGACGTAAACGACAGTATGTACCAGTTAGGGAGTATTTATTACCAGGAGGATTACTTAAATGATATAAAATAACTACCAGTTGCAATAGGAAAGATGTCACAACTGCGATCGCTACATTAATAAATTTAAATTGCCCTTTGAGTTCGCGAAATAATTGCGGATTCCAATCGCCGATTTTGTCAATTAAATTAAGCATAGTCTGAAAAAATCCTTCCAAAATAGTGAGTGAGATTTATTGATGAATCAAGATGCTTGTTTGTGACCTAATTTTAAAAAAATGCTTTCTAAGTCTTCTTGCGTGCAGTGAAAATCAGTTAAAGGAATGCCGATTTTGATTAGCGATCGCAATAACTCGGCACTATCTTCATCTTTGCCCGAAAAATTCACCCGCACGCTGTTTTTTCCTGATATCACCTCCCATTCTTCTACTAAAGGATGGTGTTTAAGCTCGTTCAAAAGTGTCTCTAAGTTCCCTAGAGTTGATAACACAATTTGCTGATGGGCTAGACGTTGATAAAGTTGCTGTAGGGAAGTACTTTCTACTAAAAAGCCAAGTTCCATAATTCCTACAGAAGTACAAATTTCCGCTAAATCGCTGAGAACGTGGGAGGAAATGATAACAGTCATTCCAGCTTCTTGCAAAGCCTTAATAATTTCGCGAAAGTGCATCCTCGCAATCGGATCGAGTCCAGAAACAGGCTCATCTAGTAATAGTAAAATTGGTTCGTGGATAATAGTTCGCGCTAAACTTAAACGCTGTTTCATTCCCCTCGACAGAGTAGAAATCTGACTATTGCGTTTATTACCAAGTTGAATAAGTTCTAAAACTTCATGTAAGCGTTTAGTGCGGCGCGGTTCTCGCAAACGATATAAACGCGCAAAGTAATCTAAGTAATCCCAGACTGTCAAATCTTCATATAGTGGGTAGTCATCGGGTAAATAGCCAAGATGACGCTTAAGTTTGAGATTACTGTTGTCACGGATGAGGCGATCGCCATTAATATAAATCTCACCTGTAGTTGCTTCCTCAGCAGTCGCCAACATTCGGATGAGAGTTGTTTTACCCGCGCCATTCGGCCCAATCAGTCCATATACTTCTCCCGCCTGGATTTCTAAATCAACATCATTGACAGCAACATGTCGGTCAAATTGCTTAGTGAGTCCACGGGTGCAAATTGTTAATTCTTTTACCATCGCTGCTAGAGTGCGGCTTGTGATTAACCGCTAACCTAACTTTTTTTACAGCTTTTGTCAGGATGGTTTCCAAAATTGAAACTAGCTTTATTTAAAGCTGCTTTGAGTTCTGGGCATTATTTACCCTATTTTCACTAAAGTTTTAAATAATACCAACTATTAATTTTTGCTAAGGGGAATACTAAAGCTAGAAATCTCTAGTACTAATATTGCAAACCTGATGATATTAGAGTCAACCGCTTGCTCAGTAGGCAATGGTATTTTCACTGGAATAGGTCATAAACTTAGCAAAAGTAGGTAAGACATACGCCCTACCTACTTATTAATTCTGATTCTGCTATTTATGAAATATTTGCAAATAAAGCCTTGACTTTTTTCTTTAGTGTCAAGTTATTTCTGATAGTGGTGGGATAACGTTATTAACCCCATTACCAGATGAGCCGCTAATTGCATAACGGTATTCGGGAACTGGATATCCAGCCTCACCAAAGGTTTCACGGATAGCTTTATTAGTGTCGAAGTAAACTTGCCAATAGTGATCGTTATTGCAATAAGGACGTACTGCTAGTACAGGCCCTGCAAAGTTGAAATTCTGAATTTCCACATCCGGTGCTGGATTTTGGAGAACATTAGGAATTTGGCTAATTTTCGCTTTCAAAAGTGCGATCGCTTCGTTGTGTTTCACATCATGATGAAGTTGAGCCACTAGATCAACCCGACGGTAAGGGTTGGCAGAATAATTCTGGATGTTATCAGCAAAGATTTTATTATTAGCGACAATTGTCAACACGTTATCAGGCGTATTGATATTTGTTGTGAACAGTCCAATTTCTGTAACAGTGCCTGTCACGCCTGCGGTGGTAATGAAATCACCAACTTTGAAAGGTCGAAAAACAATTAAAAATGCTCCGGCTGCAAAGTTGGCTAGTAAACCCCCCCATGCTGCACCAATTGCAATGCCTGCTCCTGCTAGCAATGCAGCAAAGGAAGTTGTTTCAACCCCAAAGAAGCCGAGAATTGCCACAACTAGAATAATTCTCAGTGTGACACCAATGATATTCAGAAGATAGTTAATGAGTGTTGGATCGACGTGTTGACCTCGGAAAGCACGTCGTACTAGCTTCAATCCAAAATCAATCAAGCGTTGAGCAATCAGCCACAGTGCGATCGCACCTAAAATTTTCAACCCAAACTGAGTTAAAAGTTGGCTAGCAACTAAGCTAATTTGTCTAAAATCCATAATTTTTGTCTGTGAATATTAAATACAATAAACATACAAGAAATTAAATCAAAATGATATATCAATACTTTTTTTTAATTTTTGCTGTAATGTGCAGTAGATAGGAAACTGTTCTCGGAGGATGTCTGAACAGTTTTGGGCAAATATAAATAAATCTTTTCTTGCGGCATTATCTACTTTTTGGCTTGTTGCTGTTTTTTTACTCCTTAATTCAAGTAAAGATGTCATAAATACTGGGATTTTCCAAGATTTAATCCTTGTCTGGCGTATCAATCTTTGCTCCCTATCTCAAATTTCTGCATAAATCGCGCTATGCCAGCAGGGCCAAGTTCTTTAGTCAAGGCTTTTATAGCGCTTCCTATGTTGGTGAAGTATAGCTAGACTTCATATATAAACCCTTTTAACTTTGAGGATGTGCCTCATTCGATCGAGATTGGAAGCATTTACTGATTAGCTTGGCAATTTTAGGGACAACTGGATTAAATCTACTAACTGCCAATCATATTGGTAAATCTCAAATCTGGATTGTCAGCTTCAAACTGGGGATTTTGCTCCTGTTCATTACTATGGGAAGTAATCATATCGACATTTCCCGTCTAGAACCAGTCTCAATATCGTCGCTACAGTCAATTTTCGCCGGAGCAATGGTGATTTTCTTATCTTATGAAGGCTTTGAGCTAATCGCCAATGCAGCAGAGGATCTTGTCAATCCCAAGCATACTTTGCCACGAGTTTATTACTCTGTAATCGGGTTCGTTATTTTGCTTTACGTTTTAATAGCACTGGTTACATTGGGAGCAGAACCAATAGAACAGATTTTGGCAGTAAAAGACTATGCTTTGGCTGAAGTTGCCAAACCAATTATGGGGCAATTTGGATCTGTTTTGATTACTGTTGCTGCTCTTTTCTCAACTATCTCGGCTAGTAACGCCACACTCTACGGTTCCGCTCGTTTTAGCACTGTGATTGCTAAATCTAGGGGGTTTGATGGCAGCCAAATAAATGGCATAGAGCAATCTTCAATTGGCTTATTTATTACTAGTGGTATTACTCTAATAATCGCCAATTTTTGTGATATAAGTCGGATCTCAACGATGGGTAGTGCTGGGTTTCTCCTAATATTTGCTGCGGTTAATTTAGCTAACGCTCGTATGCATCGTTATACGAAAAGCAAGCAGTGGATTTCACTTCTAGGGACTGGAATATGTTTAGTAGCACTAGGAATGTTGATTTGGTTTGCTTTGCAAACAGATCCACAAACCGTCTGGGTTTTAGTGTTGATGGTAGGAGTAGCTATAGGCATCGAAGTAATCTACTACCTATCAAACAATCGACGGCTACGCCTTTGAAGAAGCTTTGCTCAACTCTAAAATGTTTTTGTAATAGTCCACGTTTGGATTAATTTAACTTGAATTCGATGAACCTCTCCCTCCCAACCTCCCTCTCCCACGGGAAAAGGGAGGAGCAATGATAAATTAGGGTTTTGGCTCCCCTCTCCGTGTTGGAGAGGGGCTGGGGGAGAGGTCAAAATAGCACTCGTCGAATTCACGTTAATTTAACTTGAATTTGCAAACAGTGCCTTCTCTGTTAGCAGATCGTTTGCTTTAGATTTTCATTATGAATCATCTTTTAAAAATGATTTAGGAATGGCTCATAAGTGGTAACTTTATCTGGAACGTCGAGCCTTTACCCTCATTGCTCATCACATGAATGTGACCGCCGTGAGCCTGGACAATTTGTTGAGCGATCGCTAATCCTAACCCAAATCCGCCGCTTTCTCTGGTACGTTCTGTATCAACTCGGTAAAAGCGATCGAAAATATAAGGTAAATCTGCCTCTGGAATTCCAATTCCAGTATCAATAACCTGAATTACTGCCCGATCTGGGTGAGGTTCTAAGCGTAACCAGACAGTTCCACCAGATGGAGTATAATTACAGGCGTTGTTAAGCAAGTTTTCCACAGCTAGGCGCAGCAAATCGGGGTCAGCCCACAACTCAATGGGTTGTTCTGGTAAATGGCCGATCAACTCGAGCGACGCTTTTGCAGCAACAGTATTGTAATAAATAGCTAAATTCTCTAGCAAGCTATTAAGATTAACCTTTTTGAGAGATTCGGGAGTTAATTTTCCCTGATGCCGAGCCAACAGCAGTAGGTTATTGACCAAGGTACTCATCGACTTGGCGCTATCGATGATGTTCTCTATTGAGGGATGGATTTGGGGACGGTCTGCTGCCATTAGTAACCCAACTTGGGCATTGGTTAAAATCGCAGACAAGGGCGATCGCAACTCATGAGAAGCATCTGATGTAAAGCGTTGTAGTTGATTATAGGCTTGCTGAACGGGTTGCATAGCTATGCCGCCAAGTACCCAACCTGTAAGTCCAATTAACCCCAGTGCTATAGGCACAGCAAGGGTCAACATTAACTGAAATTCTCTGAGATCGTTTTGAGTTTCTGTCAGTGGGATACCAACTTGCAGATAACCGATGACCGAATTTCCTCCTTGAACAGGTAGGGTGACTTGACGAAGCCAAAGCGTCTCACCTGTAAACTGGTCAACGGACTTAATCGTGAGAAACTCAGATGCTATTCCCAACTTTTCTGGAGGTGGAGTACCAAAAAACCGCTTGAGTTTGCCGTTGGGGTCATACCAGCGAACATAGACCAATTCAATATCAGCGGGGTGAGAACCACTACCCAATAGCGGTATATTGCTCAGATCGACTTCTTTTTGTCCTTGATACAGCCGATACTGCGAACTGGCTGCCATTAACTCTGCTCTTTTATAAAGCAGTTGATCTAATGCTTTGAGCTTGTCTTTTACCTCAAGATTGTAAATCACTCCAGCAAAGAGAATGAGAATGCACCCCATTGAAAGGGTAAACCAACGAGCTAAGTTACGACGACTGCGGTTAAACACAACTTATGCTAATTCGTAATTCGTAATTCGTAATGACGCTCGCGGACTCGCTACCGCTACGCTAACGTAATTACAAGACTTTTCAAGTAATTGAACTACACTACTCCCTACTCTGCGTCTCAGTCATTATCAAGTTTCAAGATGGTTCTGGAGGGTTGAGGCGATAGCCCATACCATAGACAGTTTCAATCCAATCGGCTGCTGCTAATGTTTGCAAACGTTGGCGAAGTTTACGAACTAAAACGGTGATTGCATTGCTTTCTGGCTCACTACCCCACTCCCATACGGCTTGCTCAATTTGGTGGCGAGTCAAAACTTGCTTAGGATGACGCATGAAATACTCTAGCAACTGAAATTCTTGGCTGGAAAGGGATACAGTCGCTCCTTGGCGCTCCAAAATTAGTGTATCAAGATGAAGTTCGAGGTCTGCCAAGCAGAGGGTGTCTCCTTGCCAAAGGGGCGATCGCCTTCTCAATGCCCGCACTCGCGCCATGAACTCCACGATATCAATCGGTTTGACGAGGTAATCATCTGCTCCGGCATCTAATCCTATGACTTTATCAGGTGTGGTATCTTTTGCCGTGATCATTAATACGGGGGCAGTTTTTCCCGCCGCCCGATACTGTTGACACAAACTCACTCCACTAATTCGAGGTAACATCCAATCTAAAATCAGCAGATCGTATTCTTTTTCAGCCAAAAGCCATTGAGCGGTTTCACCATCCTTGACACCATCGACGCTGTGTCCAGCCTGAGAGAGAACCATTTGCAGCGGCATTAATTGCTTTGGATCATCCTCTACCAGTAAGATTTTCATCACCTTTATACACTTGTGCTTGTTTAGAATAATCTATTGAAGCAATCTCAACGTCTTTCATCAGTAAGATTTCAGAGGATTGTCTAGCCCATTAGGATATAGATGAAGTGGGAGCTAGCAAAATCAGAAGCAGGTGTAGTGGTGTGGTGTATTAGTAAACGTTGGCTGCAAGGGTTGGGATTAGAGTTTTGGTTGCCTCTACCACTGGTAGCGGTTGTGTTTTGGCTTGGCTGTAATTTCCTAGCTGCTCAAGAGTTAAGCCGACCCTACTCCACCGAGAAAAAACTTCAGTCAGATACTCAGCTTGAAGCACAGGTATCAGTCAATGTGTTGCTCATTAACGCCGCCGTCAACCGAACTAAAAAAATTACCCAGGTAGAAGTGGAAACAGCAGACCCCATCTTGAAGCGATTGGAATTAGAACTTCCAACAATAGAATTCAGCCAAATAGAAGCGACAATTGCCCAAGAACTAGGTCTACCCCGCGAGGATGTTAGAAAGTTAGTACGCTATGAAGTTGTGGAATAACATTGATCCGATTTCAGGTTAAAAAAGAAAGCTGTATGTCAACAGCTAGAAGAGAAAGGAGTTGGATGATGGCGATTTCTTCCTAGCGTTTGCGAGAGGCGATCGCTAAACTCGTTCAATGAAAGTAAGTGAGGCGATCGCCTTCCTCATCTTCCTTGCCCTTCTTACTACTTACATATTACAATATAATACATTTTGCATTACCTTAAAATGAAGTGTACACCATTAACAACAGACCCTTTTGAGCATTTTTTCTATAAATATGCTCAATGGCTAGAAGAAGCATGGTCTGTCACTGCTGCGAATACATTAGCCACATCTTCTCTGGATGCACTTGCAGAGATTTGGCTGCACGATTTTCCTGACGCTAAGAAAAAGTTGGAAAAAGAAGTTGGTGGTACAATTCCAGCATCTATTAGATTGGCTAGGTTTTTAAAGCAGTTTATTCCGAATGATCCAGATGTTAATAAAGTTGCTGTTGTCTGTTTTGCTGAAGATTGGAAACATTACCGTCCACAGGATGCTCACGTAGCTGACCTGATTATTAATAAACGTGTTAATAAAGATCCTAATGATGTATTCTTCGGGCATGAACCACCTAGAGCCTACCTTGATGTTCCTCGTGATGAACTTGCTAGAGAATGCCCAGAACTTGCAGCCAACCTTAACCTTTTAGCCTTAGCTGAAGAGTATGAGTATGGGGCTATTCTATACTCTCTTTATCGCTGTCCTTTAGTTCATGCTGCTACTAATTCAAATCGGACGCATGGTTTTGCTAGAGGGGAAAAAAGTATGTATTATTGGTCACTTGACGGTAGCGGTAGAGTTACTATTGGCTTTGGAACTCATCTGATTATTCGTTGGCTGCGTAATGCGGTTACTGGATATGTTCAAACTTGCCATCAAGCAGGCCTTATTCCGGCAAGTAATATTGATGCTGGATCTAGCCAAGAAGAACGTTTCAAGAGACTTTGGAGCAAAATTAAATAATTAATTCCAAAGATGATATCCATGTATAGAGGTAAAGTTGTCAATACTGGGCAAGAAAGGTATACAGTACTGGCTGATGCAAAACCTTATAAATAAAGCTTTGAGCGAATTAGAAATTTCTTTGCTTATTTTTATTTCTTATTTGCGCCCAATTTTATAAGCAAATCCCTGATTAACATTATTTAGGCATTAATTCTAATCTATGCCTTGTCAGATTTTTCATCATTCATATCTGGGATTCAGGCTAAACTTGTGTATTTAATGAATTAGTCGTAGTTTGATTAATGCGTTCTGCCTTGGTTTTTAATGTTTGATTCATGGCTTCAAACCCTTGGCGAACGTCAATATTTAATCGACGAGCTAGCAGAGGTACTAGTAAACCCTGGAAAGATTCTTGCTGAATGAAGCGGACGCGTAGGCGTAGTCCGTCGTAGACATCGCTTGCTAACGGTTCAATGATAAAGCTATGTTCAACGTCAAATAACCCTGGTATCAAAAAGTGCCATAACCAGCGCAGTTTGCGATTAGGTTCTACCGTAATCACCGTAGGTCGAAAGGTCACAATATCTCTACCCGGAGGCTGAAAGTGAACGGTTAGCTGTGCTCCTTTACTGAGCGAACCACTAATTTGACGAATAAACAGATTCCAATGTGGAAAACTGGCAAAATCAGTAAGTAAGTTCCAGACTTGCTTATCAGATGCCTGAATTTCAATTTCAGTGTAGATTTTCATGGGTAAGAGTTGATAGAAAAACCAGAATTAAAAGGGTTATTCCTGCTAAAAATAACCCAATGTATTGTCGTCCTAGTACTCGACCAATCCAAAAATTACGGGTGAAGACAGGCAGATAAAGCAGGGGGAGCAAAGAAAGAAAATAACTTGATTTGCTTACCATAAAATAAACTCTGCAAAGTCTCTTTGATGGACTACGAGTAAACTAGATTGTTTATTGCAAAGCATAATGAATACTATTCATAGAAAACTCGTGTTTTAACAGCAAAATTCTGGCGGTTGGTAGACAGTTGTCAAGAAACTACTGACCTTGAACAACCAAAACGGAACATGGAGCGTGATGAACTACGTGATTGCTCACACTTCCTGCTAAAAGTTCGGCAAATCCATTAAGTCCTCTACGACCAAGCACAATCAAATCTGCTCCCCAACTCCGGGCTAAATCACAGATATTAGTGCCAGGATCTCCTGTTTGATAACTGGATTCTGCCATAATGCCTAGTGTTTTCGCTTTCTGATAGTACAACTGAAGTAAACTTTGTGCCTGTTGTGTTTCTATTTCCAGGTCTACTAAGTTCACAGTGAGTTGACTAGAAGTTGCTAGCTCAATGCTGTGACCAATCATTAACTGAGCAGCATCTCTTTGGGCTAACTCCAGCGCTTTTATAAACACTGTTGCAGTCGCAGGTGAATCATCGACCGCCACTAAAATCTTTTTAAAGCTCATATCCAACTCCAATAATCAATTACTTCATTCTCATTTGTTGTCTTTTAGCTTGAGGGACAAATGTGATTTAAAAGTGAAATTAGGTAGATAAATGATTTATTCACTTTTCGTTCACATTTATCAGCAATCCTGGAAAAGAAGCAGAGAAACGAAACTAAGCTAACTGAGATTTAAAACGAATCTCTTACCTAATACGGTTCATGCTCAAACTATAAAACTATAGTTTTTACTATTTGGAGATTAATATAGCGGCTTGCAGTTGAGTTCAATACAGACCTAACCCCTAACCCCTTCCCTACAAGGGAAGGGGAGTAAGATTCAAAGCCTCTCTCCTTGTAGAAGAGAGGTTTGGAGAGAGGTCAAAACTGTACTTCACCCAAGCGATAACCGCTATAAAGCTTCGTTTTAAACTTATTGATTTTGATAGGAGATGTTGTGATGAATTTTAGTCCAGTTAAAAATGCAATCGGAATCATTTCTACCCGTCAGGCTGCAACGCAGGCGCTTGATGAACTCAGAGCGATTGACTTTCCCATGCAGAAAATTTCTGTATTCACTTTAGACTCTGAAGACGAAAAGTTGTACGAGGATGCTAATGCGGGTAAACATCTCATAACTCCGATCGAAGGTGCTAAAGCAGGCGCAATTACAGGAGGAACAACCGGGGGCTTCTTGGCGCTAACAGCCGGACTTGGCGTATTAGTTATTCCTGGTTTTGGCCCAGCATTAGCGGTTGAATCTGTGCTGGGTACACTGCTCGCGGGTGGAGCAAGTGCGATTTTTGGCAGTGTTTATGGTGCATTTCAAGGTTGGTTTGCTCCCGAAAGGCAACCTAGACTCTGTGAGTCAGCCACCTGCCAAGAAAAATTTTTGGTGAAGGTAGAGGGAACAACAGATGAAATCTGGCAAGCAGAATCGATTCTCAGTTATTGGGGTGTGCAGCAATGGCATATTTATGAACTTAGCAAAAGATTCTCGTAATCACACCAATTTGAAAAAAGAAAAGTACAGATTCAAACAGATAAATCCATATAAATCTGATGAATCTTAATTACGAATTACGAATTAGTTTTTGGAGACACAGATGACAGCAAATACGATCGCTACAAATACTTTTGCTCAGACAACAGAAGATTTACTCAACTATGAATGGCATACTCTGGGTGAACAAAAGGTTGTGCAAACCTTAGCCAGCCATCCTGAAGCGGGTTTGAGCCATGAAGAAGCTACCACCCGACACCAGCAGATGGGTGCAAATCAACTGACTGCTAAAAGTGGAAAAAGTCCTTGGCTACGATTTTTAGAGCAATTTAATCAACCACTACTATATATTTTGCTGACGGCGGGACTGGTGACACTGCTGCTCAAAGATTGGATAGATGCGGGAGTAATTTTTGGTGTCACCCTGATTAACGTTATCATTGGCTACATTCAAGAATCGAAAGCAGAAGGTGCGATCGCTGCTTTATCCAAAGCTGTCACCACTGAAGCAACTGTGATTCGCAATAGTCAAAAAACTCGTTTGGCTTCGACTGAACTTGTTCTGGGTGATTTGGTATTACTGGCATCTGGGGATAAAGTGCCTGCGGATCTGCGGCTATTAACTGTGCGTGGCTTGCAAGTTGACGAGTCTGCCTTAACAGGCGAATCCGTTCCGGTGGAGAAAGTAACGGCATCGTTGGATGTCGAGACACCGTTAGCCGAACGCAGCAATATGGTCTATGCCGGAAGTTTCGTCACCTTTGGACAGGCAGAAGGGATTGTAGTAGCGATCGCAGATGCCACCGAAACCGGTCGGATCTCGCAGTTAATTGAAAGCAGCACAAATCTGAAAACACCGTTAACACGAAATATTGACAAGTTTAGCAAAAGCTTGTTGTATGTCATTTTAGGTTTAGCTGCCCTGACATTTGCAGTCGGATTAGGACAGGGCGAATCTTGGATTGACGTTTTTAAAGCGAGTGTAGCTTTGGTAGTCAGCGCGATTCCCGAAGGATTACCTGCGATTGTTACAGTCACGTTGGCGATCGGAGTTTCCCGGATGGCACGACGTAAGGCGATTATTCGCAAGCTACCTGCTGTGGAAACCTTGGGAAGTACCACTGTTATTTGTTCTGACAAAACTGGGACTTTAACTGAGAATCAGATGACGGTTCAAAAGATTTATGCAGGTGGACAACACTACACCGTTAGCGGTATTGGTTATGCCCCAGACGGTGAAATCCTGATCGATCAACAACCTGTTGATTTCAATGCAGATGGACATATTGCTCTTTGGGAATCCTTGGAAGCAGGATTGCTCTGCAATGATTCTCATATCGAATGGGGAGACAGACAGTGGAACTTAGTAGGAACCCCAACTGAGGGAGCATTGATTACGGCTGCCAATAAAGCGGGATTGACGCAAGCGAATCTAGAGCAATTATCCAGAATAGACACCATTCCTTTTGAGTCTCAATTCCAATACATGGCGACTTTGCATGAATTAGATGCAAAGCGATCGCTGAATGTGATTTATCTCAAAGGTTCTGTAGAGGCAATTCTCCAACGATGCGATCGCATGTTCGATGCTCAAGGACAACTCGCTCGTCTCAATCCTGCCGCAGTGGAACAGGAAGTTGCTGGCATGGCAAACCAAGGGTTACGAGTGCTAGCTTTTGCCAGCAAAGAAGTTGCCAGTAAGCGATCCTTGGATCGCAATGATATCGATCGAGGACTGGTGTTTCTAGGACTTCAAGGCATTATCGATCCGCCTCGTGAGGAAGCGATCGCCGCAGTAAAAGCTTGTCAATCTGCGGGGATTCAGGTGAAGATGATCACTGGGGATCATGCGCTAACAGCAGCTGCGATCGCCCGTCAAATGGGAATTTGCTCGACTGAAGCACAAGTTTTCACCGGACAGCAATTAGCTCAGATGGATGAAAATGAATTCACCCAAGCGGCTGAGGAAGGTATGGTTTTTGCGCGAGTTGCTCCAGAACAAAAATTGCATCTGGTAAAAGCATTGCAGTCTCAGGGTGAAATTGTTGCCATGACTGGAGATGGTGTCAATGATGCTCCCGCTCTCAAACAGGCAGATATTGGTGTAGCGATGGGCATAGCCGGGGCAGAGGTTGCCAAAGAATCGGCGGATATGCTTTTAACTGACGATAACTTCGCTTCAATAGAAGCTGCTGTGGAGGAAGGACGTGGTGTTTACCGCAACTTACGAAAAGCGATCGCCTTCTTGCTGCCGATCAATGTTGGCGAATCCATGACAATTTTGATTGCCATTCTCCTGGCAACTGTGCTTCCCATCTTACCAATCCAAATTCTTTGGTTGAACATGGTTAGTTCAGTAGGGTTGATTGTTCCCCTCGCTTTTGAGCCAAAATCTGGACAGGTGATGGAGCAACCACCACGCAACCCTAGAGAAAAGCTTTTATCAGGCAGTTTACTTAAACGCATATTAGCGATTTCTGTTTTCAATTGGGTGGTAATTTTTGGGGTGTTTCAATGGATACTGCAAACTACAGGCAATGAAGCCTTAGCTCGCACAATGGCGATTAATGGATTGGTGGCAGCAGAAGTCTTTTACCTGTTAAGCATTACCCAGTTTTTACCATCTCTAGTCGTGAGAATCCAAGGTAAACGCACACCTGTAGCCTATGCACCTGCGATCGGAATTGTGGCTGTGGTGATTTTACAATGTCTGTTTAGTCAGTGGAGCATGATGAATCAAGTGTTTGACACCACACCTTTGACATTTATCCAAGCTCTTATTTGTATGGGTGTAGGTTTGCCAGTGGTATTTATAGCTCTCATCTTGCAGCGTTTCGATCCGCTCAACTAGGGATATAGGACTTTTTTGGTAGTTTCATCCAATGCCAGATGATTAGGTTAGAGCTACACCCAAATAAATTAAAAACTCCATCAGTACATTTTACTAGGTATGATATTTGATCTGCAAGCATTTACTTAGTAATAATCAGCTATGACCCAGAACTACCGCATTACTCTACTCCCCGGCGATGGCATTGGCCCTGAAATTATGGCAGTGGCGGTAGATGTGCTGAAAGTCGTAGGGAAGCAATTCGATCTGAAGTTTGAATTCCAAGAAGCTCTCATCGGTGGTGCAGCAATTGATGCCACAGGCGAACCCCTACCATCTGCCACTCTAGAGACTTGCCGTAATAGTGATGCTGTATTACTCGCAGCGATTGGTGGTTATAAGTGGGATTCTCTGCCATCCGATTTACGCCCAGAAGCAGGTTTGTTAGGACTGCGTGCAGGTTTAGGATTATTTGCCAATTTGCGCCCAGCGAAAATTTTGCCCCAGCTAATCGACGCCTCAACTTTGAAACGCGAAATTGTCGAAGGCGTGGATATTATGGTGGTGCGCGAACTCACTGGTGGGATTTACTTTGGTAAACCTAAAGGGATTTTTGCTACAGAAATCGGTGAGAAACGCGGTGTAAATACAATGGTTTACACCGAATCAGAAATTGAACGCATTGGGCGAGTGGCCTTTGAAACAGCCCAAAAACGCGGTGGAAAACTTTGTTCAGTAGATAAGGCGAACGTATTAGAAGTATCTCAGTTGTGGCGCGATCGCATCACCCAACTTTCTCAGGAATATCCAGATATCGAACTCTCTCATTTATATGTAGATAATGCTGCTATGCAGTTAGTACGCGCTCCCAAACAGTTCGACACTATTGTTACAGGCAATTTGTTTGGTGATATTCTCTCTGATGCTGCTGCCATGCTCACAGGTAGTATTGGGATGTTACCCTCAGCTAGTTTGGGTGCTTCTGGCCCTGGTGTATTTGAACCAGTTCATGGTTCCGCCCCAGATATTGCTGGACAGGATAAGGCAAATCCTTTAGCACAGGTTTTGAGTGTGGCGATGATGTTACGCTACGGTTTAGACCAACCAAAAGCAGCAGATCGCATCGAACAAGCCGTATTGCAAGTTTTAGAACAAGGCGATCGCACCGGGGATATAATTTCTCCAGGAAAAAATCTCCTTGGTTGCCGCACTATGGGAGACTCACTCATCAAAGCTATGGAACAAAAATAATTTTATATAGCAACTTGGGCAATTTGGCAACCTTTGCTATAAGTTTCGGGTAGACTAAAGGGAAATCTAGCAATCAAATAACAGTCGATAGTGTACGCATTACGACAAGGTCAAGTAAATTTTACCGCCCCCAAGAACCAATCGCCTTTGATTGATCCCTCTGTAATCAGAGCTGCTGGGCAGATATACTATACTCACTGTGAAGTCCATCCCGAAATAGCTGGGCAACCTTCCGGTGTAGCAATTAATCGTGTGACTCATCGAGGCAAGGTTATTTTTACTAACCAGCCAGTTCTTTTACCTCAAGAGTGTTTTGTGCCCTTAAGTCAAATTGAATCCCACATGTATTAGTCATTAGTCATTGGTCATTGGTCATTGGTTATTAGTTATTGACAAAGGACAAATGACAAAGGACAAATGACAAAGGACAAATGACAAAGGACAAATGACTGTATGGACATTTTGTTCGCCATCCCGGCGAGTGTAATGGTCTTTGCTTTGGGTGCATCTATTGGTAGTTTTCTCAATGTTATTGTTTATCGCCTACCTGCTGGGTTGTCAATTCTTTGGCCGCCTTCCCGTTGTCCTAAATGCTTAAACCAGCTAAAAGCTTACGACAACGTACCAGTATTTGGCTGGATTTCCTTAAGAGGGCGGTGTCGATATTGCAAAAGCAAAATTTCTGTCCGTTATCCTGTGGTAGAAGGGGTAACGGGCATAATTTTTTTACTAATTTTTTGGGTATTTCAAGTTTCAACTTTAACAATAGGCTATTGGGCTTTTTGCAGTTGGTTATTGGCGCTATCACTCATCGACTTAGATACAATGACCCTACCCAATCCACTTACTAAGTCGGGTTTAGTGGTGGGAATTTTGTTTCAAATGGTAGTTGGTTTTCTACCAGAGGGTAGTTTTGTGGCATTGGTAAATCACCTTATGATCGCTATAGTTGGCGCAGTATTAGGCTTATGGCTGTTTGAGGCGATCGCCCTATTGAGTTCAATTACCTTTGGTAAAACTGCAATGGGTGCAGGTGACGCCAAGTTAGCATCCATGATGGGAGCCTGGTTAGGCTGGAAATATTTGCTCTTGGCTAGTTTTATTGCCTGTGCGTTGGGAGCATTAATTGGTATCGGTATTTTGATTATGCAGCGATCGCGACAAAAATTAGGACAAAAGATACCTTTCGGGCCTTTTCTGGCTTTAGGATCTGTGATTACGCTGTTTAGCGGCGAAGCCATTTTGTCTAGCTACCTGCGGTTATTTTTTCCAGCGTCTTGAATTGAAGTAGGGAGCAGAGGAGCAGAGGAGCAGGGAAGATAAGGAAGACAAGGGGATAAAGGAATAACCATGCCCAATGCCCAATCCCCCATGCCCAATCCCCCATGCCCAATCCCCTTTCATAAAAAATATTTATAATTCGTGACTGTAACCAACATTACCCCATCTGCCCTTCACATTTTGATAATATTCAGCTTGTGACTTGTATTACCCTCTTAACGACGATTAACCGTTGGCAAGTACAACTAGTGCAACAGATGCTGATTGTTCAGAACCCAGCAATACAAATAATTGATTAGGGTGGGAGGGGGAGAGCATCTTATTTGGAGGTTGGTATTCTCATGGTTTTGTCACTACGTCCATATAATTAAGTCTGCTGAAAAAAAGAGCAAGAGACTTGTATTGGTATAAGTATTTTCGTTAAGCTGGCAACCAAAGACAAAAATTAAGGTCTGAATTGCTTAAAAACGTAGTTTAACGATGTATTCATAAGTCATTAGTAAAGACAAATGACTTATGACTAAGCACAACCCAATACGGTTTGACATGTTTTCGACCTCATACCCACTTAAAATAAAATAAAAAATGGCTAACAACGAAGAATCACGTGGTTTAAAGTCTCTATTTGATTGGTTTGCAAATCGAAGGAAGTCAGGATCTACCAGCCTCGAACGCCAAGAGCGTGAAATTGCTGATGGTTTGTGGCATAAATGTTCTAAATGTGGCGTGTTGGCATATACAAAAGACCTGAAAGCCAATCAGATGGTTTGTGTCGAATGTGGTCATCACAATCGGGTAGATAGTGATGAGCGCATCCGTCAATTGATAGATAACAATACGTGGAAACCGCTGGATGAGCATTTGCGTCCAACTGACCCGCTAGAATTTCGCGATCGCAAACTCTACAGCGATCGCTTGCGGGAAACACAAGATAAAATTGGCTTAATAGATGCAGTTAGAACTGGTTTAGGTCAAATCAATAGTTTGCCCATTGCCCTTGGGGTTATGGACTTCCGCTTCATGGGTGGTAGTATGGGTTCCGTCGTGGGAGAAAGACTCACCCGGATGATTGAGCAAGCCACTCAACGACGCTATCCTGTAGTTATCGTCTGCACCTCCGGTGGCGCGAGAATGCAAGAAGGTATGCTCTCTTTGATGCAGATGGCGAAAATCTCCGCAGCCTTACAGCGCCATAAAGACGCGCGACTATTATATATTCCAGTTTTGACCAATCCGACAACGGGCGGCGTTACCGCTAGTTTTGCAATGTTGGGCGATATAATTTTGGCAGAACCCAAGGCAACCATTGGTTTTGCTGGTCGGCGAGTGATTGAGCAAACCCTGCGGGAAAAACTACCCGAAAATTTCCAGACTGCTGAAGATTTGCTCCAGCATGGTTTTGTTGATGATATCGTACCCCGTACCCAATTAAAGAACACCCTAGCCCAGCTGATTGCTCTACATCAGCCTGTATTAACAACACCTCACATGGTGTTGTGGGAAACAATGTCCTTGACTTCTACCGCGGCAGAATAAAGTTTGGGGCATTGGGGATTGGGCATTGGGCATTGGGCATTAGGAGTGCTGTTAGCGGAAAGCTAAGGTTTAGCCCGTGCTGAGTTAGGAGTTAAGAGTTAAGAGTTAAGAGTTAGGAAGGAGTTTTGTTTATCTCCTTGTCCCCTTGTCCCCTCATCTCCCCGCTCCCCTGCTCCCCACTGCCCACTCCCTAACCTCTTTGCTCTTGGAGAAACATGAGCGGAACAAGGGCTACTAGTCGGAATACACCAGAGAGGACAAACAAGCTTAGTAAACCTCCAGACTGGGAAAATTGGACGATGAAACTGCCTATAGTTGTGCCCAAAGCGCCACTTACTCCAGCAACGGCAGCTGCGATCGCAAAATAGATAGACTGATTTTTAGTTGGTGCGATCGCCAATTGTATATTGTTGTTGCACAAGTCAATTGCCGCCCAAGTCCCTCCAATCAAGATGTGTAACAGTGGCAACCACAGCCAGATGTCAAGGCGATTAACACTAATCCCCAGCCACAGAAATGGTGTAGCTGCAACCAAAATCCCAATAGAGATGAGGATGGGACGATTGCCTATCTTGTCTGCTAATTTTCCCCACAGGATAAACATCAGCAAAGTCGCCCCCGCCTGAAAGCTGTTGTAGATAGTCACGTAGCTCACATTCAAATCCAGCGTATCGAGCATATAAAGGTTAAAAAAAGGACTGCTGAGGTTAACAGCAAGCGTCCAAAAGCTGAAATACAGCAGAAAAATCAAAAAGTTAGAGTTTTTCCAGATGCTGTTAATTGACTGGTCTTGTGGTGGATGAATTGATTGAAGGACTTTAGAAGATTCATCTTTTGCAACCTCTGATTGAATCTCACTTGGGGTTAACTGGCCATAATAAGTGTTTTGCGATCGCGGATTCATATCCACCTGGAAATACTGACATCCTAATCCTATAATCCCAAACACAACGCTTACCAGTAGAACTATCCCATAGCCTTGTAGAGATCCCCCATACCAATGTGATACAACTAGACCGGCAATTGGTACGCAAACTAAAGTGCTAAGGTTAGCAGCACTATTGCGTGTCCCAAAAAACCTGCCTCGTAATTGCCGGGGAACTATCATTGCTACCCAACTGAGCCACGATGCGCTTCCTAGTCCTCCCAAAAGATTGCTGAATAGAACAATCAAGAGTGTCAATATGACTAACTGGTGAGCATCAATCACTCCCAAGCTGGCGCTGACAATACCAATTACTAAAATCAGCCATATCAGCCGACCAATTCCGTGTGTCCGAAGCAAATATTGAAAGCGGCTGGTGCTGCGTTCCGACAAGTAAGCACCCAACGGCTGAATGAGATTGACCAACATGGGAATAGAAGACAGCATCCCAAATACCACTGGACTAGCACCCAACTCCACTAATAAATTGCTGAGTAAAATCCCGCCAGTTCCAAGAGAGTAAACCGATGCTAAGACAGCATCCCCAGTGGAGGCTTTTAAACTGGTGCGAATAGTATCCTTAGAAATTCGAGAGTTTGAAGAGATTGCTGTTGGTGGTAAGGCAATCTGGGTAAATTCCAGAGTCAGTGGCGCAGTTGTTTCAATCTGAACAGAATCCATCAACATAAATTATGGGTGAAGTATCCTCGGACAAATCAGGTTGGAAAGGAACTCAGTATGCTTGAATTAGCATTGCTGATAATTTTTCGTTATTTTAGCTTGCAATTTTCAGCCAAAATTTCAAATAAGTAAAATATCATTCCTTAATAACACAAGGTATAAGCGGGGAAAGAGAATATTATTTGTTTGTGAACACTAAAGGATTATTTAATTTTTTGGCATTGGTGATAGCGATCGCGATCGCTATTATTGCTTGTCAAAGCCTACAATTGCCAAGCAAACCGTTAGTATCTACCGCAGTCACCATCAAACTTAGTGGATGGGGAGGCTCTCCCATTGAGCAAAAACTATTAAGACAAGTACTGCAAGACTTTGAAGCACAACATCCAACTATTAAGGTCAAATATGAGGTAATTTCCGACCAATACATGGATGTAATCAAAACTCGTTTGGTTGGGGAAGCTGCGCCCGATGTTTTTTATCTGGATGCGCTCGAAGCTCCTTTCTTAATGAGTCAGAATGTCTTAGAACCGTTAGAAGGTTACATTACCCCCAAATTTGACCTCGCGGATTTTGAGGATACCCTACTCGACAGTTTCAAATACCAGAATCATATTTACGGTCTTCCCAAAGACTATTCAACCCTGGCCCTGTTTTATAACAAAAAAGCCTTCGCTGCCGCAGGCTTGAGTAATCCGCCAGCGACTTGGGAGGAATTATGTAACTACTCGAAGCAACTGACAGGCAAAATTAACAAATACGGGTTTGGCGAAATTCCTGAATTGGCGCGTCAGGCTTATAAAATTAAAGCCTTTGGTGGACAACTCGTAGATAAAAATGGTTATGCTACTTTTGCCAGTGAGTCAGGTTTACAGGGTTTAGAGTTGGTAGTAAACCAATATCAAAAAGACCGCTCCTCTGCCCAAAAATCTGATGTAGGGACAAACTCAGGTAGTGAAATGTTTGGTCAGAGTAAAGTAGCAATGGCGATTGAAGGTAACTGGGCAATTCCCTATCTAACTGAAACCTTTCCCCAAGTAGAGTTTGCTACTGCACCAGTACCTACAATTAATGATAAAAAAGGCACGATGGTGTTTACAGTTGCCTACGTGATGAATAAGCAAGCACAACACAAAGCCGAAGCTTGGAAATTGATTTCTTATCTCACGGGTAAAGAAGGAATGCAAAAGTGGACAGGAACAGGGTTTGCTTTGGCAACACGTAAATCAGTGGCAAAGAATTTGGGTTATGACCAAGACCCGTTGCGATCGCCATTAGTCGCGGGAGTTAGTTATGCTACACCGTGGCAGGTGGGTCAATATCCAAGTGCGATCGTCAATAACTTTGAAAATCAGTTTATCAGCGCTTTACTTGGGCAACAACCATTAAAAGAAGCGATGCGGAAGGCAGAGAATAAAGCTAATCAGCAAATTAAGACGATGGAGTAAGCGATCTTTCTTAACTTCACCAAATCACGTTTGAGTAAAAATTTGCTATTTCTTTATCTGAGGTAATTATTGCAGCTTGATTACTTCTGGCTAGTGCAACGACAACTCGATCTACTGGATCTCGATGACCCCATTCTAAATTGACACTTTCCATCCAAATATTTTCATCAATAGGTACAATCTGAACAGTACTAGACTTTTTTAGCGTTACTACGTACTCGTTAAGATTGACTCCTAAATCTAGTTTTTTATTTTTGATTTTTATAGCAATTTCCCATATAGCTATGGACGGGACAAGACCATTTTTATCCCTTTCCATGTAGTTGCACGCTTCTTTGGCTGGTTCAGAAAGTTTGGTTGGATCTAAACTCCACCAGATTAGGGCACAAGTGTCAAGGACTATCTTCACAATTGCACCCATTCCTCAGTGGTTGGTGTAGTTAAATCTTCAAAATACTGCACTTTACCGCGCATTTCTCCAAATAACTCTTCTGTTGAAGGTGCTTGTGCATATTTGGAAATTTTCACGACTGGTTTACCGCGATCGGTAACTACAATTTCTTCACCTTCTGACTCTACCAGTCGCAAGAACTCAAGAAGTTGAGATTTGAGTTTACTTTTGGAAATTGATTTCATAATAACCATAGTCATGACTATAGTCATATTGTAATAGGGTATAGCATTGGTTTTCACTTGCTATTTCCCGGCTATGACCAAGACCCACTGCGATCGCCATTAGTTGCAGGAGTTAATTATGCTACACCGTGGCAGGTGGGTCAATATCCAAGTGCGTAGGCGTAGCCCGCTGTAGGCATCGTGAATAATTTTGATAACCAGTTTGTCAGCGCCTTGTTGGGACAACAACCATTAAAGCAAGCGATGCTGAAGGCAGAAAATGAAGCTAATCAGCAGATTAAGACGATGGAGTAAGTAATCTTTCTTACCTCTACCAAATCACTTCTGAGTAGAAATTTCCTATCTCTTTATCAGATGTAATTATTTTCTACGTATAGTCGACTATTATAATGTCAAATAATTTTTGTGCCATGTCTAATACTTCTGCCCTCGAAAAACAGTTCATCAGGGTATTTCTGACTCCGAGTGGGTACTATTTGAAAACAGTTCACACATGCTTCATCTAGAAGAGACAGAAAGATTTTTACAAGTCTTAGACGACTTTTTAAATCGTGTCGAAACAGCCTTATAAAGTTGAGATTGTAAATTGAGTCTCATATTCCTTAAACCTAACTCTTCACTTATTCTCGAATTCTCAAAGTTCCGAGTTCTGAGTACGAAGTTCCGATATTGTAAACATTAAAGCATCCATAATAAGAATTAAAGCGTTTATGAATACTTTAATGTTTGCCACTAATGTTGTTTTCTAGCAGTTCTCTTTCGCTTTGCAAACGAACTAACAGCTAATCCCCCAAACGCTACTACTGTCCCCATGATGGTTGTTGGTTCTGGAACTTCTTGAGGAACTTCGATAGAACCACTTACTAAAGCCAGACCATTCAAGGTAATAATTGATCCCAAATTAACTATGTCTTCTTCGGAGAACAATAGTGTGCTTATACCATTTTTGAATATGCCCTTACCGCCAGTGATATTCACAATGCCAGAACCTTTCGCTGTCAGATTATCAAAATTAACTGAAGCACTGGCATCACTAGTTCCAAATAACTTGTTATCACCGTTGCCAAACACGATGTAGCCTAATGGGAAACCTTGAACACCAAATACTTCTGGATTATTGTTAAAAGTGAGATTTCCTTTGTCATCAATCACGGAGTATGTCAAACCTTTGTATAATTCTAAATCATAGGGGGCATCATCACTCAAACCAACCTCAAATACCTGCGAAACGTTGCCTGAAATAGGCGTAATATTGACTGTTGTCCGATAATTGCCAATAAATGGATAAATGGTCTTTGCTGTTGCTCTGCTTACATTTGAGCAAAGACTAACTGAGGTCAAAACTAGTGGAACAATCCACATTCTGAGTGAATGAAGCATCATTTAAAATCTCCACTTTTACAAAGTACCTATTTTCACAGGGAGTTTACAATACCTAAGAAGCAGTTACAATGAATAATCCTTTGATCAAATTGGCATTTTTTTATCAGATGATATACAGAAACCTACTCTAAAGATAAAAATTCCACTCCGGTGCATAGCCCAAAAAGAGAACAAGAGCTAAGTTAAGCAATTTTTTCAACAATTTTCTAACCTTTTCCCAAAGCAGAATAATTTTTTCTTTACAAAATGAGGATTGAATGCTTTTGTGACAGAAGTACGATAAATAATCATGCACAACCCATCGCTACAGTCGGGTTAGTGCGGGATTAAGTGGAGGTTCAGTAGTGTTTGAAATTAACAGGCGGCGCAGAAACTCCAGGTGGAACATCACTGAAGACTTGGCTGGGTATATGTTCATGATGCCCACTATTCTAGTTTTGGGAACTTTTGTAGTCTTACCTATTCTCTACGCCGTTTTTCTTTCCCTGCAAAAAGTCCAACTTCTCGGCGGTATTGAGTACGAATTCATCGGTTTTCGCAACTTCGCGCGATTAACTGAAGATGAAAGAGTTTGGATTGCTTTGAGAAACACAGTCGAATATGTAGTTATTGTTGTGCCAACTCAAACTATCCTGGCTTTAATTTTGGCGGTAACTCTGAATTCTGGGATTCGCGGTAAAAACTGGTGGCGTATCCTCTATTTTTTGCCGACAGTTACTTCTTCAGCAGTGCTGACACTCATATTTATGTGGATTTATAACACTGATGGGCTACTAAACGATTTTCTCGCTTTTGTGGGGCTACCTACTTATAACTGGTTGGGCGATCCAGCAGTTGCGCTCAAAGGCATTACGATCATGAACATTTGGTCAACCGCGCCGTTTTTCATGGTGATTTATCTGGCGGCGTTGCAAGATATACCCCAAACACTTTACGAGGCCGCAGAACTTGATGGCGCAAATGGATGGCAGCAATTTATCCACATTACTCTTCCCTTGCTTAAGCCTGTAACCTTCTTTGTGGTAACAATGGGGGTGATTGGGACTTTTCAGCTTTTTGACCAGTCTTACATCTTTTCTGGCGGTACTGGCGGCCCAAACAACGCTACCTTAACGGTGGTGCTGCTGATTTATCAAGCTGTGTTTCGGAATTTACAAATGGGATATGCAGCTGCGATCGCATTTTTATTAGCAGCTGCGATCGTTGCCATCACTTTGATTCAGCAGCGACTTTTCGGAGGCGAACGGATTTGACTAACACCTCTGGCTTATCCTGGCTCAAAGCCCTGTTGTACGTCTTACTGACACTTTATGCCATCATTACTCTAATTCCCTTTCTCTGGGCACTTTCAGCATCATTTAAGCCACTAACAGAGATTGTCAGTGGTGAACCCAACTTTCTCCCCAAGAATTTTACTCTTGACAACTACAGGCAAATCTTTCTCCAAGAACCGCTATTTTGGCGCTGGTTGTTCAATAGTGTAGCGATCGCACTCAGCGTCACGCTTTTAAACTTGTTGTTAAATTCAATGGCTGGTTATGCCTTGGCAAGATTGCGCTTTGTAGGCAAGCGCTTTTGGTTCTTCCTCATTTTGGCAGTACTAGCAGTACCGACGCAAATCACCCTGATTCCGACATTTTTGATTTTAAAAGCGATCGGCTGGCTGAATTCTTATCAAGGCATGATTGTTCCTAGCATGGTTAATGCCACTTTCATCTTTATGATGCGGCAATTTTTTGTTAATTTTCCTAAAGAACTAGAAGAAGCAGCTCAACTCGATGGCTTAAATACCTTTGGAATTTTTCGACACATTGTCTTACCTTTGGCAAAACCAGCACTAGCAGCGCAGGCAGTTTTTGTGTTCATGGGGAGTTGGAATAATTTTTTACTGCCTATAGTTATCCTATTTGATCCAGAAATGTTTACTCTTCCTTTGGGACTGAACACCTTCAAAGGTCAATACATCAGCTATTGGAACTACATTATGGCGGCTTCTATGGTCTTTACTCTGCCAGCTTTAGGCATTTATGCCTTTTTTAATCGTTACTTTATTCAAAGCGTCACCTTTACCGGGGGAAAAGGTTAATAGGCATTGGGCATTGGGCATTGGGCATTGGGCGTTAATTATTCTCCTTTGCTCTCTCTGTTTCCCATGCTCGATTCCCCATACCCTATTCCCCAAACAGTATTTTGGGCAACAAATTGCACTCCTAACGTGATATTGGTATTACAGCGACTCAATCTCTATCTATCAGTAAACAAGCATTATGGGTTTTGCAGACCTATCGATCGCAGAGATAGCAGCCGACTACAGCATTCCTGTAGAACAAGTGTTTTCTCTGTGCAACCAACTGGGAATCGCCTACAAACACCAAAAGACCCGTTTGGCGTTAGAAGATGCAAGGGCAATTATTTCCCAAATATCCTCTGAAATACGCCCCAAAGGTACTAACGACTTGGTGAGCGATCGCGAAGTCCCCTGAAGGGTTATCTCAGAACTTTCGCTAATAACTGATAGCTAATGATAAAAAACTAATAAGTCATTAGCAATTAGCAGCTTGGAGATTGAGAATCGCGTTTTTAGCTGTGTTGAGCGTCAAAATCTTTAAGGGGAAACATGTTTATAAGACTAATTGGCGTTGTTGTGGCTACTGTTTTACTCTCGTTTCAGTTGATTGTCGGTAGCGCGACAGCAGTGGAACTGGACAAAGCTACCCGAACAGTGCCATTAAATGCTCAAGGTGATACCGTTGTACTCAGCCTTAAACAAGTCAAAGAAGGCAAACGCTTATTTAATTACGCTTGCGCCCAATGTCATGCTGGTGGAGTTACCAAGACAAACCAAAACGTGGGACTCACTCCAGAGGACTTGGCACTGGCAACACCTAACCGTAACAACATTGAAGGTTTAGTAGATTACCTGAAAAATCCCACTACTTACGACGGTGAAGAAGAGATTTCCGAAATACACCCCAGTCTCAAAAGCGCAGATATTTTCACAGCAGTGCGAAATCTGACGGATGATGACTTGGAAGCGATCGCCGGTCATATTCTCTTACAACCCAAAATCGTTGGTACTAAGTGGGGAGGCGGAAAAATCTATTACTAAATCCTGGAGTTGAGTCATTGGGAATAGGGTATTGGGCATTGGGAATAGAGAATTGGGAAGAATTCAGTCCCTACTCCTAATTCCCCATTCCCCATTGACTAATTATTGGACAGCTTTTTGCAATAAATTGCTCTCCATTCTTAAAAAAAAATTGATCTATGACAGATTGTCATATTTGGTGTTGATTTTATTTAAAATGAGAAAGGGAAAAAAATTGTTTGTTAGGAGAGAGCTATGAAATTAATTTCGGCAAGCTGGCGACGCCTTAGTTTAGCTGTGTTGACAATCCTTTTAGTTGTTAGCAGCTTTGCTGTTTTTACTCCCAGTGCTTCGGCTGAAACCTACCAGGTGAAATTGGGTAGCGATAAAGGACTGCTAGCATTTGAACCGAAAAAGTTGACCATCAAACCAGGTGACACTATTGAATGGGTGAACAATAAAGTTCCTCCCCATAATGTTGTGTTTGATGCGGTCAAAAACCCCTCTAAGAGCGCTGATTTAGCTAAATCTCTGTCTCATAAGAAGTTGCTCATGAGTCCTGGCCAAAAGGAAACAACCACCTTTGCAGCAGACGCTCCTGCTGGTGACTACACCTTCTACTGTGAACCTCATCGTGGTGCTGGCATGGTTGGTACAATTACTGTCCAAGGCTAGAAACACCAGCGTTTGACACGAGATGATTACTCAATGAAATTAGCTCATCGCCACACGCTACACTCCTAGAGTGACGCATAAAATGCAGAAATGGCGGTAACGAGTTCTATCCTTACCTAAGACGCTAAACAATCTGTAGCGATCGAGGAGTGAACTTGTTACCGCCAATTTTGATCAAATTTGACTTAATCAGGGATTAATCGCGTTTATACTCTTGCTGGAGGCTTGTTGCGAGGAAATACTGTTGAGAATACTTTTATTAATTCTACTGTCGGCGATCGCCCTATTCAAATTCACATTCATTAGTCCAGCACTAGCTGCCGAAACATCCAACGGTGCTAAAATTTTCGAGGCTAACTGCGCTTCTTGCCATATAGGTGGCGGTAACATCCTTATCAACCAGAAAACTTTAAAAAAGGAAGCATTGTCAAAGTACCTAGAAAATTACAATCAAGACTCAATCGAGGCGATTATCCACCAAGTGCAAAATGGTAAAAATGCTATGCCTGCCTTTAAAAGCAAGTTAAGTTCTGAGGAAATCGTGGAGGTAGCTGCTTACGTTTTTCAAAATGCAGAACAAGGTTGGTAAAGTAGCTATACCGTATAGTTTTTTTGGGGTGAGCGTTTGCCTATCTTTAGTTACATAGCTAGACGCTCACCCCCAAAACATTGGAGAATTTATTTGTTGGAAATCCCTCAGTACATTTCCTTCTTGGAACCTTTTAACGAACTTCTAAGTTAAGTGTTATGTATGACGAACTAGCGATCGCTAATTTGTCAACTACCAAAAACAATATTTTAAATCCAAAATCCTGATGTAGAGACGCAATTTATCGCGTCTCTACATCAATAACCCTTAACTCAAACGGATTGTATTTTAAACAAGACGCTGCAAATGCGTCTAGATAAATTATCCCTACCTGAATCCGAAATTATCAACGGGCAATTATTTTTCTGGATTAGACTTTTGTCTGTTTTCCTTGACTTCGCGCAACCGTTCTACTAATTTTTTATCCGATTCAGGAGCAGATGTAGACTGACCCTGATTGATTTTCGGCAACAATAAAGGTTCAGAAGTAGTAGCTGCCGATGAAGGCGTAGACTGATTATTTTTAATTTGCAATTCAGATAATGGTTTGGGAGTAGCTGCTGGTGTAGTTAATGGTTTGAGAGTACCTGTTGGTGAGGATGTAGGCGGGTTATTTCTGATTTGTAAATTAGGTAATGGTTTAAAAGTAGCTGCTGGTGAGGGAGTAAGCTGATTGTTATTGATTCCCGGTGTAGATAATGACGAGGGGTTTTGCTCTTGAGTAGTCCCAGTAAGATTGCTCGTGCTGTTTTGGAAACGTAGGTTAAATGGATAGGAACTAATCTGTTTATCACCCTTGGGGGATTGCTTGTTGAAGTATTGTCTTGCTTTTAATTGCAATTCTGGGGAAATTAACTTGTCTTGAAATTTGATATCTAAGACTTTACCATCAGGATCTACAACCAATACTCCCAAAACAGCACCTTCAAGATTTGACTTATTCGTGGATAATGTTTGGCGGATGACTGGTTTTTGTTCAGCGTTGGGGTATTGTCGCTGGACTTCCTTTCTCAGGTTGGCGTAAGAGTCTAGCTGTGCAATTGCCTGTTGAGTTCCCTTCGTTGATAAATCCGTTGCTTGTAATGTGCTTCCCCTAGTTCCAATTAAAGTACCCCCATTCGTTGGAGCTTGTTTTAGAGAATTTATTAGCGGATTTTGAGCAATTGTAGACGACGCATTTGGAATTGGTTGCGTCATTTGCGAAGTCGTATTTAGCTGTGCTGTATTTACCTGTGCTGTTGCAATGGGTGTACTGTCAGATAAGATTGGAGGCTGGGGATTCCGCAGAAGATCGGCAGGTATTTGCTGTGACTGCAATTCTGGCAACCTATTTACAGGTAGCGGCTTAGGTGGCTCGTATTTGGCGACGCTCTCACTCACATTCACCCGAGGAACTGGTCGAGAGAATCTGGCGCTGGTATTAAATTTAGAACTATCAAATTTAGACGCGTCAAACCGCAAATTATCACTCGGAATCATCCGCAAAGACTGCTTTGTAGGCAAGGAAGAGACTCGATAGTTATTCGATGATGCTGGTAGCGGAGGTAATACTAGCTGACTGGATGGTGATGGCGCTAATGGGGTTAATCCCGGTTGGAGGCTAAAGTTTGGCGCCGCAAGTGGGGCGACTGGAGGTAATTGTTGTAAACCAATTTTGGGTGTGCTTTGCGGCAAACGGTTTTGGTCGGCTTGGCTCAATTCCAAAAGTCCAACTGTTTTGGATGATGCTGTTTCTTTAGGCTTGTCAGACTCCATCGGCATCAATGGTACGATCATGGCGATCGCACCGTGGATACCAAGGGAGGCTATAGCTGCTATCCCAATTGGCTGGCTTAAGATTTCTGGTATATTTTTCAGCAGGGAGACGTAAGACATGGCTGTTATCGTTCACTCACTCAGTTACAGTTGACTAGCGATTTTATCTTTCCGACATTGCAATATCTTGCAATATATGCGTTATTCATAAGGAAATGATAACTTCCTCTGCTGGCAATCAAAACGCCAAAATTGCCATTTATTCAAGTTTTTAATTAATCAATGACGCTGCATCATATTTTCAAAATTCGAGCTTGCTAAAGAGTTATTTGAAAAATTACTACTTTTGATTTTTTATTCTTATGACGCACACAATTAAAATTAATATCTGGGAGTTTTATTAAACTTTAAGTAAATGCACAAGTTTGAATACATCAAAACATCTGCCGAAGTGACCTTGTTTTTTCAACTGTTTTTCAGTCAACTACACTTCTGTAACAGATGACACATGTGTTTGTCCGAGACTGGGCCTTATTTAAGAATACTACCACATCAGCAGCTCCTCAAACTGTTGCAAATTGTACAATTTTATTGACATTTTAGCCTTAAATGTCACCAAGGCTATTGCTTTTTTCTTCAAGGAGTGAGTCAGGCGATCGCAATTCTAGCTCTTGAATATGACTACTTCTTCGTCAAAAAAGTTCAAACCCTCAATCATTGCATCCAAAATTTAAAATGCCGTTACCGACAGTTATTTTGCCTGGATATCTAGAAAGTGCGATCGCTTATCGCCAACTAGAACAATCTTTACAGCAGTTGAATTTTCCCACGGTTACAGTCCCACTGCGACGGCGTGACTGGCTCCCCACTTTGGGAGTAACACCTGTAATACTGATTCTGCAACATCTCGATTACACAATCAAGCATATATTACGTGAACATAATGCTACTCAAATTAACTTAATTGGTCATTCAGCCGGAGGTTGGATATCCCGCATTTATATGGGAGAAAAGCCCTATTTAGCGCGCGGTGATGTCAAACCATTTCTCTGGCAAGGGCATCCCTTGGTTGCTACTTTCGTCACCTTGGGTACACCCCATATTAGCCAAGAACGCTGGACACGCTCCAATCTGGATTTTGTTACCAATAACTACCCTGGAGCTTTTTACAAAAACGTTCGTTACGTTTGTGTGGCTGGCAAAACTATCTTTGGGAAAAGGCGGCCTGGTAGTTGGTTAGCTTACAGTAGTTACCAATTAACCTGTGGTAAGGGTAACACTTGGGGAGATGGGATTACGCCCATTGAAGTTGCTCATTTAGAGGGGGCAGAAAATCTGGTGATTGAAGGTGTCAAGCATTCTCCCAAAAGTCCTGGGATTTGGTATGGCTCACCAGAAGCCTTAAAAGCTTGGGTACAGTATTTGATTTAAAAAACTTTATTTTTATATAAGAAAAGTAAAAACTATTAAAATTTCTTAGCTAAAATCGTAATAAGAATAAATACTTAGTTAAGAACAGGAGGGGTGAGCTATGCAAAGCACCCAGTTCGATAAGATTTTGCGACGAATAGCGACGATATTATCAGTCGTGATTTTGACTCTGTGTTTAATTTATATCTCTACCGGAATTTTGCTTTCTTTTTACTATGAACCGACAGCAGGCGGAGCTTATAACTCCTTAAAGATGATTAATACACAACTGCCATACGGTTGGTTGTTTTGGAGAGCGCATGATATTGCTGGTAACGCGGTAATTGCGATCGCTCTGATTCAGATTGTGGTGATGTTTTTAGGTCGGCAATTTCGTAAGAGTTGGCTGGCTGCTTGGATTAGTGTGATTTTGTTAACCCTAAGTGCGATCGGGCTGGATTGGACAGCGATGATTTTAGATTGGACTCAGGAAGGGTACTGGCGTTTTAGCATTGAGCTAGGAACCATCGAAGCCATTCCTTTGATTGGTGGGCAACTGCGCGAAATCCTGACTGGTGGTGGAGCCATTAACACAATTACCGTCGAACACCTTTATACAATCCACAGTTATCTGATTTCGGTAACGACGCTAATTCTCGCCATAGTACATTTGTCTGCTTTACTCTGGCAGGAATGGCAAATGTATCAAGAAGCGCCAAAACCAGAAAGCGAATTTATTCCTTCTCAAGGCTAATAAAGAGTCAAAGAAGAGTAAAAGGGGCTGTGGGTATAAGGAAGAGACAAGGTAAATGGGGGAGACTTGTTCAATAATTTCCCCTTGTCCCCCTTGTCCCCTTACTTCCCCTGCTCCTCTGCTCCCCCGCTCCCCTGCCCCTCTGCCCCAATCCCCTCATCCCCCAGAAGCCTCACTAGTAGAAAGTTGAGATAATTGAGCAAGGGATAGGTCTTCAACCTCTGGTAACTTTTCTAGAGAGAGGGGAGTGGATTGGGTGGCACCAGATAAGCGTTTTAAAAGGCTAGGTCTGGGGTCATGCAATAGATAAATAATGCGATCGCCAATTTCCCAATCTTGGTTCGCTGGCATTACTTGTAAGCGTTCTGCTCGTTCTACCAATAGCGGTATCAAATCCCCAGTCCGAATCTTTTCTTGGATGCGATCGTATTGAGTCGAAAACTCTAACTCATCTAGCGTAGTTGTCCCTAATTTCACTCGTCCATCATTCAAATATTCATTCCAAGTTTTAATTGCTAAGTCTGGAATAAAAGCTTGATTAACTTTATTACTAGTCGAGGTACTCGCTTGCGGATCGCGGGGAAAAACAGCTAAGACGCGTGGGGGTTTAAACTCCTCAGCTGCTCGTTGAGCCAAAACAAAATTCACCTCGCCATTACTTGTCATAGCCAAAAAGGTACCTATAGAGGCAAGTCCGGCCTCTTCTAAAACCGCAGCATCTAGAGCACTACTGGCAATAACCCGGAGATTTTGCGCCTCGGCTTGTACAAGACATTCGGGGTCAGTATCAATCATCACCACGTTTTCTCCCCGTTCTTGAAAGAAGCGGGCAATCAGAAGACTCAAGGGATTACAACCCACAATCACTGCCCCAGTTACGTCCTTGGAGGTGATTTGCAGCCATTTGGCAACCCAGCCAGCTGTTAGCCCTTGGCAGACAACAGTCATGATAATTGTCAGGAAAACTAAAGCTTTGATGGAATCACCACCGTTAATGCCTCGCTGTGTCAGTGAAATCGCAAAAAAAGAAGCTACAGAGGCAGCAACAATTCCTCTCGGAGCAACCCAGCTTAAAAACAGTTTTTGTCGCCAGTTGAGGTCACTGTTCCAGGTACACAAGAGAATATTGATCGGGCGAACGACAAACATTAGTACCAAAACGGTGAATAAACTACCCCAACCCAAAGCAAACACACTGGCAATGGATAGGTCAGCAGCTAATAAGATAAATAGCACCGAGACGCTGAGAATTGTCAGCTGACCTTTAAAGCTGCGTAACAGACGTTCTTCCGGGACTGAGGAGTTAGCAAAGACTGCTCCTGCAACTACTGTTGTCATGACTCCCGATTCACTGCGGATCATCTGCGATAAGGTAAACAAGCTCCAAAGTATCGCCAACACCACTAAGTTTTTTAGCTCAAATGACAGAAAACTGGCGCGTTTGAAAATCAAACTCATCAGATAACCGCCAGCACCACCAATTGCTGCTCCCACACCCAGACGCATCAGTAAGCCGACGATCGCATTAATCGGGTCAGCATCGCCGTTCAAAATCGTATCGAGGACAACGAAGGCGAGGATAGCCCCTACAGGGTCAATTAAAACCCCTTCTCCTTCCAAAAGTGTTGCCACTTGTCGATCTACATTGATTTGTTTGAGCAATGGCCCAACGACGGTTGGCCCTGTCACCACGACTATGGAAGCATAGAGAAAAGCTATGTTCCAGGGAAATTCACCCAGCCAGTGAGCAGCCATACTCCCGCCAAGCAGGGTGATTAGCGTTCCTTGAGTGACGAGCAATTGTAGGCTGACTGAAACTCTACCTAACTCACGCAGATCCAAGTTAAGTCCGCCTTCAAACAAAATGATTGCCGTTGCGAGGGCAACTATAACTTCCAGTCCAGTGCCTAGCGAATGGGGATGCAATAGCCCTATACCATCAGAGCCAAACAAAATGCCCAACAGCAATAACAAGACGATGCTGGGTACACGAAGGTATGCAGCCAGCACTTGGGCGCTAATGCCTGCAAAGACAGCGATCGCCATCTGTATGGTGATTTCAAAAGATGCTTCCATATTGTAGATTTTGAGCGATTTATTTCAAAATCTCTTGTAAAAAACCGTAGATATTAACTCTACAGGGTACAACATCATACCCTTTGTTCCTTGCTGTCTTCAGTGTTTTTTAGAGATGTGTATGCTCCGAAAATCCCGGCGCCCAATGCTGACACACCCTGCGGCTGACCGCAGAAGCATCTACGAACTTTTTTATCTGTCTCCATATCTTTGTATCTTCTTCAAGCTTTTGCTTCCACCCAGTTTAGCTGCCACAAACTTTTTTTGGCAAAACCTGTTGACAAAGGCAAGGAAATTGGTTAACTTATAAAAGGTCTGAGTCCGATGCCCCCATCGTCTAGAGGCCTAGGACACCTCCCTTTCACGGAGGTAACGGGGATTCGAATTCCCCTGGGGGTACTTAAAAAGAATAAAAAGCAAAAGCTTTTTTATTTGAAATTTAGCAATAAAAACCATCATTCAGGAATACATCTGAATGATGTTTTATTGTTGTTATGCATACGGTTCTTTGCTGGCTAGTTCTTCTACACGTTGGTGAATAGCCAAAAGATTTAACCGCAAATCTTTGCTCAGACGATTTTCAATAATTCCCACTGGCATAGTGAGTTTAGGCCAAACTTGAATTGTGTAGGACAGATTTGTTCCTAAAGACTCACCGAAAGAATAAGGCTCTAAGCACCAGCTACCAGAAAAGCCTTTAAAATCTCCCTCTACCATGCGGAAATTAATTGTTTTAGGGAAGCATTCTTCCAAATCTAGAACTACCCGCGCACAAAAGTTGAAATTCAGTAAGCGTTGGGAGCCTACTTGCTCCAGTCGAATTCCACCATCGGGATGCTCGATTAAACAACTCTTGGCCAGGTTGGGGAGGAAGTCTGGTAAGGCTTCATAATTTGTCAAAACCTTCCAGATTTGCTCCACTGGATGGGGAATTTGGACTTTAGCGCTGATTTGCCGCTGCCGCTCTGCTATTTTCTCAATTTGAACTTCTACCTGAGCAAGCAAATCCTCTTCTAGGTTAGTGTCATCAGTAGAAGACTGCAAATCAGGGTTCTCTGTTGTGTTCTGTTTTTTAGTCACTTTCAGAATTATGGTTTGCTTTCGTCAGAAAATTGGGGCAGAGTCAAGGTGAAGCAAATTTCGCTCTGTTCAGAATCCGATATTGGGAGACTTTCAACAGCGATCGCTCCATCTAAATGCTGCACTAAAGACTTGACTAAAGCAAGTCCCAAGCCAGTCCCTGGAGTCCAGCGACCTTTCCCACGGCGGAACTTATCAAAGATGTAGGTCGCTTCTTCTTCAGAGATGGCACGTCCTGTATTCGTCACCTTCATGATAACTTGATCGATTTGCTGATCGACTCGGTGAGACGCTTCAAGGCGAACTATTGTATCAGACTCTGAATATTTACAGGCATTAGTTAATAATTCTTGCAGGATACGGTCAAAACTCTCCAGTTCAGTTTGCAGTTTGAGCGATTCCTCCGGCAAATCTATAGAAATTTTTAATCCTTTTTCGCCAAGTTTTTTTTCAAAAGATGCTGCTATATCTTGAATTCTAGTATTTAAATCTATAGATTCTAATTGCGGGGCTTCGTGAGGCGACTCTAGCTTTTGGAGTGTCAACAAGTCATTAATCAAGTTGATTTCTTTTGAACATTCCTGCTCAAGAATATCTAGATATCTACCCTGACGCTCTGGCGCTATTCCTGGCAAACGCAAGTTTTTTATTGACATCAGCATATTTGTCAAAGGATAGCGTAGGCGATCGCTCATATTACTCAAAAATTCATCTTTGAGTTCATTAAGTTTCCGCAGCTGCTCGACATACTGCCGGGTTCTTTCATGCAATTTCGCTTGGAGTTCTATACTACTCTGGAGTTTCGCCGTCCGATCGTCTACCAAAGTTTGCACTTGACGCAATGTCTGTGACTGAATGATGGCGTTACTCATTTGAGCGCAAACCATTTCCACAAGATTTAATTCTTCTGGTTGCCAATTGCGAATCACAGCTTGCTGTAGCACCAAGAAGCCTAAAATTTTACCTTGACTTTCCAATGGCACTAAAAGTACCGCAGGCAATTTCTCTATCGCAAATAATGGAGCAGCTGTTAAGGTATCGTTTTGATCTGTATAGTCATCGAAGATTACTGGTTTTCCAGAATCCATGAAGGCACGCTGGCATAAACCACAGTCTGAAATCAAGAAAGACTCAGTTAAGGTGTCTAGTTTACTAGTGCTAGAATTTTGTGTTTCTCTAGCCCATTGGGCGATTACACTAGCTTTCGCTTTGGGGATTTGTTTTTTAGCTTGAGTCTTAAATAGTGGATCTGTATATTTTAGTAAGATGAGCAAACCCCGATCTGCCTGTAGAGATTCGGCTGTTGAGGCGATAACTAACTGAAGCATTTGATTTAGCTCCAAGTTGCTACGACTCAATATGGTTAATTGCTTGATCAAGCTTTGATGGTGCTTGCTTTTTTGCAGGGACTGCTCTTGATGAGTAATTTGTTGAGCTTGTGCCACTCCAGAAAAAGCGATCGCGCAAGCCGACTCCACTTCTTTGAGCAATTGTTTTTCTGATTCACTCCATTCATAAGGTTGGAATTTAATCAGATTAATCACTCCATTATTATTGCCACCAAACCGAGTCGGAATTGCCAAAACCGCTTTTATCGGTAGTGGTAAATATTGACACCCAACTACCAGACTATTTTGAATTATGGAAATGTCTTCAATAGTCAATGGTTGGGCAGCACATTGTAGCACTGGCGAGTGCATAAGCAACTGTTCCATCGAAAACATTTCTTCTGGGTGTGGCAACCCTAGATACTCATCAGCACACCAATTAGTCGTAGTTGTTTCGTCTGATGTCTCACCCGCCACAGAAACCAAGCAGCAGCAATCCACTTGAAAAGCAACTCCTAGCAATTGGGCAATCTCTTGCAGCATCAAAGCCGTAGCAGAGTTATTAGCAATGATTTGGTTAATCTTTTGTACCAACTCGCGGGCAGGTTCTTCCTGATGCTGCATCAGCTTGACTTGATAAGGTTGTAGTCGATCTATGTCATCTACGTAATGTGGCAGCGATGATAAAGGCTTTTTCATTTCTGGCACGCCCTCGGATAGTAACCCCATTGTTCTTGCACCCAACCTCTTGGCATATTCTTCACCGTTAGTTGTGTTGCTATACCCTGATAATTGACAAATTTTGTGTGAATACTTTCTCTCACCTGTTATAGCCCTTTTCTATATCAGATGGCCAAATTTCCACCACATCAAGCAAATTGCTACATTGGAACATAAGTAATAAAATACTCAAAATATCCTATAAATGCTTAAGTTAGCTTATTTTTAACTGCACTGTCTGGAAATAATTTACTAACTTTATCCTGTCTGTAAGTATACATAAACCGTAATTTCTCTGGAATTACAGCAAAATTCCCCTTTTAAGCGCGTAAAATTACGTAACTTGCTTTATAAAGCTTTATTACATTCCTTGAAAAAACTGGTAGGTTTAACAAGCTACTCCTCGATCTCCGTAACTCTCAGTAAAATATCAACAAAAGTAAAGGAGGCACGAGGAGCTTGTTCTTGCAGTGTAGGCTTCTCTTCTCTAAAAAAGGCTGCATCAACGAGACGCACTCGTGTTCAGACCCGATCTACACTGATAGCGTAACTATGGTAGCGAGTTCATAAGCGTCTTGTTCCCAACTTATGGCAGAAATTTGGAGTAGAGCTTAAATATAAATAAATTCTTGCTCGCTAGAGATTGCAGCTGTTCTGGCTAAATGGTGAATGCAGCCCAGTTATTAGTAAAAATAACTAGGCTGCATTCGTCTGAATATAAAAAACTACATCTATTTTCAGAACTATATTTTTTAAAGTAGTAACAGCATTTTGTACTCCCTGCTGGTAGGGCGGGCTAGATGCCCTCCCCACACCAGGTTTCAAAATAGACGAAGTTTATCCAGCCAAGCTCTCGACACTCAGAGGAACCATATCGCCATTCCTCGTTAGTCCTAACAACATCGGTTCTTGGGGTTGAATTAGTTGACCTGTAAGCACACAGCGTTCTTCTTGTTGAGCTGTGGCAGCTATGCTAGCTCGAATGTCGGATCGCGAAAATCGAGGCTTCCACTCACCTGATTTTTGCTGGACATAATTCCAAAGGATATCTCGGATCAGAGCTTGATATCCCTGATTCCCAGCTATTTCTTTGAGTTTATCTTTGAGTTCCCGTTCTAGGCGAATGCTGGTAACTTCCATATCGGTGGTTGGGGTGCGAGCGATCGTATGCATCAGTTTTTCTCCTTAAAGGTATAGACAGGATAGTAATACAAGTGTAGTATGTTTAAAGGAATGTTCAATAGGTGAAATTTTCTGTGAAATCAATCTACCCCATCTCTACTTCAATTTTGTGTGCCACCAATTGCCGAACCAATTGGGAATCAGCTGCTATGGAAGTGGAGTATTTATTTATGGGCGATAGTAGCCGAAATCATAGGCAAATCACAGAAGGTAATGATGATTATAAGTATGTAGCCATTAGTGCACTATTTGCAAAACCACAACTAAATCAAAAAAGCGGGGGGTACGGGCGAAGGAATCCTGTACCGATATGAGACCAGAAAATTTTCCGGTCAATTCTAACCCCCGCTTCACCGAAAACTTGAAGCGGGGGTTTTTTTATAAGGAGTTAAGCTGTGACGATATCTTCCATGCGCGGCGCGAACGCAATGCAAGTGTTAGAACAATCTGTGGTGGTGTTTTCTCAAAATTACTTGCCACTATGTCGGGTCAATATCAAGCGGGCAATTGTGCTGTTAGTAACCAACAAGGCGCAACCGCTGGGTTTTACCACAGAAAGCGGATGGCAAGTTCACTCACCCAGTTTGGTAATTGATGTGCCAAAACATATTCGCTTGACAATCACTTCTAATGAGCGGATGTGGAAAGTTCCGCCAGTGAATCGGCGAGAAGTATTGCGACGAGACCATCACAGTTGCCAATATTGTGGCAGCAGCAAACATCTAACACTAGATCATGTGATGCCACGTTCTAAAGGCGGTTCTCACACTTGGGATAACGTAGTCGCAGCTTGTGAAAGATGTAACTCCTGTAAAGGCGATCGCACCCTGTTTGAAGCTGGTATGCAACTGCGTACCAAACCAAAAGCGCCAATCCACCCCGCGATTTCTTTTGCTGAACAGTTTTGGATAGATATGCAAGCAAACCTGGAATAACAGGAGAGCATAAGGAATGCTGAAATTAACTTACACTGAAAGCAGTTTTGATTTGGAATGTGTCACTCTGTCGCTAGAAGAATGGGTAGCGCAACGAGTGATTTTAGCCCTGCGAGTTGGGCAAAGTTTGTGCATTGAACCCAGTACCGCTTCCTTTTTGCTTCCTGTTGATTTACCAGGAGTAGAAGTACTCAGGGCTGAGGTAAAAAGAGATGACAGAGAAATCATTGCCCTCTGTGCGTGCGATGCCGAATATATGGAAGTCACCCTGCGGGGTTCTTGGCTATCAGCTAGTTCTAAGGATTCTGTCGGTGTGTTTGTCACCACTATGAGCGATCGCGCTGAGTTCTTTTTGCACAAACTTTGGCAGGAAGCTCAATCTTGTGCTTCTGTCATGAGCGAATAAACCAAATAGTCGGGTGACTCAATTTTGGATTTTGGATTTTAGATTTTAGATTTGTTCTCACGTTGAAATTCGGGGGTAACTCTTGGAGACCTGCGAGAACAAACATTTTGGGATTTCGGATTACTCAATCCAAAATCCCAAATTTAAAATCTAAAATCAGGTGAGGAGAATTTCTCACCCTTTATTGCGTCATTTTTAGTAGTTCAGGAATTGTCACAAATCGGTAACCTTGCTGTTTGAGTCCGCTGATGATTTGTGGCAAAGCTTCTACAGTTCTTTGGCGATCGCCACCACCATCATGCATTAAAACAATAAAACCAGGTTTCGCGCCTTTGAGGACATTATTTACAAATGCCTGCGGTTTGGCATGAGGATCGGTATCAGCGGAAGTTAGCGACCACATAATTACAGTATCTTTCTGGCTTTTGGCGTAAGCAGCTAGTCCGTTATTTAAGAAGCCTCCAGGAGGACGAAACAGAGAAGTTTTGACTCCTGTAATTTTGTATATCAGATCCGCTGTGCGATCGATTTCACTTTTGGCTGTGGCTTCATCCATTCGCCGATACCAATGATGCCAAGTATGGTTGCCAATGGCGTGTCCCTCGGCTACTTCACGCTTGGCTAAGTCTGGATTTGCTTGTAAAGCTTGTCCTACCCAAAAGAATGTGGCTTTAACATCATTTTGCTTCAAGATATCCAGCATTTCTAGGGTTGTCTTTGGCCAGGGCCCATCATCAATGCTGAGAGCAATAACCTTTTCATTGTTGCTGGGTTGCACCTTATAAACAGTTTTTCCCTGAAATTTAGCTGGGACTGTAAAGGTAGGATTTTCTACTTTGGCTGATGGCGGTACCTGGGCATTAATTTGGCCCTTTGCTGGATCTTGAAGTGCAGTATGGATTTTGCTTACTGGCTGGTTCAACCCCAATTGTGGGGAAATAGTTGGAGCAATACTACAAGCTGTAATACTAGAGGCGATCGCGACAAAACTAATTATCTGTTGTCGCTTGAAGGAGTTGTTTGTCACGTCAGGCTTTCAAAAACTCAACCAAGCATAACTGTAGTTTTACTTTTCAGAGTGGTTAGTTAAGTTCAAACCTAAGCGTAGAAGCTTTTCTAGACAATTTTAAAAGTTTTTTCTAAAACCCCTTGACACCTCTTGTAGTATTTTGTAGTATATTTGTAGTGAGGCGAAAGACAAAGCTTCTCAAGAGTCAAAGTTATGTTCTACATCCAACTAAAGGACAGGCGTTGGAATAAACCAAAGTCCTCAGTCAATAAAGCTGTTTCTACTTGCAAACCATCGGCAGTAGAAGCAAGAAACGAAAAAAGTTCTAAGTTTGCACTCATCAAAACCACTGAATACATCCGTAATACACAACAGGCTTGCTACCTAGAATTTCGGTTGTTTTCCTAACAGTTAAAAGTCAATTATCTGAACCTTGAAAACTAAATAAGAAATGGGCAAGTTCACCAATAAAATCTGTGCCTAAAAACCTCAAAGTTTAAGCACAGATTCTCAAAAATCGGGGTGTAGCTCAACAGGCTAGAGCGTTCCGTTGTCTGCGGAAATGTTGCGGGTTCAAATCCCGTCACCCTGGTTGTAGTCCCGTAGGCGAATAGTTTAAGCCGTCAGTTTCTCAAGCTGAAGATTGCGAGTGCGAATCTCGTCGGGACTCCCAAATGGCTGAGTAGCCAAGTGGTCGAAGGCATCGGTCTGCAAAACCGACATCGTGAGTTCAAATCTCACCTCAGCCTTTGGTGCCGCAGTGTAGCTTAACGTAAAGCCCCCGGCTCATAACCGGGTCGATGCGGGTTCAAGTCCCGCCACTGCTACCAAATGCAGGGATGGTGTAACGGTAACACCTCGTGACTCCAAATCCGATGTTCTAGGTTCAAATCCTAGTCCCTGCGTCAGAGAATTTTAGATTTTGGATTATAGATTTTGGATTAAATTTTTTAATCTAAAATTCAAAATTTAAAATCTAAAATTCTCTCAATTCTGCCCTCGTGGACAAATGGTTAAGTCAGTGTTCTTTCAAAGCACAGATGCGAGTTCAATTCTCGTCGAGGGAATGATTATGGGTCGGTGGCCGAGTCTGGTTGAAGGCGACAGTCTGTAAAACTGTTCTTTTTTGCGCGCAGGTTCAAATCCTGCTCGACCCACTATGGAGAGGTGGCTGAGTGGCTCAAAGCGTCCTCCTGCTAAGAGGAAACGGGTAGTTAATATCCGTCGCAGGTTCAAATCCTGTTCTCTCCGTTTTGAGAGTGTGGTGTAACTGGATAACATCTCAGTCTACGAAACTGAAGACGTGAGGGTTCAAATCCCTCCACTCTCGTTACATGGGAGAGATGATGGAGTGGCTGATTCGAGTTGAATTAAACCAGTCCATTGGGTAAAACCTATCTCTCCTTCTTATTTCTTATCCCCTGGTAGCTCAGTTTGGTAGTTAGCGCCTGTCTGAAGAACAGGAGGTCGTCGGTTCGATTCCGACCTGGGGGGCTTCGTTGCCTCATAGCTCAATGGCAGAGCAAGCGGCTGTTAACCGCGCGGTTGTAGGTTCGAGTCCTACTGAGGCAGCCATTCATTGCCGGGTGGACGAATTGGTAAGTCGCATCGCTCTGAACGATGAGGTTGCAGGTTCAAACCCTGCCCTGGCAATAAAGCCCTGTGGTGTAATTGGCAACATAGCGCCCTTTGAAGGCGAAGATTCCAGGTTCGAGTCCTGGTGGGGCTGCCAAACTTGCTCTTGTAGCCCAACTGGAAGAGGCTGCCGTCTCAAAAACGGTATGTTGTGGGTTCGATTCCCACCAAGAGTACCAAAATTTGCTCCTGTAGCCCAATTGGAAGAGGTGACAGACTTAAAATCTGTTTGGTTGTGGGTTCGACTCCCACCAGGAGTACCAACGGGATGTAATTCAGTGGCCAGAAGCCATGCTTTGGGAGCATGGAGTCGCAGGTTCAAATCCTGCCATCCCGATATGCCTCTGTGACGGAACTGGCATACGTGCTGGAATCAGAGTCCAGATTTTGCAGGTTCAAATCCAGTCAGGGGTATTGGTGAATATGCGGGGATAGAGCAACGGTGGCTCGTCAGGCTCATAACCTGAACATCGGCAGGTTCAACTCCTGCCCCCGTCACCAAAACAGTGCTGGTGTAGCTCAATTGGTAGAGCAACTGACTTGTAATCAGTAGGTTGCAGGTTCAATTCCTGTTACCAGCTTGATGCGGGTGTGATGTAACGGCAGCATGAGACGTTTCCACCGTCTTCGTGCGAGTACCCTGCGGGAAGCAAGCTACAAATCTCGCCGTCCGCTCGAACTTGCGGGTGTGATGTAATCGGTAGCATCTGAGTGCGCCATACTCAGCGCGTGGGTTCAAGTCCCTCCACTCGCTTGCGTAGTCCTGTAGCTTCAACGGTAGAGCAAGTGCCTTACAAGCAAGAGGTTGCAGGTTCAAATCCTGCCAGGACTACCAAATCTTGGGAGTGTAGCTCAATGGAATAGAGCTTCGAGCTTCTACCTCGAAAGTTGTGGGTTCAAGTCCTACCACTCCCGCTTGAAAATGTCTTTAATTTTGAATTTTGAATTTTGAATTTTGAATTTTTATGGGGTCATAGCTCAAATGGCTAGAGCACCTGCCTTGCAAGCAGGAGGTTATGGGTTCAATTCCCATTGATTCCACTGATGGTGTCTGAAGCCAAAGTGGTCGAGGCGCTGGTTTGTGGAACCAGTCAAAGCGGGTTCAAGCCCCGTCAGACACCCTTGAATGGAAGATGCCGCTGAATGGACGGCAACTGGTCTTGAAAACCAGGGTATGGGCAACTGTAGGGGTTCGATTCCTCCATCTTCCTCTTTTTCCACCTGGAGCCGAAAAGCGAGGCGCTGTGCTGATAACACAGAAATAGGAGGGGCAGTACCTCCCTGGTGGATTTATATCTAATGTTGGTATTACAAATCGCACTTGCTCATTTCTTTTTCAAATTAACTAGGGTGGTTGGCATACCGGCTGTGCAGCGGGCTTTTAACCCGCAGAAATAGGTTCGACCCCTATACCACCCACTAAACAATTAAAAATTTAAAATTTAAAATTCAAAATTAAGAAATGCAATCTTTAGTTAGCCTTTTGGCAATCGCTAACATGCAACTTGAATGTACTTGGGTTATGAATAGCAACTAGCGATCGCTAGTTGAGCATGTTGCAATAAGACATCTTTATCCAAAGTATGTACGGGATATTGCGGTGTTACTGCCAGTAGTTTCTCAATTCTTTCTCTGGCTGCTTCTACGACTGCTTCATCTAAGCTACCGTTACTGAGCGAATCAGCAAAATCTTCAGCAATCCGATAAGTTCTTTCAAGAGATGATGAATTAATATTACGCGACACAATAAACAGATCGCAGCCTGCATTAAATGACCGCGCCACAGTACCAGCTTTCATAAACATATCTGAGATCGCTTTCATATCCAAATCATCAGATACAACTACTCCCTCAAAGCCAAGTTCCTCTCTAAGTATGGTTTTGAGGATAGTCTGAGAAAGCGTTCCTGGGACATCAGGATCTATTTTGGGAAATAAGATATGGACAGTCATAATCAAAGGAATCTGTACTTCGATTAAAGCTCTGAAGGGTATAAGTTCTCGTAGTCGCAGGTCTTCTAGAGTTAAATTCAGTATTGGTAGCTCAATGTGAGAGTCCTTGCTGGTGTCTCCATGTCCGGGAAAGTGTTTGGCGCATCCTAAAATTCCTGAATCTCGAAGTCCAAGGTAATAGTCACGGGCACCTTGAGTAGCAGTTTCGGGAGTGTTACCAAAGGCGCGAGGCCCAATCACGGGGTTGTCGGGATGGGAAAAAATATCTGCTACAGGTGCCCAAGATAAATTTATTCCCAGTGATTTTAGTTCTACTGCTGTGGCTTTTGCTACTTCATAAGCGTGCGATCGCAGCAAAAAAGCGTGAGGAAAGCGGGTAATTGGCGATGGTGTACGAATTACACGACCTCCTTCATGATCGAGAGTGAGGAACATGGAATCACGTTCAGTATATTCTCGTATCTGGTTATTCAAATCTTTGAAGCTTTCCAGCCAAACCTGATATGGGGTGCCATCCAAAAAGTTCTTAGCAAAAAAGATCGCCCCAATCGGTTTTAATTCATTGAGTGCGCGTTTATCGTCATCGCTTAATGTAGTGCCGGAAATACCTAAAATTAAGTGATGTCCAAAGCGCCTTAGCTCCTGCGATACAGCCATAATCTTTTACCTGTTCAACCTAGAGAACATAAACATTTATCCTACACCCTTATAGAGAGAGGAAAGTTTTCTTTAAGTAATGCCCCTGATATTTCCTAATAGCAAATACACAAATTAGCCAAGAAATCAACTACTTGAGGACAACTTTTAAAATTAGCTATTTTCAGTCAAAGGAAATACTTTTGTTTCCCGAAATCACTTGCATGTAAATATAGATAAAGTGCACGCCGCAAAGCTATTGCCAACAATGGTATTGGCAATTTGTTTGGACAGGTGCGCATAGGTAAAATTCCCTTTGGCAAAAGTTTTTTGGGGAAGCGATCGCACAATAACTGCCAAATGTAACGGATTGCAACGTATAATGAAAACGATAAAACGGTTAAGAAATATTGAAGAGCAGTAGGGTTACATGCGAGTAGCGATCGCGGGAGCGGGACTAGCAGGACTTTCCTGCGCGAAATATCTTACAGACGCAGGTCACACACCCATTGTCTTGGAACGTCGAGACGTTCTAGGCGGTAAAGTGGCCGCGTGGAAAGATGCTGATGGAGACTGGTACGAAACAGGTCTGCACATCTTTTTTGGCGCATATCCGAATATGTTGCAGTTATTCAAAGAACTGGACATTGAAGATCGATTGCAGTGGAAAGAACACACAATGATCTTCAACCAGCCAGATGCACCAGGTACTTACAGCCGCTTTGATTTCCCAGATTTGCCAGCACCAATTAATGGTATAGTGGCGATTCTGCGAAACAACGACATGCTGACATGGCCAGAAAAAATCCGCTTTGGCATCGGATTATTGCCGGCCATGATTCAGGGGCAAAAGTACGTTGAAGAAATGGACAAATATTCCTGGACAGATTGGCTGCGTAAACACAACATACCAGAACGGGTCAATAAAGAAGTTTTTATTGCTATGGCCAAGTCGCTGAACTTCATCGGGCCAGATGAAATTTCGGCAACCATTCTTTTAACTGCCCTCAATCGTTTCCTCCAAGAAAAAAAAGGCTCGAAAATGGCCTTTCTGGATGGTTCGCCAACAGAACGATTGTGTCAGCCTCTAGTGGATTACATCACCGAACGCGGTGGAGAAGTCCGTTTGAATGCCCCTTTAAAAGAGATTTTGCTAAACGCCGATGGTAGCGTCAAAGGTTACTTGATGCGGGGGTTGAATGGAGAGGAAGATGAAGTTTTCACGGCGGATTTGTATGTATCTGCCATGCCGGTTGACCCTCTGAAGGTGATTTTGCCAGCACCTTGGAAAGAAATGGAGTTTTTCCAAAAGCTAGACGGGTTGGAAGGCGTACCTGTGATTAACGTGCATTTGTGGTTCGATCGTAAACTTACGCAAATTGATCACTTGCTATTCTCGCGATCGCCCCTCCTAAGCGTTTATGCTGATATGAGCAATACCTGCCGTGAATACGCCAACCCCGAACGCTCGATGCTGGAATTAGTTCTAGCCCCGGCAAAAGATTGGATTGCCAAATCCGATGAGGAGATTGTGGCTGCAACTATTGCCGAGTTAGAAAAACTCTTCCCCGACCACTTTGGGGGAGACAATCCAGCAACATTGCTGAAATCTCATGTGGTGAAAACGCCCCGTTCAGTTTACAAAGCGACCCCTGGTCGTCAACAGTACCGTCCCTCGCAAACAACCCCCATTAGTAACTTCTATCTTAGCGGGGATTACACCATGCAACGCTACTTAGCCAGTATGGAAGGTGCCGTACTTTCTGGTAAGCTGACAGCGCAGGCGATTTCTGAGGCCCTCCCGGTAGCAAATTCCTCAAACCTGCAAACGCTCACCCGACCGCCCGCAACGAATGCTGCAACTGCCTGATTCCCCGCCGCGCATGAAAACGCTGGTCTCTGTAGACGAGTCATACAAACTTTGTCGGCATCTCACAGCAAAGTATGCCAAGACTTTTTACCTGGGTACTTTGCTTATGAGTCCGGTAAAACGTCAATCTATTTGGTCAATTTACGCTTGGTGTCGCCGTACAGATGAATTGGTGGATGGCCCCGCATCTGCTATTACCACGCCAGAAACCCTAGACCTATGGGAACAGCAGCTGGAATCGATTTTTGCGGGGCGTCCATTAGAAAATTACGATGTAGCTTTAGTTGATACCCTCCAGCGCTTTCCGATGGACATTCAGCCATTTCGGGATATGATTGCCGGTCAGCGCATGGACTTATATCGCAGTCGTTATGAAACCTTTGAGGATTTATACCTCTACTGTTACCGCGTTGCTGGCACTGTTGGCTTAATGTCAACATCAGTTATGGGTGTGGATAACACCATATATGCAGCACCGTGGCAACAGAACAAACAACCTTATATTCCCATAGAAGAAGCGATCGCTCTCGGAATTGCCAATCAACTCACCAACATCTTGCGGGATGTGGGAGAAGATGCCAAACGCGGACGGATTTACATTCCCCTAGAAGACTTGGCAAAATTCAACTATACCGAGCAAGACTTCTTCAAAGGTGTGGTAGATGAGCGTTGGCGGGCATTGATGCGCTTTCAAATTGACCGCGCCCGTCAATTTTACACCACATCCGACCAGGGAATTACTTATTTAGCATCCGATGCCCGTTGGCCTGTATGGGCAGCATCAATGCTGTACGGTCAAATTTTGGAGGCGATTGAAGGCAACGATTACGATGTATTCAGTCAGCGGGCTTTCGTTCCCCAGTGGAAAAAGTTACGCACCTTGCCCATAGCTTGGATGCGATCGCAAGTCCTTTAAAAAATTAGTCATTTGTCCCTAGTCTTTAGTCATCAGTGTTTTATAGATAACCAACGACGAATGACCAATGACAAATGACTATTGACTCTTAAGAGCAAGTCTGGTAACATTGATATTCGTGAGTCAGGAGAGGTGGCTGAGTGGTCGAAAGCGGCAGATTGCTAATCTGTTGTACGGCAGGCAACTCCGTACCGAGGGTTCGAATCCCTCCCTCTCCGTTTTTCAGCTTTTGATACACAGAGTATATTCTGTCTAAAAAGGAAATACTAATATCGGCGTAAATATTTCTACTCCTAAAGATAGATGATATGATCTATCTTTTGGAATCTTGATAAGATCCAGCTAAGTTACAAATCTAGTTTGGATTTTATTTTTAGGCTCCTAAGTGTTTTGAGGAGTGAAAGTAATTTATGAGAAAAATTAGTGCCGCCTTAAGTTTAAGTATAGCTACCCTTGCGGCTGGGTTTCTACTTGGGGCTTGTGGTGATAACAGTAACCCCAACGGCACAGCTAACAACGGAAGTACCGCAACTCCAGCGGCAAACTCAACTACTACAAGCAGTGCTAAAGGACTAAAAATTGGTTCCCTGTTACCGACGACAGGCGACTTGGCTTCTGTAGGACAGCAAATGTTAGGTTCTATACCTTTACTGGTCGATACGGTCAACGCTTGCGGTGGGGTAAATGGCGAACCTGTTACTTTAGTGCAAGTAGATGACCAAACCGACCCGAAAGCTGGAGCTGCCGGTATGACCAAACTAGCAACTTTAGATAAAGTTGCAGGTGTCGTTGGCTCCTTTGCCAGTAGCGTTTCTAGTGCAGCAGTCTCCATTGCCACACCGAATAAAGTCATGCTGGTTTCTCCTGGTAGTACCAGTACCGTGTTTACCGAAAAGGCACAAAAAGGCGACTATAAAGGCTTTTGGGCACGTACAGCTCCCCCCGATACCTACCAAGCACTAGCCTTAGCCCAACTTGCTAACAAAAAAGGTTTCAAGCGAGTTTCTACAGTCGTGATTAATAACGATTATGGCGTAGGGTTTGAAAAAGCATTCGTGCAAACTTTTGAAAAATTGGGTGGAACTATCGTTAATAAAGATAAGCCTGTCCGCTACGATCCAAAAGCCCAGACATTTGATACAGAAGCGGCTGCTGCTTTTGCTGGGAAGCCAGATGCAGTCCTAGCTGTAATGTATGCGGAAACTGGTAGTCTGTTCTTGAAAGCCGCCTATCAGCAAGGTGTGGCGAAGGGAGTACAGATTCTGCTGACAGATGGGGTAAAATCACCTACTTTTCCCGAACAAGTTGGCAAGGGCGATGATGGTAAATATATTTTAACTGGAGCGATCGGTACAGTACCGGGTTCCGATGGTAAAGCACTAGAAGCTTTCAACAAACTGTGGAAGGATAAAAAAGGTGGTGCGCCAGGGGAATACGCTCCTCAAGCTTGGGATGCAGCTGCTTTATTAACATTGGCGGCGCAAGCTGCTAAGGAAAATACAGGCGTTGGTATAGCCAGCAAAATTCGGGAAGTTGCTGATGGCCCTGGCACAGAAGTTACTGATGTCTGCAAGGGACTAAAGTTACTTAAAGATGGTAAAAAGATTAACTACCAAGGAGCTAGCGGCAATGTAGATGTTGATGCTAACGGCGATGTCGTTGGTGTATACGATGTTTGGACAGTAGGAGACGATGGCACAATTAAGGTGATTGACAAAGTTACCCCTAAGTAGAAGTTAGGAGTCAAGAGTCAAGAGTGAAGAGTTATGAGTTATGAATTAAGAATTAGGAGTTAGGAGTGAAGAGTTATGAGTTATAAGTGAAACATTACGAACTCTTAACTTCTAACTCATAACTCCTAACTCTTAACTTTTAAAGCCCACTGAAGTTGTAACCAACTCCTAATAACAAGCCCACATCAGTTTGATCGAAGAATCCGGCATTGATAGCAGCTGTTGCCGTAAATTGAGAAGTTAGAGGCACATCTATCCCACCAGACACCAAAAAGGCAAATTGCGAATCATCACCAGTTTTATAAGCTGCACCTACTCCGACGTAAGGTGCGATCGCTAATGGTTCGCTAAAAGCATCTGCTGGTTTAAAGGTAAAATCGTAGGTGATCGGAAGTAGAACTGTGGTGTTATCCCCAAATATGGCTGAGGGTCGTATTGATATAGAATTTGTCAGTCCGATTTTACTAACTACCGCAAAGTTACCGTCGCCCAAAGACGTGTCACCACCACTCAAACCAATGTTAGCAGCGACGCCCAGATAGCTACTACCACCACTGGTAGTTCTACCTAAATCAATATCTGATTGCGCCACTTTGGTAGCAGATGGTTGAGCAGGAGTTTGAGAAGTCGGTTGTACAGGTTCAGAGGTTAGCGTTGCAGATGAGGTCGCCACTGTGCCTGGAACAGGTGTAGGTGTTAAACTAGCGTTTTTGTGTATCGCAGCGTTAGGCGATTGCTCTACCTTAGTTAAATTTGTGACTGTAAAAGTTTCAGTTGTTTCTGTAGAGAGGTTTTGGCTAAACTCGTTGGGAGACGCTACGGTTGCGGAAGGTTCAGTTAATGGTCGATCGCTCAATTTGTCTACTGTCTGGGCACTTGCAGATAAGCCGCTACTGAGAAATGTAAGAGCAGCTATACTTGGCAACCAAAAAACACCTTTACGAAGAAAAATAGTATTCACGTTCACTCCTAAAACAATGTCACCACGAAAAATAAAGGTTTTTGTTGATTTCAGTCAACAAATTCCGGCAATACTCAAAATTTAACACCAAAAAATCGGTTTTACATCCTGAATTTCCTTGATTTCTCTAGTTAATATTTACTAGCAAAAAATTAAATTCTATAGTAATCCTGAATCACTCGCGAGAAACAAGATACCCAACAACTTTTACAAAATTGGGGATTTGTGGGTTGCAATTTTCACAAATTAAATAGAATTGATATATTTATTTGAAATATCCTGAATTTGATAGATGACAAATAGTCTTTTTGCTTAAAATCAAGATAGTGTTTATTAAGGAGGCAATGCCTACAGCGGGCTGCGCCAACGCGATTGTCATCTATATCCATAAACGAAAGAAGTTTGTTAACATAACTGCCTTGCCATTAAAGGTAGCTAGATTGTGAAGTGATATTACAAAGCTTGCAAAAATATTTAGAAATTGCCTACAAGGCAAACATAGTTCTAACGTAGAACCTATTAGGAGAGACTTGAGGCAAATGTGATGAGCGAAAATAATATTCAAAAGTACCGGTTTGTCTGTACCCTGACTTTCGGTGATATCTACGGTCAAATAATTGTTTGGTTGATTACAATTACCCTAAGTTTGGCATCAGCCTTGGCGTTAATGGGTGCCAAGCGACCCGTGTACGCTTTAGCAACAGCGGGTCTCGTTGTTCTGCTATCGCTACCTTTCTTGTTGTTCGCGTTTGTCACTACCTTGTTAAATCATATTGAAGTCAGTCCTGTAGGGCCAGGAACTAAAATGGAACCCATACCAGGTAATGTCTCTCAGCAACAACCTGTACAAGCAACTAGTTAAAGAGTTAGGAGTTATGAGTAGAGACGCGATTAATCGCGTCTGTACAGGAGTTATGAGCCACTCTATCTGTGCCATAACTCTTTGTTTTTAACTTTTCACTCCTAATTTCAAAATTTGTTACAACCTCCCTGTATAGAAGCAGGGAATTTTTTTGTAGAGATGCTACTGTTACAACCCACTAGCTGATTAATCACATCTCTACAATAGAACAGCAGTGGTTTGCAATCAGGGGGCTAATTATGCTGGAACACGATGTGATTATTGTCGGGGGCGGATTGGCAGGATGTCGCGCTGCTGTAGAAATTGCCCGCACTGACCCTAGTTTAAATATTGCTGTGGTTGCCAAAACCCACCCAATTCGTTCTCACTCGGTGGCGGCTCAAGGTGGTATGGCTGCATCGCTGAAAAATGTTGATTCCGAAGATAGTTGGGAAGCACACGCCTTTGATACTGTCAAGGGTTCTGATTACTTGGCAGACCAAGACGCTGTAGCGATTCTCGCCCAAGAAGCGCCGGATGTGGTGATTGACTTGGAACATCTCGGCGTTTTGTTCTCTCGCTTACCCGATGGGCGCATTGCCCAAAGGGCTTTTGGCGGACATTCTCACAACCGCACTTGTTACGCTGCTGACAAAACCGGTCATGCGATTTTGCACGAATTGGTTAACAATTTGCGGCGTTATGGGGTGCAAGTTTATGAAGAGTGGTACGTGATGCGTCTCATTTTGGAAGAAAATGAGGCTAAGGGTGTGGTCATGTTCCATCTTTTGGATGGACATATAGAGGTGGTGCGGGCTAAGGCGGTGATGTTTGCCACCGGGGGCTATGGTCGCGTTTATAACACTACGTCCAATGATTACGCTTCTTCGGGTGATGGTTTGGCAATGACTGCGATCGCAGGTTTGCCCCTCGAAGATATGGAATTTGTGCAGTTTCATCCCACTGGTTTATATCCTGTAGGGGTACTGATTTCGGAAGCGGTACGGGGAGAAGGGGCGTATCTGATTAACAGTGAAGGCGATCGCTTTATGGCGAATTATGCTCCTAGTCGCATGGAACTAGCTCCTCGTGATATTACCTCACGAGCGATCGCTTACGAAATTCGCGCCGGACGTGGTATTCATCTCAATGGCAGTGCTGGTGGCCCCTTTGTCTATCTGGATCTGCGCCATCTGGGCAAAGAAAAAATTATGAGTCGCGTTCCCTTTTGTTGGGAAGAAGCCCATCGTTTAGTAGGTGTTGACGCAGTAACTCAACCGATGCCAGTCCGCCCGACAATTCACTATTGTATGGGTGGTATCCCAGTTAATACCGATGGTCAAGTTCGCAGTAGTGGTGATGGTTTAGTTGATGCTTTCTTTGCTGCGGGTGAAACATCTTGTGTTTCCGTACATGGTGCAAATCGTTTGGGGAGTAATTCACTGCTGGAGTGTGTAGTTTATGGTAAGAGAACTGGAGCTGCGATCGCCAAATTTGTGCAAAAACGGAAGTTACCTTCTGTAGATGAGCAACGGTATCTAACAGAAGCCCAGCAACAAATTCAAGCTTTGCTAGAACAACCAGGACAGTACCGCATTAACCAAGTCCGTGAAGCTTTTCAGGATTGTATGACTGATTATTGCGGTGTTTTCCGCACTGAGGCATTAATGACTGAAGGTTTGCAGAAATTAGAAGAAATACAACAAAAATACCCGCAAATTTATTTAGATGACAAAGGTAGTTGCTGGAATACGGAACTCGTGGAAGCTTTGGAATTGAGAAGTTTGATGGTAGTAGGACAGACTATTTTGGCATCAGCTTTAAATCGCCAAGAAAGTCGTGGCGCTCATTTCCGCGAAGATTATTCCCAGCGAGATGATACTAACTTTCTCAAACACACAATGGCTTACTATTCACCAGCCGGAATTGATATTCAATATCGACCGGTAGCGATTAATATGTTTGAGCCAAAAGAGCGGAAGTATTAGCCAAAGGTAAATTTATATGAGAAATCGAGGTGATTACAAAAATTTTGTTCACCTCGATTAAAAATATGAAATTATTAAGTTATCAATCAGAACCTAATTGTTTCTGAATTACAGCAATTATTTTTTCTTCCCAAGCCGGATCGTTTAATTGTATTGCAGCATCACGATGACGAGATTTTCGTCTATCCATGTAAGCATAAAAGGCTTCCTTATCATCCTTGTGGGTGATAAAGTAACTTTTTAGCTCTTGGTCGCTCATTGCTGCATAGTTTACCTTATTCATGGTTCTGTACTACCATCTGGTGTAATTTCTAGCTCTATTTCTTCATTTTGCCCAGCTAATATAAAGCCCAAAAGATAGCGAATTAACAGAGAAAATCTTTTGGGTGTAGAGTTAGCTACAGAAACTACACTCAAGCATCTAAGATATTATTGATCCGAAAAAAACTAATTATACGATTACATTTGCTAAATCCCAGATTCAGCAAGTGCGAAGATATTTTCTGTATGGCATAAAATTCTTACTATAAAAACAAGATTTTTATTTAAAATATGAGCAATTCACAAACTTGGTACATTGTCAAGCGTTCTGCTGGAAACTGTGAAATTATCTCCAGCGACCAAGTTGGCGGCGATAATTTAGAAATTATAGAACAATGGGGGCCTTTTAGTTCGCAAGAAGAAGCGATCGCCCGACGTGTCGGACTCATTAGGGCTGGGAAGTGCCAACCAGTTTAAGTTAGTAGTTAGAAGTTGATAGTGACGGTCTTTATTCCTAACTCCTCACTATTCACTCCTAACTTTATTCCTAACTCTTCATTTTTCTGCTGTAGATGTGCCCTGAACAGCAATTTTTTTACCTATCACTTCCACCGCTTTAGCGAATTGAGGGTCTGCAAGAGTCGCGAGTTTGTCACGTTCATGCAGCCACAAATCCTCCATCTGCTTTTTGCTCAAATCCACTTTCACATCTGGCGAAATGCCTTTGTGATTGATATCCGTACCATTGGGGGTATAGTAATGAGCAATTGTCACCGCTAATCCTGAACCATCTTCCAGGGGACGCACTGATTGCACTAGTCCCTTACCAAAGGTTTGAGTACCGACCAAAGTAGCACGCTTATTATCTTGCAAAGCCCCTGAGAGGATTTCACTGGCACTAGCGGAACCTTTATCTACCAGCACCACCAACGGTTTATTTGTCAAGGCTTTTCCGTTTGCCTCTTCCTTTTCTGCCTCTCCTTGGCGTTCAACAGTGGAGACAATCTTACCTTTATCTATCCACATCCGAGCAATATCGACACTGGAGAAGAGTAAGCCGCCTGGATTACCACGCAGATCGAGAATATATCCAGCTACCTTTTTGCTTTCTAAATTTTTGATAGCGGTTTGCATTTCTTTACCAGCATTGGCACTGAACTGGTTCAAACGGATGTAACCAAGATTGCCTGCTGGAGTTTTCTTTTCAGAAAACTTAACTGGATGGATTTCAATTCGCGCCCGTGTAATATCAAATTGTTTTATCTGCTTGTCGCGTTGAATAGTCAAGTTGACTTTCGATCCTGCTTCACCTCTAATCAAGGATACTGCCTGGTTAGTATCCATCCCCTTGGTATCTTTGCCGTCAATTTTGAGGATGATATCTTTTGCCAAAACACCAGCTTTAAAGGCTGGTGTATCTTCGATTGGCGCAATTACAACCAATTGCTTGGTTTTTTCATCCTGACTAATGGTGATCCCAATCCCTGTCAATTCTCCAGAGGTATCCACCTGCATATTCTTGAATTCCTCTGGACTCATAAACCGGGTGTATGGGTCATCTAGCTTTTTCAGCATTTCCCGAATGGACTTATATGCATCCTGCGGATTACTGTAGGACTTGCTCAAGTATTCCTTACGAACAGCTTGCCAATCTACCTGATTAAAAGTACCGTCGACATATTGGCGCTGAACAATTTGCCAAACTTCATCTACTAATTCTTTAGGACTTGCTTTAAATAAAGCCTGACCTCGCGAATGAATGCCAAGGCTAGTAACAGCGATCGTGGAGAGTGTAACTGCCGTAGCACCCAAAACAAGCCTATTTTTTGTAATCACCATAATGACAGCTGCGTCAGAGGGAAAATAATATAGTCAGTATGCTCAATCTAACACAGGCTACCACTGTACAGACCGAGTATGTATCCTTAATTTAAACAAAATACTTGACAATCCGGCGACCTTGATGGTTAAAAGATACAAAGTTTTTGGGGATTGGGTATGGGGCATTGGGCATTGGGCATTGGGCATTGAGAAGAGACAAGGTAGACAAGGAAGAAGGGGAAGATAAGGAGAGACTTGTTCAATAATTCCCTGTTGTCCCCCCTTGCCTCCCCTGCTCCCCTGCTCCCTTTAAGGTTCTACCCAGCGTTCATCTGCCTTAATGAGGTTAATTAATTCCTCTACACCTTTATCTTCTGGGACTTTTTTAATTTCTTCTCGACCACGATACAAAGAAATATAACCAGGTGTTTTGCCAACATACCCATAGTCGGCATCTGCCATTTCTCCGGGGCCATTGACAATACAACCCATCACTGCAATATCTAGTCCAGTTAAGTGTTTAGTGGCTTCCCGGACTTTGTGCAGTACTTCCTCTAGATTAAACAAAGTGCGCCCACAGGAAGGACAAGCGACGTACTCCACCATCGTTTTTCGCAATCCCAAAGCTTGGAGAATGCTGTAACAGACGGGAATTTCTTTTTCCGGTGCTTCTGTTAGTGAGACACGAATTGTATCGCCAATGCCATCAGCAAGTAAGGTAGCAATACCAGCCGTAGATTTAATTCGCCCGTATTCGCCATCACCGGCTTCCGTAACGCCTAAATGTAACGGGTAATCCATACCCAGTTCATCCATGCGCTTGGCTATCAGGCGATAGGCGGCTACCATCACCGGGACTCGTGAGGCTTTCATGGAAACTACCAAGTTGCGGAAATCCAAAGATTCACAAATGCGGATGAATTCTATGGCAGATTCCACCATTCCTTCGGGGGTGTCACCGTAAGTAAATAGCATTCTTTCAGCCAGAGAACCGTGATTTACCCCAATTCGCATCGATTTTCCTTGATCGCGCAAAGAAACTACTAGAGGTTCTAAGGTTTCGCGGATTTTATCGCCAATTTCGTCAAATTCGCTTTTAGTATACTCAGTGCGATTAATGTTTGGCTTTTCAAACACATACAAGCCTGGATTAATCCGTACTTTCTCTATGTGCTTGGCAACTTCCACGGCGATTTTCAGCCCATTGTGATGGACATCAGCCACAATGGGTACGTCTTGGTAAGTTTTTATTAATTTTTGTTTAATTTCCCCTAAAGCTTTAGCATGAGCCATACTCGGCACTGTGACGCGGACAATTTCGCAGCCTATTTCGTGCAGACGACGAATACCAGCCACGGAACCATCAATATCAAGGGTGTCTTCGTTAATCATTGACTGTACTACAACGGGGTAGCCACCGCCAATGGTGACATTTCCCACCTTTACGGGACGGGTTTTGCGCCGCTTGATAGTTGTATCAAAGGTAGGTTGGCTGGATGTAGTATTTGAAGTATCTACTATGGGCAGAGTTTGCATAACCTGATTAGGTAAATTTGCTGTGGTTAAAATATCAGATTTGATAAATCTCTGTTTCCCAGATTGCCACAGGTGGTGGCTCTTTGGGCGATTAGGTAGAAAAAAAGGAAAATAAGACAGGCAAAGAAATAAAGAGCAATTCAAAGGTTTTGCTCATTTATTAAAGATATATTGCTGAAAAATTCTTTTAACTGAGTAGCTTGAGTGCGATCGCTTTAACCTGACTAAGTTGCGTTGCTCCTAAATTTACAGACACCAGATACTATCCGCTTTGACTATACCTCCATATTCATGGGAGAAAACATATTGACCAGATTCTAAACCAGTGGCATATTCCTCTAGCCAGTTCTGAAAACTTGAAGCGACGAGTTTTCTCTTGGCGTCATCGTGCCACATCTGAATAATTTGTCCAATTTTGCCACCTTTAGCAGGAGCTAAGTCTAGACAATCGTGATTGCCAGCACCGTCATAGGTTAGTGGTATCCATAACGGACTCCACCAATCTGTACAAATTCCTATTCCTGGTTCTGGCTGACTTTCAGAATCATCGAAATTACCTCCATCTAGAAGTTCCTTCCAAACTTGCCATTCATCTTGAATGCGTTCAAGAGATAGAAATTCTCGTCCATTAATCAGCCCATAATCGTAAGCTAATTGTCCATTATGGATACGGTAAGAACTCTTGACATCATCAGGAAACTGTATCAGCAGAGCATCTTCTACTGCCTCGATCTGACTCTCTGATGCTCCAGGGTTCAATGTATCAAGAACTTGTGGAGTATTAGCTTTGAGCCAGAATTCTATTCTTGTCCAAATTTCCTGCATACCTGTAGCTGCCTCGAATATAAATATTTTCCCTTATGGTTGGTTTACAGATGAGTGGTTAAATCAACGGTTGGTGATGTTGCGAAGCTTGGATGACAGCGATCGCTAAATTTATTTAGTAATACAAATATACTATTAAGTAAAGAGGATGAGGAGCGATCGCTCCTACTAGCAGCTAAATTAGACTTATCATCAAATTCTTTGACGCCCATGCTAGAAAAAACATCTACATTCCAGAAAGCCATAGAAGCCGTAGAAGCATTAGATCCAGAAGCTCAGGCTATTCTTGTAGATATTATCCAAAAACGCCTCAAACAACAGCGGCGGGATGACTTATTAAAGGCGGTTGCAGAAGCTCGTGAAGCCTATGCTAAAGGGGAAGTACGTAGTGGAACTGTTGCTGATTTAATGGCGGAGTTAGATGATTGATGCAACTGCTATGGAGTGCAAGATTTATTCGAGATTTTAAGCGTTTAGCCCGTCGAAATCCAGAATTACGCTCTGTAGTTGAGCAAAGATTACAGCAACTTGCCGAAGATCCGTTTTACGCTGGTTTGCGTACTCATAAACTTAAAGGGGATTTATTGGGTACATGGGCTTGTTCGATAGACTACAATAATCGGATTCTATTTGAGTTTGTTCCTCATCCCGATTCTGGGGAATTAGTAATTTCTTTGTTGACCTTAGGTTCTCATGATGATGTTTACTAAGGTAACGCTAGACTTGAGAAAATTGGGGGATTGAAATCATAGATGTTATTACAGAATAAAAGCGGCTGTAATTATGAACACCCAAATAACACCCCAACTACCAATTCCCCCACATTTTAATCCTGAAGAAGTCGGCGAAGTCTGGCGCGTACCTTACCAAGAACGTGCCGCCGAAGCTGAAATCTGGGCAAAACAACACGATATCAAACCTGCATCTTTAGATAAAACTCGTATTTGCCTACTATTAATTGATGTCCAAAACACCTTCTGCATCCCTGGATTTGAACTATTTGTAGGTGGAAAATCTGGGAAAGGAGCGGTGGATGATAATGTCAGATTATGTGAGTTTATCTATCGCAACTTGGGAGTAATTACAAAAATTGTACCTACTCTAGATACCCACACAGCAACCCAAATCTTCCATCCGATCTTTTGGGTGAACGCTGCGGGACAACATCCCACCCCAGCCGCGACTAGCATTACACCAGCAGATATTGAACAAGGTATTTGGAAAGTCAATCCAGCAGTTGCTGACACTGTTACTAATGGCAATTATGAATTATTAGAAAAACATACTTACCATTATGTTAAGCAACTAAGTCAAGACGGTAAATATCCCCTCACAGTTTGGCCTTATCATTCTATGTTGGGTGGTATTGGTCATGCTTTAGTTCCATCGGTAGAAGAAGCGATATTTTTTCACGGTATTGCTCGTCAGAGTCAGACGCAATTTGAAATCAAAGGTGAGAATCCCTTAACAGAAAATTACTCTATTTTGCGTCCAGAGGTGTTGGAAGATTTTGAGCAACGTCCACTTGGTCAAAAAAACACGCAACTGATTCAGCAACTTTTAGAATTTGATACTGTTATTATTGGTGGTCAAGCTAAAAGTCATTGCGTCGCCTGGACAATTGACGATTTATTAACAGAAATTAAACAGGTAGATGCTGCCCTTGCTCAAAAAATCTATTTGCTAGAAGATTGCACTTCTCCTGTTGTTGTTCCTGGTGTTGTGGACTACACAGAACAGGCAGATGCAGCATTTAAAAGGTTTGCAGAAGCAGGAATGCACATCGTAAAATCTAGCGAAAATATAGCATCTTTTTTTTAACGCAAAGGATCGCAAAGGTTTCGCAGAGGAACACAGAGATTTCCTCTGCGTTTCAAAACTAACTTCATTTTTTCAAATAGCCCTTTGGATCTTCTGCTACCCAACCCAGAGATGAACTAGAGCGCACTTCAAAATGGAGATGCGGTTGACTGGAACTTGGTTTTCCACTAGTGCCTACTGTTCCCAGTGAGTCTCCTTTTTTCACTTGTTGACCGACAGTAACTTTGATACTGTCAAGCTGGGCGTAGCGGGTTTGGAGTCCGCCACTGTGGTTAATAATGACCAATTTGCCATAAGAACCTCGATCGCTGGCAAAGGCTACAGTTCCAGGTGCGATCGCTACCACATTACTACCAACTGGTGATAATAAGTCAACACCACTGTGGAAGAAAACTTCACCTGTCGCCGGATCTATTTGCCAGCCGTAAGCTAATCCTACAGTTGCTATTTGCGCTAAGGGATATCCCGACAAAGAAGCACGGTTTGGTGTACCTGCATCAGTAGGTAAAGGGGACTTAGTTACAACACCATTGGGCGACCAATTTACCCCCGGAACAAACACGATTCTGGGGTTTTGTTGGCAGCCATTCACCTCAAACAGGCTATCAGCGCGAACTTTGTATTGTGCTGCCACTTGTCGCCAAGTTTGACCGCGAGGCACTTCGACTACAATCCCATTGTAGGGAGGAATCTGAAGCACACTGCCAACAGCGGCAGCTGCACCATTCTGCAAAGCTGGATTCATGCCAATAATAGTTGTCGGAATGAGATTGTAGCGCTGCGCTATGCTCTCCAAAGTTTCGCCACGAACAACTTTATGGCGTTGGAAGCGAGATAGGGCTGGAGTTGAGCAACCACTTACAGCAGCGTTAGCACTGTTTGAGTATGGCAGTATGCTTACTAGGCCCAAGGCGCTTAAGCTACAGAGAAATAGTTGACGAAAGGGTAAAGTCATGTATAAAGGTCAATAGCGCATTAACTTTAGATTTTAGATGGGAAGAATGGGAATTGGGGAGCAGGGGAGCAGAGGAGCAGGGGAGACAAGGGGGACAAGGGGACAAGGGCGAATTATTGAAAATCTCTCCCAAGTCTCCCCTTCTTTCTTGTCTTTTTTGTCTCTTCTCCATGCCCAATGCCCAATTCCCAATGCCCAATCCCCAATGCCCAATCCCCAATGACAAATGCCCAATCCCTAATTTCTCGTAAATTGATCTGTCCACTTGCCGTTCGCTTGACTACACTTAGAAATTAGCAACTGCATTGCTGTTCTTGAGCAAAACAATTATGAAGTTATCCTTAAAGCAACTGGCGGTTTATGTGTTTTTACTGGTAATTGGCGGTGGTGCAGGTTTGTTTGGCAGTCGCTATCTCATTCCCCAAAATCGCTCGTTCCAACAGCTAAAAAATGTAACAATGGCTTCGCCTCCAGAATCCATAGTTCCGAATTCTCCTAACGGAGCTATTGGGGCTACTGGTGGCGATAACGTGAATTTTATTGCGACGGCAGTGCAAAAAGTTGGCCCGGCTGTAGTGCGAATTAATGCGACTCGCAAAGTAGCCAATCCTATCTCTGACGCTTTGAAAAATCCGATCTTGCGGCGATTCTTCGGAGAGGATGACCAACCAATTCCTCAAGAACGCATTGAGCGCGGTACAGGATCGGGATTTATTTTGAGCGATGATGGAGAATTACTCACCAACGCTCATGTAGTAGCAGATACAGATACAGTGCAAGTTACCCTCAAAGATGGTCGCAGTTTAGAGGGGAAAGTGGTAGGAGTTGATTCTGTGACAGATGTGGCGGTAGTGAAAATAAAAGCGAATGATTTGCCGACAGTAAAACTGGGCAATTCGCAAAACCTGATTCCAGGGCAATGGGCGATCGCTATTGGCAATCCTTTGGGTTTAGATAATACTGTCACTATCGGTATCATCAGCGCTACGGATCGCACTAGCACTCAAGTTGGTGTCCCCGATAAGCGAGTCAGCTTTATCCAAACTGATGCCGCTATTAACCCTGGTAATTCTGGTGGCCCCTTATTAAACGCTCAAGGCGAGGTGATTGGTATTAACACAGCCATCCGCGCTGATGCTCAAGGACTCGGTTTTGCCATCCCCATTGAAACCGCCGCCCGCATTGCTAATGAACTTTTTACTAAAGGGCGTGTAGAACATCCCTTCTTGGGTGTTGAAATGGCAGACCTGTCTCCCATCAGAAAACAGCAGATTAATCAAGAAAATCAACTGAATATTCAGCAGGATGCTGGAATTGTGATTAAAGGAGTCACAGATGATTCCCCAGCCAAGCGTGGAGGACTGCTTCCTGGAGACGTGATTCAAAAAATTAACGGGAAACCAGTCAAAACTTCAGCCCAAGTTCAGAGGCTGGTAGAGTCGAGCAAAGTTGGAGACATAATAGCGATCGAAGTCAACCGCAGTGGTAAAGTTCAAACCTTCAAAGTCCAATCAGGAGCTTATCCTGAAAAGAACTAGTCAAAATGATTCGTAATTTCTAGAGAGGGTCATTCCGAATTACGAATTAGTGATTATTTGGTCAATAGTCCCAGAATGTTTGACTAGCGACTATTAACTATTGGCCATTAGACAAATGCTCTAACTGCATTCTTTGTTCCATCTGGCGCAGAAAATACCCCGTCATCATGGCCGACGCTAGAAGTCCAGCTAAATTCTCCCGATCTGTTGTGATTTGCACGTTGAAATTTTCTGCCGGGAGCATTCCCACTAGCCCTTGGACATTTTGCGAGATGATTTGTTTAATTTCGGGGCTGGCGGACTGAGCAACCCTAGCTAAAACATCAGGAGACTGATGCTGTAGATATTTGAGTAACTGATTAGGGTATTCCTCAGAGTGGTCGGAAACAAGTTGATTAGGGTGTTCCTCGGAGTTGTCATTCAAAAAGTCAGGATTAAACACCATTGGCAGTTTTATTTAGCTTAATTGCTAACTCTACTCTAAACCATAGAACAAGAGTAGCGCATTCACCACGGGTATAAGTCAAGAGAAGGGGAGTGTGATTAGGGGAGAGATGACAGATGACAGGTTATAGGGAATAATTTGTACGCTGTAACCTGTACCCTATTCCCTTCTTTACTCCCCACTCGCCACTGCCTTTAGTTCTAGTTCTAGTTCTAGTTCTAGTTGTTCTTCCTTCTGATTTGTAGAAAGTATTTGTGGAAGTTGTTCGATTTGGAAATACTGATGGAATTTTGGGGTTACTTGGAGTGAGTAAGAGCGAGAATCGCTGTCTCGGCGTTTGCGGATGAAACCAAGTTCAACGAGTTCTGGGACGTGCTGATATACTCCTGAACCGCGTAGGTTAATCAAGTCGCTTTGGAGTATGGGACTATTAAGGGCGATCGCTGCCAAAGTTCGCAATGCACCTACACCCAATTCTACTGGTATCATCGTTTGCACTAAGTCATGAAAATCAGACCGGAGTTGCAAACTGTAACCATCTGGAGTTTCTACTACCTCTAGGGCACTATCTCGGTGGGCATAGTTGTCCATTAGTTCAATTATGCCTTCTTTGACAGTGGCGCGATCGCACGCGGCATACTCGGCGATTTCGCCGAGCGACAAGGGTTTACCCTTTAAATAGAGAATTGCTTCTATCTTCGTCGCTGTGGCTGTAATCATTTAGTCATTAGTCGTTTGTCATTGGTCATTAGTCATTGGTCATTAGTACATGACAACTAACAATCAACAAGTGTGTGGCATTATATCGTAAATTGTCAAAGTATTTTTTAAAATTGGGCATTGGGCATTGGGCAAAACAGTGTTGAGTAATGAGTAATGAGTGCTGAGTTAGGAGTTATTCTCCCCCTGCTCCTCTGCTCCCTTGCTCCCCCAGTCCCCAGTCCCTAATCCCCAGTCCCTCTATTTGTGAGAATAAATTCTGCGATCGCTAAATCTTGGGGAGTGGTCACTTTTAAATTTGTCTCTTCTCCCTCGATAATTCGGACTTCAATGCCGCACTTTTCAAATAAAGCAGCATCGTCAGTTACTTCCCAACCTTGACGGACTCCTTCAGCATGGCACTGTTTCAACAACTTGACATCAAATCCTTGGGGAGTTTGTGCTGCCCATAGTTGTCGTCTGTCGGGTGTTTCTTGAATTATGCCTTGTTCGTTGACAATTTTGATGGTGTCTTTGACGGGTACACCAGCAATTAAACCGGGACAGTGGCGAATGGCCTCGGCACAAGAGTTAAATAAATCTGATGTTACCAGGCATCTAGCACCATCGTGAATCAACACTTGTTCTGCGGCTATTGGCAGAGATTGCAAGCCATTGTAAACAGATTCTTGGCGAGTGGAGCCGCCTTGAATCAATTCTACTGGTTTAGTCAGCTTCAGATCGGCGAGAATTGCATTGAACTCTGGCCAATCGCTAGACTGAGAAATGATCCCGATCCAACTGATTGTACTGGCGGCTTCTGCGGCTAATAAAGTCCAAGCAATAATTGGTTGCGATCGCACTCTTAGCAGGAGTTTATTGCGGTTACTACCCATTCTTTTTCCGATTCCCGCAGCTGGAATTAGTAAATACACAGAATTCCTCAATCTTTAAGCTATATATTTTCCCCTAAAATAGGGAGCGAGTAAGCGTCAATAAATATTATGCGAGTAGTAGCCCTTGTACCTGGCGGAATTGGCGACCAAATTCTCTTCTTTCCGACTCTAGATGACCTGAAGCGCCATTACCCTGATGCTCAGATAGATGTCGTTGTTGAACCCCGGTCAAAGGCTGCCTACCGAGTGAGCAAGTCAGTTCACGAGGTGCTGAACTTTGATTTTAATGACCGTAACAGTCTGGCAGATTGGGGTAATTTAGTTGGGACAATTCGCGATCGCGAATACGATGTTGCCATTGCTGTTAAGCAAAATTGGTTGGTGGGTCTTTTACTCTGGTTGACGGGAATTCCTATACGCATTGGCTACCAAGGCAAAGGATCGGGTTTTCTTACCCATACTGTGCCGTTGAAATCATCCCAATATGTCGCAGCAGTTTATCACGACTTGCTGCAACCGTTGGAAATAAATAGCCCTGTCCCAGAGTTAGCAGTAAATGTACCAAAACCAGATATTGAATGGGCACAAAAGGAACAAAAACGTTTAGGGGTTCATGAAACAGGCTATATCTTGATTCATGGGGGTTCTGGCCAGTTATCCCAGGCTAAAGAACTGGATAAAATCTACCCTGTCGAGAATTGGCAACAAATTATTCAAGCCTTCCAACAAAAGCAGCCGGATTTACCTGTGGTGCTTATTAAGGGGCTTGATGATGAGCTGTTTGTGCGATCGCTTCTGGAGTCTTCTCCAGATATCAAGGTGACTGCCCCAGATGATATTGGTAAGTTAACTGCCATAATTGCTGGGGCAAATTTGATGTTATCTACTGATAGCGCGGCCCTACAACTGAGTGTTGCAGTTCAAACTTATACCATTGCCATCTTTGGGCCCAGCAATCCAGCTAAGTTGTTGCCGAAAAACGATAAATTCCTAGCTATTGAATCCCTTACGGGAAAAACGGCGGATATTTCACCAAACACAGTTTTAGAGAAAATTTGGGGTGGCTAAACCAGTAGTTTTCCCAAACTTAGATACCTAGAACAGACAGTAAGCCTCAAAACCTCTCTCCTGGAAAGAGAGAGGTGAATATATAATGCATACAAATGAAAAGCTCTATAATTTATCACTCAGCCGTTGCCAACTTGTGACAACGGCTTTCAGTTTTTATTTAGACAAATCGTATTCTAGTGCGTTATACCACAATAAAGTTGAGTTAAACCCAAAATCCTTAAAAATATACTATAGTTCAATACGATTCAATTAAGTTTCTGGTATTGATTTCGGCAAATAGAGGCGCGAAATTATACTTCGTGTCGGTCAATGCGCTAACGCTTCTCTACAGAAGATTTAGGGTTTAACTGAACGATATTGCAATATCAGAATAACCTCACACAGTTTACTAAAACAAAGAACATTTTCTCAAAACTCTTCCATCACCTATTAGCTATTTAAAATATTTCAAAAAAAGCATCATCTAATTCATAACCTAGAATTTGCGCCATAGACTTTAGGCGCGAGAGGCTGGGTATGTTTTGTTGTTTCAGCCAATCACCTAAAATAAAGATTTTGTGCATCAAAAATATCTCTAAGGCTTCAGGATTGTACTGAATACCTTCTTGAGAACTAAACTGGTGTGGTACAAGCATGGCGGCATAACGAGCAAATTCCCCAGCTTTCCAATCTAGTAAAAATGGCAACCAGGGATATTTGGCATCTAGACGCACAAACCACAGGCGCACCTCTGGAATTTCTGAGAGTTCCCGTGGGTCTCCAGGCTGGAGATCGTAATTGACATCAAAGCGTAGCTGCTGTTCGTGGGATACAACCCCATCTTGCAGCATTTTTTCAATCACCGTTGATGCAGGGGACAGATCCAGATTGTTAATGAAGTCATTATTGAGTGCGATCGCAATTGTCATTGATTTAGCAGCCACTTTCTTGATGCTCAACTGTAGGATCGAGAATATACAGTAGCAGCTTTCAGGGATTGACGCTACATTGACTTTTGATCGCACAATGTCTTTTTCATAAATAAATTAGTATTTACTGATACTTTTTGCTGATAATTTCGTCAACCCATACAAGGTTTAAACACAAGTCTGACCTCGATCAAATTTATTTGATACTTTTGCTTAATTTTCGGTGATTATAACAAATATACATTTAGTTACTAGCTTTGATATGAGCCACTGGCTATCGCTATTCACTTCACTGATTTTTACTAAAATTAAATGTTACTTTTATCATTGCTATAATTACTCGCATCTAATTAAATAATTACTACACGATTAATATGGTACGCCATTAGAATTAGCCTACTTGGGCAAGGCAATGGCTGCCCCAAGGTGGACATTTACAGCAATTTTAAGTTAAAGTTGTAATGAGTTTGTTTTAGATTAAGGTCTGACAAAGTAGCCGTCAACAAGCAAAAAAAATCATAATCGCCACCTGTCACTTTCACAGCATCAAAAGCCAAAACATAAGTACAGGTGAGACAGCGGTGTGCAATATCATTGCATATATTAAATAACCAATAAACATTTAGACGGGAAAATTCCCCCCAACAGTTAACAAGCTGTAATATGCAAAAACAAACAATTACTACAAAACCAATTCGTTCCTTAGAAGATGCACTTGAGCGCTGTCAAATCCTGGGTATGCGCGTCAGTCGTCAGCGTCGCTTTATTCTGGAATTACTTTGGCAAGCAAATGAACATCTTGCTGCAAGAGAGATTTACGATCGCTTGAACCAACAAGGCAAAGAGATCGGTCATACCTCTGTTTATCAAAATTTAGAAGCACTATCCAGTCAAGGCATTATTGAGTGTATTGAACGCTGTGATGGACGTTTGTACGGCAACATTAGTGACTCTCACAGTCACATAAACTGTGTGGATACAAATCAAATTCTTGATGTTCATGTGGAACTACCAGAAGATTTGATCCGCAAAATTGAAGAAGAAACAGGAGTGCGGATTACTGAGTACAGTATTAACTTTTTTGGCTACCGCAATCCGCAAGAGGTCTAGGGAGCAGGGAGCAGGGGAGCAGGGAGCAGGGGGGCAAGCAGGAATTATTGAAAATCTCTCCCTTGTTTCTTTTGTCTCTTCTTCATGCCCAATGCCCAATGCCCAATGCCCCATACCCTATTCTCCAATTGAATTCTTACCAAAAACTGTCTCATCATCGGCATCATCATCATCTAAATCTACTGATAAAATTGCGCCTTCACAGCTTTCAATTAGTCCGATCGCAGGGGTTTCGTTCCAATTAACGTTTGTGTTTGGCGTGATTTTCACAGTGTTTAAAAAGCGCTGCTGCGATGCCTGCGGCGGTAAACTACGCAAATGTTTCAGTTTTTGAAACAACTCTTTAGAGAACAAGGCTCCATTATCAGCAGCCAATTTTTTGTCAGTCGCAGCAAGGATAGCGTCAAATAAGCAGGCGTTGGTGAGATCGGCAGAATTAAGATTTGTCCCCATCAGGTTTGCCTGTTGCAGGTTTGCGCCTGTGAGATTTGCCTGTTGTAAATTCGCACCTGCAAGGTTTGCGTGTTGTAAGTTAGCACCTGCGAGGTTCGCCTGTTGCAAATTGGCTCCAGCCAAATTCACCCCTGTTAACTCCGCATTAGATAAATTTGTTTGCTCAAGATTTACCCCAGTTAACATCACTTGCAATAAAGAGGCTCCCGATAAATTCAGTCCAGCCAGAGACTTGATTCGGGTTGCGAAAGCACTTTTATGTAAAACCGTTGTCCTAGCAATTAGCACACTCAACACTTCTGGATTGAATTCTGTCAAATTGACTGGATTCCCACAAGGCCAAAATGGAACTTTTGTTTCTCGGTAGCAAGCACAAAGCAATAAAAATACATTCAGTCCCACCGCAGCATTCACCTGTTCAACATTCACAGGGTTTTGCAGTGCATGAAAATTAGTCAAAGCGTTGTGCGCTATCCCCTCATCTAACCAACGTCCTTGACAGTAAGCACGCCAGAAAGATAAAAGACGTTGAAATAAAACTTCAAACGAAAATTTGTGCTTTTGCTGGCGACGCAATCCGGCGATCGCTAGTTCTTCTATTTCTTGGCTAAGTATCCCGTAACCTAATAAATTATAAATATTCTGAGCTACGCTACTGGAATCAAGTACAAAAGTGTGCGTACCATAAGCCTCATCTTGGTACTGAGTCAGAAGTTTAAGTTGGGCAACAATAGCATCTGCACAAAGAGATTCTCCTAACTTAAGATGCGAAAACTCAATTAAACTACTTTTCGCTGCGCTTTCACCTGAGCTTTTTACATCCCAAATTTTAAAATAAAACGCTGGTAAAGTATTAAATTCACCAGTTAGATTAATTTGATGACGTTGCGAGTGTAAAATTTTGAGAGCGATCGCTTGCATCCGATCGAGTAAATCTTGGGGATGACGATTAGCGAGTAGATTAGCGATCGCTTCTGGAGTCCGATGAATATGAGCTGTACCCGAACGCAGTAACATCGTCTTGATCCCACCAATTAACGGATAACCCAACAACCATCGACTCAGACGATGATGAATTTCCCATAACAGAAAAGACTTTTGGGTATTAGCTGCTAACTGCAATAGTTCATCATCTAGCAATCCCTCGCGGTGCAAGAGGCCCAATAAATGCAGCATTAGGGGTTGACGGATAAGGGGAGATAATTCGCTTAACTTTGATTGGCTATTAAATAACCCTGCCTGTTTTAATAATGTAAATAAATTTTGAGCAATGGGTAATGATTGCACTTTTGCCCACTGTTGAAACCATTGCTTGAATTCGTCTACATCCAATGGCTGAATAATAATTCGCTTCAACAATAGCGGTAGTTCCGAGACGATTTCTGGTAAAGTCGTTGAGCGACTTGTCAACACAATTTTGTGGCGGTGCTGAGATTGAAGGTTTAGTAATTGCTGAATAAAAATTGCTTGTGCCCTGATACCCTGGACAGAATGGGGCAGTTCATCCAAACCATCCAGCAGCAACAGACAAGGGAGATTTTCTTGCTCTAACCAAGTTGAAAGATTAACACCAAAGGCAGAAGTTAGAGTTTCGATTAAAGTTTTACCGTATTTTACATCTCGCAACCTAATTACTATAGGCATCCAAGTAGGGTAAAATTCCTGTGCTACCTGTGCTGCCCAAAGTTGGCAAAAACTAGTTTTTCCATAACCTGGTTCTGACTCAATAACAGCGATCGTTTCTAAATCAGTTAACTGTTGCTGCGCCCATGTTTTTAAATCAACTGGTTTAACAGCTTTTTTATCTTGTTCAGAAATATTTTCTTCTATTGGTAAGCCTTTTTGTGGCACATAGATATCCTTAAGAGCAAAGGATTCCATCAGTAAAGGGATACTGAGGTTTTTAATCAAACTTGCACGGTAATGTTCTCGGTGCAAATCAATTTTTTCACTGACTGTAGAACCAACTTCTGGGGTAATGAAACTGGGAGATAATGAGATCCCCAAACGGAAAAATTTTTGCAGTTGGGCTAAAGGTGCAGCATTCTCAGTGACGACTACTAGTATGTCACCAGGAAGTGAGTTGACTAAACGCTGTGTTAGAAGTTTTGCTTCCGGTTCCTCTGCACCATTGGCAACTAACCAAGCGATAGTAGCATTATTTATTTGTTGCACTAGTAATGAATCTGCAACCGAAGACAGTGCTTGTTCAGCTTGAGTATCAGTCAATTTACCTGGGCTGAGAGTTTTTAGCAATCCTTGTAGTTGCGAATCTTGGAAAATGAGTTTACCCACATCTTCTTTAAGTATGTGTGCTTGTATGGGTATAATTGCTCGGTCTAACCACGGTTTTTGTAGGCTTGCTTCCTGCTCTAGAATTGCTTGCAAAGCTTGGAGATAGGCAATTTGAAACGCTAGCCATGTCCCTTCGTTACGTTTTAACGGTTTTTTTTGGCTGAGGCTACGCAACAGTTTTTCTGTCAACTGGGAAATGACACTAATTTCTTCCCAAACAATACTTAAGGGCAGTTCTAAAACCTCTACCAAGATACAGATATCAAAAGGCATCAGGCTTTTGAGTTCCATATCCTGAACAATACGGTAGGCAATACCTGCCAATTGCCCCTCAGAAAACTCTCTGATTTGATTGATTGCAATATGGCGTTCTGCCAACCAGTGCCGAATACTCAGGTTCATTTAATCACACAGTGAAAGCTGTTTATGGCAATTACGATCGATTTATCAGTTTGCGAAAACAGATGACAATGGGGAAGACAAAGTTTTATATCAAAGTTGTTTTCTGATTGGTAAAAAACAGTGCCGATCTAATTGAGTGGATTATGAGCGATCGCCCTTTAAAATTATTGTTAATCGACCAAGACCCGATTTTTCGTCTGGGATTACGGGTAGCTCTGGAAGCGATTCCTAACCTGGAAGCGATCGCAGTTGTAGAAACTGATACCATTGCCTTGCAGATTCTAGCAGAAATTGCCGAAAAAGACCCTAACCAGGTAAATTTGATAGTTTTAGAATTTGGCAATGGTCGCTCTACCACCAGTCAACAGCTAGGTTTACAATTCTGTCGGCAACTCAGAGCCTTATATCCCAACCTACCAATCCTGCTCCTCAGTTCTATTCAAGAACAAGGACTGCTATTAGCTGCGAAATCTCTTGGTATCAATGGCTACTGCTCCAAAGGTACACCACTTCCTGAGTTAATCGCCGCCATCCAAGAAGTTGCAGATGGTGGTTCTTATTGGTTCCAGGACACAGAAGCAGTAATAACTCCTAACTCCTGTACAGACGCGATTAATCGCGTCTCTACTCCCTACTCCTCACTCCCCTTCTTTAAACTGCGAAATAATTTACGTTTGTCAGGAATCGCTAACATTGATGCTACCCTAGCCGCAGTAACAGCACAATTACAAACTCCTGGACTGCCATTACTAGATCGAGCCACTCTAGCTGGACAGCGGCGAGAACTGTTAGCGGCTCGTTGGTTGCTAAATCGGTTGTTGGTTTCATCACAAGAAAGGCAAGAGGAACAGATTCCGCTTGCAGATGAGCCACCTTTAACTCCTTTATTAAGTGGTGACATTCAGAAAAGGCAAACTGTATTACCTTTACTGAGTCCGGGAACCCTACAATCTGCCTTGTTTACATCTTGTGTTGCTAAACTTCAATTTCCTTTACGAAATATCACAGATATACCTTTAGAAATTGATATCTTTCGTGAAGATAAAAAACGAGAATTACTTTATCTAATCCTACAAAAATTAGCTGAACAGTTGGATGAACTGCGTACTTCTCAAATAGAGATAAATCAATTATATGAACTACAAAATACTTTGCTATGTGATTTATGGCAAGCAGCAATTACAGATTTTTTTGGAAAATTCTCTCGGCTAAAAATAACTAATCAAAAAATAGAAATTGTTAATTTGTTGTTGCAAAATACAGAGATTGTGCAAAGAGATATTCTCAATCAAATTCCGCTGGTTTGTGAGTTTTATTCTTATCTTTTATTTCAAACAGAATTAAACATTGATAATACCTCCTATCCAGTAGTAAGTGCCGAAGCTAAGTCCCAAGCATTAATGATTTTAGAGAACCTATTGATTCAGGTCGCGAATGGAGTAGTGCAACCACTCTTAAATTATTTAGCAGATGTAGAAGAGATTAAGCAAAAATTTTATGGACGCCAATTGATTTCTACAAGAGAAATTGAACGATTTAGAAATGATCTGTCGTGGAAATATAGATTAAGAAATTATATCAATGAACCAAAAGCCATTTTTGAAAGTCGTTATGAGCTATTTGTAATTGCGTCTCGTGGCATTGCTAATACTTCAGTTTATGCCCCTCGAAATCAGGAGTTAGTAAAACTTTCTAATATTCCCTTAGTAGTGACATTGCTCCTAGAATTTAGTGATGCGATCGCACCGCGTTTAAAATCACTATTAGCAGTTTTCGGTAGCGGTATAGTTTTTATCCTTACCCAAATAGTTGGTCGGGGTTTAGGTTTAATCGGTCGTGGTATTCTTCAAGGTATTGGTAGCGTTTCGTCAGTAGAAAAGAACTTTAGACGAAATAGCGATCGATCTAAGTGAACCAGCAGGCAAAGATGAGAAGGAGGGGACAAGGGAAATAACTCAATGCCCAATGCCCAATGCCCAATACTTCGACTTCGCTCAGTACAAGTGCCCAATGACAAATGACAAATGACAAATGACAAATGATTTTATCGGACTAGCAATTTCTTATGTTTACGCTATCAGTCTGCTTGTGATTGGCGAGGGACTACGTAGGCTGTTTGGTGTAAAGCCGGATTTGACCCGCAAAGTAATCCATATTGGTGCAGGGATGTGGGCTTTCGGAGTTCTGCTACTGTTTAAGAATTGGGAAATCGGAATTATACCTTTTGCTACCTTTATCGGACTGAACTACTTGTTTTACCGCTACCGAATCATCGGCGCAATGGATACTCAGGATAGCTCACCTGGTACGGTTTATTTTGCTATCTCAGTGACACTACTGTTCGGGCTACTGTGGCGACCAGATGGGCCAGTAGATAGCGTTGCGATCGCCGTAGCTGGGATAATGGCAATGACCTGGGGTGACGCACTAGCAGCATTAATCGGTAAACGTTTTGGGCAGCATAAATACCAAGTGGGAAGTTCTGTGCGTTCCTGGGAAGGTTCAGCAGCAATGTTTGTAGCGAGTACAGTAGTGATTTTCTTGGTGCTGTTACTGCTACCTGGTTCTTTGCTAAGTCCCCTAGCAAAGCCTTTAAGTTTCGGATGGGCATTGTTGACGGCGGTGATAACTGCTACTTTTGCAACCTTAGCAGAGGCAGTCTCGCCCCACGGCACAGATAACCTCAGCGTACCTCTAACAGCGGCGGGAGTAGTTTGGATTTTCATGCAGGGTTTTTAAGGCACTTTTAATTACTTCGTTCCCAATCTACAACTAGAATTTCAGCCACTCATAATATAGATTCTCAATAAAAATAGCTATTTCAGTGCGATATCTGCGGCGGGCTGTGACGCTTGACGGCTCACTAACGCTGCGCTATCGGTATCGCACTATTAATTCGGCGATTTATACCCCTAATTTTTAGCACCTAACTTTGGAGTACTGCTACTTCATACTACAATACTACTATTTTGAAATTGGCAGTGTTCGTAAACACAAGATATCTGTGATCGAGAACACATATTTTTTGATTGAGACAACTATATGATCTTCCCCACATGGGCAATACAGCAAGAATACATCTTGTAGCCTGATTTCCATCTTGTTTCTCTTAACTCCAGCGATACACTGTTATGCTTCATTTTCTGATTTAGCAGAAATTGTCAAAGCATACCTGAAAGGATTTCCCACAATTGAAGAAGGCAGAAGCCTGTAAGTATCAATCAAAACTTTAGTTGTGGGTGATTGCCCATTACTAGAACAAAATTGTGTCGAGATATAACACAGACACAAAGCATCCTTGCTTCAATCTCATGCTTTTAAGGGTGGGATTAAAGCAGAAATGCCTTCATATCTCGTACCTTCTAGCTTCTGAATGCATTTTTCATCAAAAAACAACTCTAGCAACATAGGTACAATCAATATGAACTTTAAACAATTTGGTGTATTACTGTCTCTATCTACAATTCTTGGAATCAACGCGATCGCGAACAAAGCTTTGGCTGATGAGCCTAGTATTACTTTTGGAGATGCAATCGGGTCTGGTGGATGTAAGGTTGCCGATCAGCTTGTTGGAGAGGATGGTAGAACCTTATCGCTCATCTTGGATAACTTTAGTGCATTCAGTGGTGACCGTAAAAAGTGTATTTTACGCGTTCAAAGTTTTATTCCAAGTGGTTTCATCATCCAAAATGTACAAGTACTGTACCAAGGAACTACTGATATTAATAGCAAGAGTAAAGGTACCAGCTTAAGCAGAACTTATAGCTTTAGTGGTGGTGCTCTTGGTCAAGCCGTAGCTTCCCCTAAAACTAGCAAGTTTACATCTAGTAAGGCATTTGCAGAGCAAGATGAGATTACTGTTTTAGCTGCTACAGGTTTATGTAGTGGTGGTGGACAAGGATTATTAGGTATTAATCTGACTGCACAATCCTCAGCAGGAAGTTCTATTTTTGTTGATACAGCCGATCTCAATGCTGGAGATGTGATACTTTCTTTTGACCTAAAGCGTTGTTAATAGTTGCTTTTAGCGATTCTGGGGATAGATGGTGATACACGCACCAAATTCCAAATTTAGTGGTCTTCAATGAGTGGTGAGTCTAAATCCCCCACTCATTGAATCTACCGAATGTATTCTTCTTTAAAATTACAAATTTCTGTTCATGGAGACGAAGTTATGTTGAGATTGAGTAATGCACGTAATTTTTTCATATTAATGTGCTTGTTTTTTTTCTGTTATGATGCCAATTCATCTAGCACTGCTGCTCCAGTAAACGACCAGCCGCGATTTTCGGTTAACAGAGGATGTAATATAAGCTTCAATCCGCAAATAAATCAGTTTACGCTTCGCGCTCCTATAACTGTAAAGGCACAATCGTCAAGGGCTAGATGTATCATTAGAATTGATACCTCTAATACTCAAAAGCAATTTAGACTCGTGCCTTTAGCTGTAAAAGGTGTAGTCAAGAAAGCACCAGCACAAGTAGCTATCACATCGTTTTTACTTGGCGATAAACCAACTCCATATCAAATAAGATATGAAAGTACTATAAATTTTGATTTGACCAAGCAAATACTTCCAACTAACTATACAACTACAGGAAAAAGTGTTTTAGGCATTAATTTAGTATTAACAACAACCGGAGGAGAATTAGAGTTGACAGATTTCAAATTTACACTTCAACAAAAATAATAAGCTCAATTTTGAGGAATGCTCCCCAATTCTGATGAGGTTGGTCTGCGATCGAGGTGCTGTCAATATTAGCAAAGGCAGCGAGAACTGCAAAGTCAGTAATGATATAGGACTAATATCTGATTTTTGAACGATATTTTAGATAAAACCCTTAGAAAACGGGGTTTTCAGTTTCAAAATGTTTTCAGAAATTAAATTGGAGTCCTATATCAATACCTTGTTTAAGTTATTATAGTGACAACTCCGTACGTAAGTGCTAATTCCAATTGCGACGGACATGGAAGAAGCCTTCTAAAAACTCTTGCAAAGGAATGTTGGTATTTAACTTTTGCTTACTCCACTCTCTTGCAGTTTGTTCCAGAATTTCTGAGAAACTGGGATAGGCAGGAGATAAATTTGCTAGGTGTTTAACTTTAATTTTTTGTGATATTGCCAAGGCAATCAAATTAATTAATTCTCCAGCTTCTGCCCCCAATATCGAAGCCCCTAAAATTTCTCCATTGCGTAGCACAATTAATTTACACATACCAGTGGTTTCATCCCGAAGTTGGGCTGCTGCCACTGTTTTAAAATACTGTCGCAAAACTAAAACTTCATCTCGACGAAATTGGCGTTTTGCCTGTGCCTCTGTCAAACCCACTTGCGCCAGCATCGGCGCAGAAAATATCGCCCAAGGAATTGAGGAATAATTTACTCGTAATCTAGGGAAAAATAGTGCATTGTTCAGGGCAATTTTTGCTTCATAATTAGCGATATTGGCAAAGTCGTAACCACCAATTACATCACCACAAGCATAAATGCGGTGGTTAGTGGTTTGCAGTTTATCATTTACTACTAAGCTACGCCGATGCCATTTCACACCTACTGTTGCCAAATTTAGAAATTCAAGATTCGGCTGTTGGCCAGTCGCCACTAAAATTTCATCAGTTTCAATGGCCTTATCTCCTGCTTGAATCCACTTTTTATTTTCAATTACCCTCACCTGAGTTACTGGTTTTTCGGTGAGTACGCGCACACCTTCGACTTCTAGCTGCGCCTGAAGCAATGTAGCTATCTCAGGGTCTAGATATGGAAGAACATAAGGATGCTTGACTACCAGCGTCACACTGCAACCAAACCTTGCTAAAGTTTGAGCAATTTCAATGCTTTGGGGAATTCCACCGATAATTACCCAATTTTTGGGTAATGTCGTTCCCTGGAACGATTGCCAAATATTAGAAAGGGTTAGATAGCCAGTGGCTTGTAATCCTTCAATCTCTGGAATTTCTGGACGCGAACCACTGGCTAGCAAATAAGTACGGGCGCGTAGTAGGCGATTGTTAACGGCAAATGCCAATTGAGGTGAAGATTGAAACTGACCACTGCCAACGATCGCATCGACTCCCTGCGCAGCTAGAATGGCTGGGGAATACTGTTCTTGGAGATTTGAAGCGACGCATTGAGCATACAGCATCGCTTCTTGCCATGCCATAGATATTTGGCATTCTTGTGAGGTATCAGTGTGTGTGGCATGAATACCAAAACCAGCCGCATCCTTCAACTTCTGCGCTAGTTTACCAATTTCGGTAAGAGCATGGTGATGAGTAAACCCGTAGTCTACTTTGGGTTGTACCAGGGCAACTGTAGCATGTAGTTGGGTTGCAGCAAGTGCAGCATAGTATCCAGCAAGACTGCCACCAATAATTACAACATCGTAGTCAACGGTCACGTGAATTTAGATTAGAGTTAGGAGTTAAGAGTTAGGAGTTAAGAATTAGGAGTTAGGAGTTAAGAGTTAGGAATTAACAGTTAAGAATTAAAACCTTTTATAAGTTATAACTCCTAACTTATAACTTATAACTCCTAACTCTCTTTTAGCGCTGTTAGTAAGCGTTGGTTATCAGACTCTTGACGTACAGCAACCCGGAAAAAGCGATCGCCTAGTTCTTTAAAACTAAGGCAATCGCGGATTAAAATCTGGTGATACTTAAGTAATTGTTGCTGTAAATGGGAAGTAGATTCTTGGGACTCAACCAGTAAAAAGTTAGCAGCACTTGCTTGGGGTTGCAATCCTGGGATTTCAGCTAAACCCTGAAACAGTTGGTTTCGTGCAGGTGGTAGCCATGCCCAGGTTTGCTGCTGAAACTCCGTATCTTGGAGTGCCGCAATTGCCGCTGCTGCCGCTAGCGTGTTTACAGGCCAAGGGTCACGCCATAGCTGCCACTTAGCTAGGCAGTCGGGGTGTGCGATCGCATATCCCAATCGCAGTCCTGGGAGACTGTAAAATTTGGTCAGCGATCGCAACACTACTAAATTCGGATATTCCTGCACCACCGGAATCAGGCTTTGTTCCTCATTGGGCGGCACAAAATCCATAAATGCTTCATCCACCACAACCAAAGCAAATTGCTCCAGGTAGGGCAAAATAGACTCCCGTGAAAATAGTTTTCCGGTTGGGTTGTGCGGATTATTCAGCAATAGTCCTTTGTCCTTCGTCCTACCCTGCGGGAAGCCGCTGGGGCGTCTATGTCCTTTGTCAATGACCAATGACAAAGGACACTCCAGCACATTAGCGTTGTACGCTGCCAAGGTTCGGTAGTAATCGCCAAAGGCTGGAGTAATCAAAATTGTTGCGGCTAATTGAGCTAATTCCCTACCGATTAGAGTGAGTAATTCTGCGGAGCCGTTACCCGGCAGAATCCACTCTGACGGCAATTGATGGAAGTGACTGAGAGCTAGTCTCAGTTCACTATAGTTTGAGTCTGGATAGTGCTTAAGATTACCAATTTGGGACTTAATAGCAGCGATCGCGCTGTTTGGAGGCCCCAACGGGCTGATGCTAGCAGAAAAATCCAGAATAGCATCAGGGGGACAGCCAGCCAGTGCTGCTGCCCAGGCTAAATTTCCCCCGTGTGCAGGTTGCCGCATTAAAAAAGGGTTCCCGAAGACAGAACCTATGCTTTTGGGGGTGCTACCTTTTCTCTAAACAGTTTTCCTGCGGAGAAGGCAGGAACCCTCGTCGCTGGAATTTCCATTTTTTCATTTGTTTTCGGGTTGCGACCTTCACGAGCTTTACGTTCCCGTGATTCAAATGAGCCAAATCCCACCAATGTCACCTTATCACCAGAGGAAACCGCTTCAATAATCGTTTCTAGAGCAGCAGTTAAGACTGCATCCGCTTGTTTCTTGGTAACACTAGCCTTTTCAGCTACGGCATCAACTAATTCACCTTTGTTCATGTCAAACTCCTGAAGGTTTACTTGAGATTTCAGTACGGATACACATTAATACATCCGTACTGAAATCTGTGTTTGCGGAAATACAAAAATCATCCTTTGGGAGTATTTTTTCTCAAAACGGCTGTACATCCCATCGGCTCGACTTTTCAATGAATCATTCTAAGGTGTAGTAGCCTGATGTGGATAGATGAAACCATTAATTTATATAGATTTCAGGATTTTTTGTAATTTTAGGGTACTTGTTTCACTAAAAACCACCCCAAAAGTAGGAAAAAATACTTAGTAAATCCCGCAATTGCAAAGAAAACAGGGGAGTAGGAGGTGGAAGATGGTCAATGTTTGTTGGCATTGATTAACGATGTTGAAGAGTTATTGCTGAGATTAACCAATTTTTATGGAAATTGAAGGCTCAGATTCCCAATTTCTCTAAAAAGTCGCAGATTTTGCTCACTTTTTATCTGATGTGGAAAATCCAATGCGAAATTTAACCCCATAGCAAGCTTCTTTAGTAGCGAAGAGGGAAAAATTAAAACTTCTCCCCTAGAAGGCTATCCATTAGTTACATGTTTCTTAACATTTATGGGGCGATGCCTACGGCGGTAAACTACGCTGCAAAAACTTTTTCTGGTGCATCCGTTACGCGTAGCTTACCGTAGGGGTACAACGAACGTAGGCACTGAACAAACCTATTCCTTAGCAGAAATTTTCTGTTGCACCCAAGCCCGAAAAGCACGGGTAGTATCAATTTCCCCATTCTTCTTAGCTTCTTGGATAAACCGAGGAATCTCCTTGACCGACACAGGTGCAAAAGTAGGGCTGGTTTCGACTTCTGAGTATTGCCCATCTGCAAGCGTGTAGACTCGCAACACACTGCCGTTATAGCGCCAAAATTCAGGGACTTCCATCGCAGCATAAAGCCTCAGCTTGTCTATTGCAGACCTAGAATATTCCACTTCCAGCACTAGGTCAGGGGGCGGGTCGATAGCTATGTCAATATTTTCTTTATCTCGAACTAGCGCTTCATTTTGGATGTAATAGCTACTATCTGGTTCGGCTCCCCGCTGCAAATCATCCCGCATTAAAGTTAATGAACCAGCGCGTCTAATTTCCCAGCCCAACTCCTCGCACAACACGCCAACAAAAACCTCTATTAAGCGATTTGAGTTCTCATGCGGCATTTGTGGGGTCATAATTTCTACGGTTCTATTGTCATAAGCCAGTCGGGAGTTACGATCCGAACCCATTTCAGCCAACATGGTTTTAAATGTCTGCCAGCTGATATTTTGAAGTAAAACCCTATTTTCTGCGGATGTTGTTATTGCCACCATAGTTCATTTCTTTGCAACAAAACTTTTTCCAGTACCGTATCCCTACGAACCTATTACCAAATTCGTTATATTATATTGAGTACAAAATCAGGTAAAACATTTTCCCCGGAAATAGTTTGAGGACATTTTAAAACTTCCTCTTGTTTGTCTTGTGAAGAGAACGCCATTTTGTTAATAACTCTTGTTCTGGACTCATTAGTATTCACCCACTAGTATTACTACTTTTATTGTGATTGAGTATTCTTATTCTAAAATGACATTTAAAATCCTATTTATGAATAAGAAGATCCCCGACTTCTTAAAGAAGTCGGGGATCTGAGTTTTTGTCAGAGATAACTTACCTGCTCCTTATCTACCAGGAACCTTCAACCCACGACGCTCAAGGATTTGCCGCACCTCTGGGCTAGGGGCGTAGTTATAGCCGTAAGAGGAGTTCTCAGAGTCATCCATAATCTGAGGTGTAAGCAACACAATCACCTCTTGACGCTGGTTTTGTCGGTTTGTACTTCTAAATAACGAACCAATCAGCGGAAGATCGCCTAAGATAGGAATTTTGGAGACAGCTGTCCGATCTTGGTCTTGAATAATACCACTTAGGATTAGTGTCTGACCATCTCGTAAGCGAATTAAGCCAGAAGTAAGAGAGCGCTCAGACACTAAAATAATTTGTCCATTTCCTGTATTTTCTGAGGCGGAAGGAGCGCTGACAGTAGGAGCAACCGATAAAGAAACGAACCCATTATCGTCAATCCGCTCAATTTTGACACTCAAGGTTAAGCCAACTTTTTGTTTCTCAATTGTTCTTTCTGTTCTAGAACCACCAGAAGTATCCGTTGTTTCCAGGGTTATATTTCCCACTACTTCTTGAGTCAGATTCACCAGAGCCTGCTGACCTTCTTGCACAATTAAGGTTGGGTCGGTCAAAATCTTGGCATTGCCATTTGTCACTTGAGCCTGCAAGCTAGCGAGAAGACTTTTAGTAAATGTTATTGGCTTTGCAACAGTGCTAAAGACATCATTCACGATCGGTGTACTAGTCAAGCTAGTTCTTACTTCATCACTAGTAGCTGGTCTTTTACCTCCAAAATTCAGAGAGGCGATACCACCATCATTGCTAAAGTAGTTGTTACCAACCCCAAAAGAAAAGCTAGTGTTGTAGTCTTGAATGTTCGAGAGGTTGACATCAATAATCTTGACGTTGACTACCACTTGACGACGGCGGATATCAAGCTGAGTTAGTTGAGCCATCGCAATCTCAATTAGTCTAGGAGGACCAATTAAGGTTAGGGAATTGGTGCGCTCGTCTCCTAATGCCTGTAAACCTCTTAGTAATGGGCTAGAGTCTTTAAAATCAGCGCGTTGAGTTTCCAGTTTGGTTTCCGTGGTCGTCTGAGTTTGAGTGATGGGAGCAGCCGTATTACCCACGGCTACTGCACTAACACTGGTAACTTGTCGTTCGCGGCTGACGGCACTTTCTGCTCCTAAGCCAACCAAAAAATTTAGTGCGGTTCCCACCGTTACCTGATTGAGTCGCACACTACGCATAACCATGTCACGCGTTGCATTAGGTAATTTAGCTCCGACAAAAACTGTACGACCACTACGGTTAGCTTCTAAACCACTCAAGCGCAAAACGTAGTTAAATACATCTTGCACTGGCTCATTTTCTATGTCTAAAGAAATAGTTTGAGAAACTGCTGGTGCATTAGCACCGCCACCTGGCTGACCTCCACCACCTTGCTCACCTCCGACGTAAGCCAGGTTCAAACCAGCAGCACGAGCAAGCAATGATAAAACCTCACGTACTGGGGCATCTCGCAGTACTAGACGAGGTACACGTTCCTGAGTTGCTAAGTCAACGGTACTAGGAGAAGCATCAGTAGCAGAAATAGCAATATCTCCCACTGGTGGGGCGACGGCTCGAGGTAAGAACGGTGGAGCCTGACTCACAGGTTGACCTGGCCCAGCAGCTTGTGCAGGTTGTCCGTCAATGGTGACTTCCGGGTTAGGAACGAGAACACCTGGATTTTGACCAGGTTGGGCTGGAGTTGTAACAGGTGGTGCTGTGGATGTTGGGGTTGTTGGGGCTGTTGGCGTTGGCACTGATGCTGTAGAGCCTGTTGAAGGGCTAAAGCTGAGTGTAATTCCATTTGGCGATCGCATCACGGGTTGACTGCCAGGTGCATTGTTGCTCCCAGTTACCGTCACCCGAATACTATTAGCATCAAGCTGACTAACCTCAACAGAGGCAATTCCTGGTGCTGGGTTATCTTGACGAAAGCTATTACCTTGTGGTAATCGTAATTGAGTGTTGATAACATCAGCGACTAAAGCCTTGCCTCTTTTTGTAGTGAAAACTTGGGGGCGCGATCCGGAAGAAGTTTTCAAAGCGACGTTAATTCCACCATTAACTGGATTTAACTGGACATCAGTAACTTGACTAATTTGTGCCCAAACTGGTTGAGCTGCCAAAAATACAAAAGCAGCAGTAGCTAAAATAAAACTATTACCGTGAAGCTGTTTCACAGTTCATTCCTCACCTTATAAAACCTTGTTTACAAACAATTTTGAGTAGGCGCTTAGAAACCACACGCCAATTGCTTATGGGGTTTCCCATTGGCGCTAACCTCTCTTTTTTGAAGAAGATCGCGTTGGCTTAACTACACGAGACTTTGCCCACCTACCCTGCGGAAAGACCAAGGGCGAAAGTGAGTTTCAAAATCCTCAATTATTTCCTTAGTGTGTGGGAAGGGTTTGTCTACGCTTGTGTAGCCGCGAATTCTATTCGTCCTAGCTCTAATTTGACTACTTTTTCGGGGCAGCTTTCGCTGCTGCGGCAATTTCCTCTGGACTAAGTGGCATCAATACCTGTAACTGGAATGATGTATTAATCGCTGCTGGGCCTACCTGCATCGGCGTTTTATCTAATGGGGATCTTGTCTCTGCTGGAGCCAAAGTTGCTTGATAATCTTTAACTATTAACAAAGGTTGTAACCGCTCAATGTTACGAATTATCGATTGTGTTTGTTCATAAGTTGCTGTAATCTCAGCGCTGATCGTACTGCGTTGCAGCTTGCCGTCAACCCCTAGTCCTAGACTTCCATCGGTAATCGGTTCTGGTTTTTGGGAAATCGGCACATATCTCTTCAGTTTGGCTCTTACTGCATTAATAGAAGTTGCACTATTGCCAGACTCAATTAAGCGGTTCAAATCCAACAGTAATGTATCTAAGGTTTTTTCGTTAGCAAATAAACTTAAAACCTGAACTTTTTGCTGCTTTGCCTGTGCTAGTTCGTCTTTAACTTTGTCAATCTGTTTAATATTGGCTTTTTTTTGCTCAATTTGCGCTTGCAGTTCAGAGCTTTTGGCTTGCTGCTGCTGATAGCTTTCCCAAGCTGGCATCAGCAGGTTTAAAAATATATAAGCTGCTCCCGCTAAACCAACTACCCCTACCAAGATCCCAATAATTTTTGGTGTGAAGGCAATACCAAATACTACGGGTGCGGCTGGCGTTGCCTGATCGAATTCCCCACCTTGTTCGGAAAAATTTAAATCATCACTCAGCGTCATTTTGAAATGACTCCTGTTTGTTGCATATTACGAATTCGAGTTACTAACCCCACTGTGCCTTTTTTTTCCAACTCTCGAATTAATTCCGACGCTGGAACGTCGTTCATGCTCGATTGAATAGTGTATTTAACTATTTGAGGTGGCTTAATTACGACATTATTAGAAGATTGACTCGCACTTGATGTTAAGGGAGCATCTACTAACGCTGCTGTCAGAATTCTGGTTTCTGTGGGCTTCAAAAACTGAGATTGTTGTAAACTCAATAAGAAATCATTGACATCATTAAAGGAACGAGCCAATCCGTTAATTTCTAATCCCCCTGCGGGATTATTTGGTGGCTGACCTGCCGCTACTGCAATGGGTGGGATTTGCTTGATATTCTCGATTTGCACTGCCGTTGGGATGCGATCGCGCAAATCTTGCAGCATTGCTGACCAAGGTCGAATTTGGTCAAATACAGTAACTAAAGCTTGGGTTTCCCCTTTAATTGCCTTTGTCTCGTCTTTGATTTTGTTAATATTTCCTATTTCTGTATCTAACCTCTTGCTTTCTTGATCTAGTTGTGCAATCTGACCATCTAATTCAACAATCTTCCCTTGCAGCAACCACCAACCAACTCCAAATAAAACCGGAAGACCTATACCTACTGCAACTCCTACATACAGTAGTGTCAAATCCCCCGTAGGAAGTTTTAGGGCTATTCCTCCTTGTTTCTCTGGCTTTTTCTGGTATGCTGGGCGGTCTTTAAGAAAGTTAACATCTAGGCTGTACATTTTATTACACCTCCCGCATTCCTAGACCTAGTACGATCGCCAAGCCAGAGCGTTGTACCTGTGGATATTTATCAGTGTCAACTTCCAAAGATAAAGACCCAATTGGATCTATTTGGGTAGTTGGCAAACTCAATCGTTGGGTAAAAAATTCATCTAGCTGTTGAAGTCCACCTCCTGGCCCGGCTAATAAAATCTGCGCTACCTCCAAATTTTCACTTTGATTCAGGTAAAAATCGATGGAACGGCGCAGTTCATCCGTTAGTTCTCCCAAGACTCTCAATATGGCAGCCATGCCAGGATCGAGTTCGGTAACGCCAGTTTTACCCCCGTCTATGGGAGTTGCAGGAATAACCATTCCGTGTAACAGTTCCATATCTCGTGATGTAGGTAAGCTCATTGCCCTTGCTAAGGCAGTTTGCATTTGATAAGTCCCGATGGGGACTGTGCGCGAAAATTGCGGCACTCCGTTAACGATGATGGCTATTTCTGTACTATCAAACTCGATATCAACTAGTACTGCTGCTTCTTGCGGCCCAAATTGTCGCAGTTGTTCGCGAATAGTCCGAATTAGAGCAAAACTGTTAATTTCTAAAACATCAATTTGTAATCCTGCCTGCTCGAAGGTACTTATATAGGTATCCGTGATCTCCTTGCGGGTGGCAACTAAGAGTACGTGTACTTTTTCAATGCCATCTTCATCTACAAAATACCCAAGTTTCTGATAATCTACATCAGCCTCTTCACGAGGATAAGGTAAATACAAACCTGCTTCATGGTTTAGCACCATTTCTCGCAGTTCTTTATCGTCTAACTCTGCTGGCACTGGTATAATCCGAACGATAGAATCTCGTCCTGGGACACCAGTAGCAACGCGAGAAGTTTTGATTTTGCTCTCAGCTAGCGCCTGCTGAATTAATTGCGCCATTGCTGGAGGGTCGCTGATTTGACCATCGGTAACTATCCCTTCTGGAACTGCTACCGATGTATAGATTTCTAGTTTCAAGCCTTGACCCTGCTTGCGTAGCTGAACTACATTCACCCGTTCGGGAGCAAGTTCAATGCCTACCCCTTTTTTCGATTTGCCAAACAGACTATTGAAGCTTTTTACCACAGTTGTGCCCGCTGGACTGCTAAATTGAAAATTTAAATTAGTTGCGGTAAAGGCGTTATATATTACGTCTTTACGGGTAATTTATTTAGCCTATAATCTCAACAATTCTGTCTAAGCTTTTCACACCGATCAAGCGTAAAAATACTGGGAAAATGATTCAATTGCGAAAATTTAAACAACTTGTTGCTTTTGTACTGCTTGGCTTATTAACCAGTTGGATTGTAAGTTGCAGTACAGGTAATGTTAATACAAGTACAAAACAAGCTACTTCAGGAGCGGGAACTGTTGAGTTTTGGACAATGCAACTCCAACCTCAATTTACCGACTACTTCAAAAGCCTAATTGCGAATTTTGAATCGCAAAATCCAGGTATAAAGATTAACTGGGTTGATGTACCTTGGGCGGCAATGGAGAACAAAATATTAACAGCTGTCTCCGCAAAAACGCCACCTGATGTAGTTAACTTGAATCCGGGTTTTGCTTCTCAGCTTGCCGGACGAAATGCTTGGTTAGATTTGGATGCGAAAGTCCCGAATGATGTACGTTCCTCCTATCTGCCGAATATCTGGAAAGCAAGCACACTTAATGGCAAGAGTTTTGGGATTCCCTGGTATCTCACCACACGGTTAACCATTTATAACACTGATTTATTAAAACAGGCAGGTATCAATAAAGTCCCCGTAACCTACGCAGAATTGGCACAAGCAGCGCAACAAATTAAAGACAAGACGGGGAAATATGCTTTTTTTGTAACTTTCGTACCGCAAGATTCTGGTGAAGTGTTGGAATCTTTCGTGCAAATGGGAGTCACTCTCATAGATGCTGAAGGTAAAGCGGCGTTTAATTCAGCACAAGGAAAAGCTGCGTTTCAGTATTGGGTAGACTTGTATAAAAAAGGTTTGCTTCCTAAAGAGGCTTTAACTCAAGGACATCGCCACGCGATCGATTTATACCAATCTGGAGAGACTGCGTTTCTAGCTTCTGGGCCAGAGTTCCTAAAAACGATCGCTAATAATGCCCCCAAAATTGCTCAAGCTTCGGAAATAGCACCTCAACTCACTGGTGACACAGGCAAGAAAAATGTCGCGGTGATGAACATAGTTATTCCTCGCGATAGCAAACAACCAGATGGCGCTGTGAAGTTTGCTTTATTTGTCACCAATGACGAAAATCAGTTAGCCTTTGCTAAAGCTGCAAATGTTCTGCCTTCTACAATCAAAGCATTGTCTGATAGTTACTTTAAAGATGTTTCAGCTAATGCTTCAACAATAGAAAAAGCACGAGTAATGAGTGCTCAAGAACTGCCAAAGGCAGAAATATTGACCCCGACATTGAAGGATTTTAATAAACTGCAAAAGGCAGTTTACGAAAACTTGCAAGCAGCAATGTTAGGGCAGAAAACTGTAGATAAAGCTGTAGAAGATGCGGCGCAAGAGTGGAATCAGAGGTAAATTCGTAATTCGTAATTCGTAATTCGTAATTATGATTTATGAAATATATTGGTGGTTGCTAAAAAGTCGCCGATTAAATAAAGGGAACCACACAAAACGATTAAATCGTCTGTGGTAGCGGTTGAGGTTGCAGCTGCTAGTGCTGTGAATAAATCTGGATGGATTTGGCGATCACTTAATTCGGGACAGAGGCTGTAAGCTAGATTTGATAAGTAGTCTAGATCCGCAGAAGTTCTACCAGGCCAGGGTTCTACTGGTATTGGCACTAAATAAAGGCGATCGCCTGGTCGCAGTAATGCGGTAAAAATATCAGCATGATCCTTATCGGCAAACATTCCCACAATCCAATTGACGGGCTTATGGTTAACTGAGTCTAAGCTATCAACATATTGGCGAAGAACTTGAGCGGCGGCGGTATTATGAGCGCCATCAAGTAATAATTTATGGTTGTTCCAAGTAATCCATTGCATCCGCCCTGGCCATTTAGTTTTGGCCATGCCGTTAATTATGGCTTCTTCTGAAATCTGCCAACCCTGTTGTTGGAGAATTTCTAAAGCAGCTATTGCCAAAGCTGAATTAGTTAACTGAATTTGTCCCGCTAACGGCAAAGGGTATTTAATTAAGTTTGAATTTTGAATATTTTGATATTCTGCCCATCCTGTAGCGATTTCACGGGCGGGTTGAGGTGTAAAAATTGGACATTGTAATTTTAAGGCGCGCGATCGCACCACTTGGTCTGCCTCTGGTGGTAATGGCCCAACCACAACGGGACATCCAGGTTTGAGAATACCTGCTTTTTCTCCAGCAATGTCAGCGACAGTAGGGCCAAGTTGTTGCCAGTGTTCCCGGCTAATGGAAGTAATGAGTGTAACCAAAGGTTCCAAGCAGACATTGGTTGCATCTAAGCGCCCTCCCAGTCCGACTTCTACCACAGCTACATCAACTTGCTGCCGAGCAAAATATAACCAAGCAGCCGCCGTAATTACTTCAAACTGAGTTGCCGATTCGTCCTGATGACGAATAACCGCTTGGACTTTTTCTAATAATTGACTCAATTCCTCAGAGGAAATTTGCTGTTCGTTCAGACAAATACGTTCCGTCCAATCAACTAGATGGGGTGAAGTGTAGCGTCCTGTACGATAACCAGCCTCTGTGAGTACTGAGGAAATATAGGCACAGACTGAACCTTTGCCATTAGTGCCAGCAACATGAATTACCGGGACTTGGTGATGGGGATTGCCGAGATTTGCCAATAGGTTGACAATGCGATCGAGTCCCAAATGGACACCAAAGCGTTGCAGGGGTTGTATTACAGAATCGATATCCAAGGAATGGGAGTAGGGAGTGGAGACAAGGGGACAAGGGGACAAGGGGACAAGGGGACAAGATGAATAATCAATGCTCAATACTTCGGCTTCGCGGTAGTTGAGCGCAGTCGAAACTCAGTACAAGTACCCCGTGCCCCATGCCCCATTAATGAATTTAAGCTTCTCTATCGAAAAAGCCTTGAAATTGTCTTAAAGCCGCAGCGCCAATATTAAACACTGCCCAACTAGCAGCAATGACTACTGGTGCTAAAACGATCGCTATACGAAAATCGATATCCATATCTAAGAACCCCTCTTTTAAGTAGAAATTAAAGTTTTGTCAACAGCTCTCATTTTTATTTTTAGCTGAAGTGGGCAATTTTTCCAAATCCAAATGTAAAGAATGTTTAAATTATGGGGCATTGGGCATTGGGCATTGGGCATTGGTTATTAATTCTTCTCCCCCTGCCTCCCCTGCCTCCCCTGCCTCCCCTGCCTCCCCTGCCCCCTGCCTCCCTACTCCCTACTCTCTAAGCCTTGCTAAAACCAATATCAGTACCCTTACCAGCATGAACTAAAGCTAACTTTTGGTAACGTTTAGCGTGTTCAATCAGTTCTGCGGCTTCAACATCTGTTACTTGCCGTAATACTTTAGCTGGAATACCGACAACTAATGACAAAGGCGGTACATTTTTAGTTACTACTGCGCCAGCACCAATAATGCTACCAGCGCCCACTCGTACCCCATCTAAAATCACTGCGCCAATGCCAATCAAACTTCCACGCTCAATGTAAGCAGAATGTACTACAGCGCGATGCCCTACGGTAACATGATCTTCTAAAATTGTTGGAAAACCAGCGTCACCATGTAGAATTGCACCATCCTGAATATTTGTGCATTCGCCAATTTCAATTCGTTCTACATCTCCCCTAACCACTGCTCCATACCAAATGCTCACTCCTGTTGCTATATTTACCGAACCCATAACAACAGCATTGTTCGCAATGAAGGCAGCTTGAGAAAAATCAGGAGATGTCCAGTAAGAAGCGGTAGACACGATAGAATATGAATATGGTACCCAGGAACACTGGAGAAACACCAACCTTTGAGGCTGGTTGCACAACCAGGATATCACAGCGTCAAGCCTCTACGCTGAGGAAAACACTAGTGAACAATGTTCCTGCTGCAACACCGTGTCTATGCAGCAGCGAGCAAGTAACCCAAAGTGGTTGAGCCGAAGTGTATAATCCAACCCACTAGTGCTGGTGAAGACAAAACTATGTTTGTACGCACTTCATGATGAATCCAGGTTTGCAGTACCCGATGTTTGGGCCGGAAATACAGTGTCCCCATTGTCGCCAGACTATTCCGGCGTTGACACTCACAGATACCTATCTGTGTCCGCGTCATGGCGCGTTTGAAGCTAATCCTAAAAATGGAGAGTTAATCCATTTGCAATCGGGGCGTCATTGGCGGAGATGGAATAATGAATGGTATAGACAACATACTCATCCTGATGGTATTCGCTTTGAAATTCACGAAGCATTAGACAAGCTCTATACCCAAGGTTTTCGAGCAACACGAGTGATTATTGCTCGACGCTATCAGGAATTAATGAGTGGCTACTTAGAACGCAGCACGCCTTGGCGTTCTGGACAACCAGAAGCTACTGCGGCACGTTTGTACGGTTTACCCGTGGAGTTTAGCCCTGATACCTCAGATGATGCCTGTTGGGAAGTGATTAATTTTGACTTGGAAAAAGAGCCTGGTGTCCCTGTACGCTACCCTTATTTCAGGTTGTTTGAGTAATGGTCATTTGTCATTAGTCATTTGTCATTAGTGAATAACAAAGGACAAATGACTAAGGACTAAGGACTAAGGATTAATATGCACCACGCTTCTATTCGGACTGCGAATATTCATCGAGCGATCGCTTTCTACGAACTTCTAGGGTTTACAATCTCAGAACGCTTTACCACAGGCTACACCCTAGCTTGCTGGATGGAAGGATTGGGCGGCAGCAGAATTGAACTGATCCAAATTCCCGAACCAAAGCCAGCCCCAGACGCGTTTGCTGACGAACATTATGTAGGGTATTATCATCTCTCGTTCGATTTAACAGAGATTACACCAGATTTACCTAGCTGGTTGACAAATTTGCAAGAATGTGTATTATTGGCGGCTGAGAGTCAAACCGAAGGATTAGAACCGTTGAAGGTGCTTTTAGAACCGACACAACAGCAAATAGGCGATCGCATTTACGAAGTGGCTTTCATCGCCGATACTGATGGCTTACCTCTGGAATTCATTCGGATTTTAGCAAAACTCTCGTAATTCAGCTTTTTTATTAGCTTTGTTGCTAATATATTTTTTTTCTGTATTGTTACTGAAGTCACAGATTTTTTCGTCAGATTAGAGTGTAGTCATTCTTAAAAATAACTATGTAACTTAATTTACAGATAAATCTGCTAAATACATGTATGGATTTTCCAAATTTTATTCTAAATTTTATAAATATCCCTTGCCGATATTACTTTTAAGTTTATGGCTAGTAGCTGTTTTTTTGTTGAGCGATCGACCTGCTCATAGCCAACATCCAGTTATATTTACTAACAAAGAAAAATATCAGTCAACCTTGCTAGCAAAAAGAATAATGCCCTCAACACTGACAGAAAATGTCCGCAAGACAGTACTAGAGAATGGTCTAACTGTCCTGACAAAGGAAGTGCATACTGCGCCAGTGGTGACGGTGCAAGTGTGGTACAAGGTTGGCTCGCGTAACGAAGAACCAGGCGTGAATGGCATTGCCCACCAGCTAGAACACATGATGTTTAAAGGTACAAAAAACCGTCCAATTCAATTTGGACGTTTGTTTAGTGCTTTAGGTAGTGATTCTAATGCTTTCACCAGCTACGATCAAACTGCATATTACGGTACTGTGGAACGAAACAAGCTGAAAGCGCTCTTGGTGCTGGAAGCAGACAGAATGCGAAATTCCCAGATTGAGCCGGAGCAATTAGCCAGTGAAAAGCGGGTAGTAATTTCCGAGTTACAGGGTTACGAAAATAGTCCAGAATATCGCCTCAACCGCGCCGTTATGCAAGCGGTGTTTCCCAATCATGCTTATGGGTTGCCTGTAGGTGGCACCAAAGCTGATGTCGAGAAATTTGAAGTTGAGCAGGTAGAAAAATATTACCGCAATTTTTACAGTCCCGATAATGCCGTCTTAGTGATTGTTGGAGATTTTCAAACTGCAAATGCTCTTGAAACAATTAAAGAAGTGTTTGGTAAATTACCAAAAAAAGTTAGGAGTGAGGAGCTAGGAGTTAGGAGTGAGGAGTTAGAAGTTAGCAGTAAAAATACTTTTACCCCATCTACCTCACTCAGCACTCCCATCGTATTGCGAGAACCGGGAGCAGGGCGGCTGTTACAAGTTGTGTATCTGTTACCGGATGCAAACCAACCGGATGTCCCGGCGCTGGATGTGATGGATTACATCTTGACAGAAGGACGGAATTCTAGACTTTATCAGGCATTGGTGGAATCAGGTTTAGCTAGTGAACTTACAGCATCCGTTACCAGTTTGCGAGAATCTGGCTGGTATGAGTTGTTGGTAACGGCTGGAGCTAAACAAGATTTGAAAAAAATTGACTCAATGTTGAGTAGTGCGATCGCCAATGTAGCAGAAAAAGGTGTGACATCTGAGGAAGTAGAACGAGCCAAAACTCAATTAACAGCAGATGTAATTTTGAGTAACCGTGATATAACTTCTCAAGCAATCCGATTGGGCACTGATGAGACAACTGTTGGTGATTATCGCTACACAGACCGCTATTTGGCAGCTGTTCGTTTGGTGAAGCCGACGGATGTTGTTGCTGTGATTAACAAATATCTGACAAAAGAAGCGCGGACAGTTGGCTTTTTTGAACCAACCCAGAAGCGGATAACAGAAGTTGCTGACAAACCAGACTCAGCCCAAACTACAGAAAACTTCTCTCCTGGCGTACCCGTGCTTTTTTCTGAGGTGATAAAGTACTTACCGTCGGCGGATTTGGCTACAGATGCGATTGCCCAAGTCTTACCCCAGGAATTTAAATTGACTAACGGATTGCGGATATTACTGTTACCCGATCGGAGTACTCCTACCGTTACCTTGAGCGGTTATATTCAAGCTGGGACGGAATTCGATCCAGAGAATAAAGCCGGATTGGCTGCTTTTGTGGCAGATAATTTGCTAAATGGTACTAAGAGCAAGGATGTTTTAACTATTGCTAAAGTCTTAGGAGAACGAGGGGTAAGTCTAGACTTTCAAACCTACCGCGAAGGTGTACATATTGAAGGTGATAGTTTAGCAGATGATTTGCCAATACTCCTAGAGATATTAGCAGATGTTGTGAAGAATAGTACCTTTCCTAGCAAAGAGTTAGAACTGCATCGTCAACAAACTTTAACTGATTTGCAACAGGAATTAGATGAGCCATCAGAAGTAGCCAGAAGAGTATTTGTTCAGTCAATTTATCCGAAAAAACACCCCTTACATACCTTCCCGACAGAGGAGAGTTTACAGCAGATTCAGCGCCAGGATGTGATTGATTTCAAAGCTAAACATTATCGCCCAGATACAACAGTGCTAGCGCTGGTGGGAGATTTCGATCTAGACAAAGTGCGATCGCTGATTAAAAATAAGTTGGGAGACTGGGAAGTTAGCGGCCAAGCACCCACATTAAAATATCCCCCGGTGGCAATGCCGCAGAAAATTGTCAGTGTCAACCCAGTTTTACCAGATAAAACCCAAGCTGTAACTTATATGGGTTACACAGGCATTAACCGTTACGATCCTCGGTTTCATGCAGCCTTAGTATTAAACCAGATATTGGGAGGCGATACCTTATCTAGTAGACTAGGTGCAGAAGTGCGCGATCGCCAAGGTTTGAGCTATGGAATTTATAGCTCCTTCCAAGCTCTTAAGAATGCAGGGACATTTTTGATTGAGATGCAGACTAGTCCTGAAGATAGCAGTAAAGCGATCGCTAGTACCCGCCAAATACTACAACAAATCCATCAACAAGGTGTCACGGCACTGGAAGTTGAAACAGCTAAACACACCCTTATCAGCAACTACAACGTTTCCCTAGCAAACCCAGAGGAATTAACAGATAGAATTCTGATGAATGAGGTGTATGGACTAGATAAAGTAGAATTACACTCCTTCACTGATAAAATCCAGAAAGTTACTCTTGCCCAAGTTAACCAAGCGGCTCGTGAGTTACTCCACCCAGATCAAATCGTAGTCGTTACTGCTGGGCCATCTGTGTTAGCAGAGAAAAGTATTAGGTAGAAATAGGCACTGAGCATGGATAATATAAAGAATAGGTAAAGTGGTTTTCCCCGTTCCCTATTAATTGTTATTGCTCATCAGCATTGCCTTTTGAGAATTAGTGATGAAAATTTATAACTATTTTTACGAAATTGTAATTAAATCCCTTACTTTCACAATTCATACTTGGGTACAAATATTACGGTGTAACTACGTGATATTAACGTTACTTCTAGCTCTAAATTTCATCGCTGCTACTCCAGCAATGGCGGCGAATAAGTCTTTTGATTTGCTCAAGCAACCAGCCACAGAAATTACAGTTAGCTTGGGTAATGCGGCTAACGACCTCAAATTTGAGCCAAATCATTTGGAATTTGAGGTTGGTAAACGTTATCAACTACGGCTTAATAATCCCAGCCAACTGAAACACTATTTTACTGCTAAAGATTTTGCCGATGGCATCTGGACACAAAAAGTTGAAGCAGGCAAAGTAGAAATCAAAGGAGCCATTCACGAACTGGAACTCAAACCCAGTGCTGAAGCCGAATGGGTATTTGTGCCCTTGAAATCTGGTACTTATGGCTTACGTTGTACAATACCAGGACATACAGAAGCGGGTATGATTGGAGAAATTGCCATCAAAAATTAAAAATAATTGAGATAAATACAACATTTCATGAAATTCTCTGCGTACCTTTGCGCTTAACTTTGCGCCCCTTTGCGTTTAAATTTGAAACCTCAATTCACCACAATTTTAGACTAAACTGTACTAACTCCCATAGTGTTAAATTATAGATATTATTTCTCAATTAATCTAGAGAAAGCATTCATACTTCAGCGTCACAGCCACCAGTAATTATTAATTTCCCATGAACATTTTCAGTAACTTACTTTCTCAAGCGACTCAGCCTGCACCTGCGAAAAAACAGCGCCGAGGAATTGAAATTAAATCGCCGCGTGAAATAGAAATCATGCGGCAATCATCGGCAATTGTCGCAACTGTCCTCAAAGAAATTTCCGAGCTAGTAAAGCCAGGAATGACAACAGCTGATTTGGATGCTTATGCAGAAAAACGCATCCGCGAAATGGGTGCAACACCGAGTTTTAAAGGATATCACGGTTTTCCGGGTTCTATCTGTTCCAGTATTAATAATGAAGCAGTACATGGCATTCCTAGCCCCAAAAAAGTGATTCGCGTCGGGGATGTATTAAAAGTAGATACGGGTGCTTATTACCAAGGCTTTCATGGTGATTCTTGCATTTCAATTGCTGTCGGTGAAGTGACGCAAGAAGCTGCTAAATTAATTCGCGTAGCAGAAGAAGCTTTATATAAAGGCATTGAACAAGTAAAGGCTGGTGTATACCTACTTGACTTAGCTGGAGCAATTGAAGATCATGTGAAATCTAACGGCTTTAGTATAGTTGAAGAATTTACTGGACACGGTGTCGGTCGTAACCTGCATGAAGAACCTTCAGTATTCAACTATCGTACTCGTGAGATGCCAAATGTTAAACTCCGAGCGGGGATGACGCTGGCAATTGAGCCAATTTTAAACGCGGGTTCCAGACACACACGAACATTATCTGACCGTTGGACAGCAGTCACTATGGATAATTCTTTGTCGGCTCAGTTTGAGCATACAGTTTTGGTAACGGAGACTGGTTATGAGATTTTAACTGACCGTTCTAAGGTGTAATTGTTTAGTTGTAATTATCTGTTGTTGAGAGAGGTAAAGCGTCAAAAGAGGGCGATTTATCTCTTTATTTGTTTAACCAAATTTGTAAAATATTCAATAACTGCTATAGCAATTCTATCTAATTTTTCATAAATGATTTAGAGGTTGTTTGAAAAGTGGTTGGCTGTGATTTTAGGCACTAACCGATCCCCCCTAGCCCACGCCAGTCGCTCATGGGGGAAACCCCCAAGACCGCGCTGGCTCCCCTTAAAAAGGGGGGAACCGGAATCAAAGTCCCCCAATTTATCGGGGGATTTAGGGGGATCTAGAACGTTTTGTTACCGAGAAGAAAACTTTTCAAACATCCTCTTAGGACTGCTGATTAGTCCCTGCATAATTAGTTTTGTAAATAGAAAGCATCTCTTTAGCTTGCACAAAGACAGACGTACTTTCTGGAATAGCTTCTAACAAATTAATTGCTTGCCGCCATTTATTTTGTGCTTGCTGCCGACTTAGTTGTGAATGAGGTGAATTTTTAACAAATAAATTAGCTTCTGTTGCTAGCTTGTGGGCTAATTCTAAGTTTCCTACAGCTTTCTTTTCAATTAGTACTCTTTGACTAATAGATTTATAGTTAATTTGATAGTAAGCTAATTTCTTCTTTGCCCGGTCATAAACTGATGTTTTAGCAGGAATGTTATCTAATAAAATTATTGCATGATACCATTTAGTTTCTGCTTCTTGCCAGACTTTTAGAGTATGCGGTGGCTTTTGAACTAGAGAAGCAGCCTTCATACCAAGTTTTTGAGCAGATTTAAAGTTGGCGATGGCGGAGTCATCGTCTGTGACGATCGCACTTCCTTCTTGAGTTAAACTTAGACTTTGTTCTCTAATTTTCAAACCACCAAAAGTTAAGATTAATAAACTTGAAGCGATAATCAAAGCTGAACGTATTATTTTTGGTGTTGAAAACTTTGTTAATATTCCTACTTCCTGGCTACTGGTTGCTTCTCTACTACTTTCCTGTTCAATGTTTTTCAGGGCTTGTTCTCCCTGTTGAGTTAAAGTATTACCCCTAATAATTAAAGCAGCAATTTGTTCTTGGAAAGAATCACAATCATTGAGAATATCTGTCAATTCTTGAAATTTTCCCTCACTCGATATAATTAATTCGTGGTCATCGTCTAACCACTCTAAAGCGAAACCAGATTTACCATAAAAAGCTGAGACACCTAATAAAATATTTAATAAGCTACGACTATTTTTAATAGTATCAAAAATATAATTTAATTTTTGCTGTAACTGTAAAAGTTGTGTTTTAGAATCGCCAATTTTTTCAATTTGATGTCTTAAAATATTAGATTTAGCCAAGGATAAATCAATTTGTAAGCTGCTATCAAATGTTTGAAATTCATTCGATATACTTAAATTAAGAATATCAGAATTTAGTTGATTTACTAATTGAATGTCGCTAAGAATATCAGCAGCTATCGCTTGTAAAAAATAACCCCATTCAATCCAATCATCAATTTTTGATTGTAAATCAGTTAATGAAATTTTAGTTTCTGAGTTTCCAAACTTTTCTGCGATCGCTGGATCGACTAATCCCAAATTAGGTATAAATAAAGTAGCTGCTGCGCTCAATGGAGGAAGTGTAGCGATCGCAGAATTCTTAGTGCGCTCGAATCTCAATTCCTGAGCGATTATTTTTTTAATACTCCGTAGCTGTTCCTGAGCATTATTGATTAAGATAATTTGTTCCATAATTTGATTAGAATCACCAATAGTCAGTTTTAAATTTTGAATTAGTGTTGGCAATTTACTAACAAGTATTTCTAGGTTAGCCATAAATACCCCTTGGGGATTTGTCGAAAGTTTATGCAGAACAATTAAAATAGCTTGAGTAATACAACCACGTTTATTGCATCTGAGCATCCTAAACAAGTCACAAATCTTAGGAGCTATAAAATTTATAGTTCCCGGAAATCCTGCTAAAGTAACAATTTCAGTTTAAAAATCCCAGAGAAAGACAAAATTACCCATTCACTAACCTATGAATGAAGTTGATTTAGCATTTACCCCAGCACTAGAGTTGGCGCAATTAATTCGTCGCCGGGAAATATCACCGCTAGAGTTGGTAGAAATATATTTAGAAAGGATTGGGCAATTAAATCCCCAATTAGGAAGTTATTTTACGGTGACGGCAGAGTTAGCGATCGCAGATGCCAAGGCCAAAACAGAATTATTAACAACTACCTCAGAACTACCGCCATTTTTTGGCGTACCGATTTCCATTAAAGACCTCAATGCTGTAGCAGGTGTTACCTGTACTTATGGAAATCCGGCATTACTGAACAATATCCCTAACTATGATGATGGGGTTGTAACGCGGATTAAGCAAGCTGGATTTACTATTCTTGGTAAAACAGCCACTTCCGAATTAGGTTCTTTTCCCTACAGCGAACCTATGGGTTTTCCCCCAGCCAGAAATCCGTGGAATTTAGAATACACCCCTGGCGGTTCCAGTGGTGGCGCGGCGGCGGCGGTAGCGGCGGGACTGTGTGCGATCGCTCAAGGTTCTGATGGCGGTGGTTCAATTCGCGGGCCTGCGGCTTGTTGTGGTTTAGTGGGACTTAAACCATCCAGAGGCAGAGTGAGTAAAGCACCCGTAGGCGAACGCCTCGCTGGAATTGCCGTCAACGGGCCGATCGCCCGCACTGTTGCTGATGCTGCTGCCCTTTTGGATGCCATATCTGGTTACATGACAGGCGATCCTTACTGGTTGCCAGATCCCGAACCATCATTTCTCGCCGCCACTCAGACAAAACTCGGTGCTTTGCGAATTGCCTTTGACACTAGCATTTCTCCTTTGGGAGAAGCTGACGTTAACTGTCAGCAAGGTGTCCGCGAAACAGTCCAGTTGTTAGAACAACTCGGCCACCACGTTGAACAAAAATCCCCAGATTTTAGTAGTTTAGTTGAACCATTTCAAATCGTTTGGCAAGCTGGGGTAGCCGCATCGGGACTTCCTGCTGAAGCTTTGCAGCCATTAAATCGCTGGCTATTTGCACGTACAGGTTCCGTTGGAGAATACTTGCAAGCAGTTTCTCAAATGCAGATAGTAGCACGTCAAATTGTGGCGTTTTTCGATACCGTGGATGTGCTGGTATTGCCAGTTTATCTACATTCACCTATCCGCGTTGGGGAATGGGCTTCGCTCAGTCCAGAAGAAACATTCCAAAATATTATTGAGTGGGTTGCTCCTTGTCCGCCTGCGAATGCAACTGGACAACCTGCGATCGCAATTCCTGTCGGCTTTGATAATCAAGGTTTACCCATCAGTGTACAGCTAATTGGTAAACCTGCCGCTGAAGCCACAATCATCAGCCTAGCAGCACAATTAGAAGCGGCTAATCCTTGGATTCATCATCGTCCAGCCTGGGCAATATCAGGCTGATCGTGCAAGCGTCCCTGGAACAACTTTCACAAATTATCGTGTTTGCGGGTTTAAAAACGGCAGAGAAGATCGGTTTACAAGCTTACACTCAGGTACAAGGCTATCGCAAAGGAGAGATTATTCTCCATGAAGGCGATCGTTTACCAGCAAAACTCTACGCTGTTGTCAATGGATCGATTCAAGTTACTAAAACAGCAACAACGGGGAAAGAAACAATTCTCCGTGCGTTAGCTGCTGGGGAAATTTTTGCGGCTCCTGCTTTGTTGGGAAATGGAATTTCTCCGGCAACTGTCACTGCTGAATCTGATTGTGAAATCCTCACTGTAGAGCGAGATGCTTTATTAAAAGCTATTGGCGAAAATCCTGAAATTGCCTTACGAATGCTGATGGTTTTTAACAGTCGGATTCAGCAATTACATCAAACAGTCCACGGATTAGTTTCTGAAAGAGCGATTGTTCGCCTTGCGAGATTAATTCAATATTTTGCTGCTGAATCGGGAACTGAATCTACTTCACAAGGCGAGTGTTTAAAAGTTAAATTATCTTATTATCGGATGGCTCGAAGTAGCGGCATTACTTACGAAGAATGCGTGCGATTAATTAAAAGTCTCAAGTCAGTAATTGTTTATCATCGTGGTGGGACAATTACTATACTTGATACTGAGAAATTAGATGCGATCGCATCTGGAGATATAGATTAGTAGTGGCGCACAGATGTGCGCCACTACACGCGGGAGACAGCAATTCAGACTGCTACAGCTGCTCTATCTTGTTCGCGTGCAGCCACAACTAAAACTAGACATAGAGCTGCGATCGCTTTTTGCCATTCCTGCCTAACTTGCGCATCTTCGACACCTTCAAACAACCCTACCAAGCGGGGAATAGAAGCTTCTAAAGCCAGACGAGGTACTGGACGGTGCAACTCAACTAAATGAGTTAAACTTTCTTGATTATGGACAAAACCAATTACCCATCTTGTAGTGTGATCGGGACTATCAGGAACCCGTTTGACTCCCAACTCATTTTTTAACCAGTTGTAAAAAGGTGGTAATTCCTTAGCTAAAACTCCTCCGGCGGTGGGTAAAGTTTCCTTAAGTAAACTGGTATCTAAGCTGTTTAATTCTTGTTGCAATCCAGGTGAATTGAGAACTTCAGTTAAAGGTTGTGATAGTATTTCTTCCAACTGAGTTTCAGAAAAGTTCAAATTTTGAGCAAAAGTTAAAAGTAGCGATCGCATTTTTTTTAGACTCCAAAATTAATTAAGTTTTCGCTGTGACTTTCTCTGAGAGGGTGAGCAAAAATGTCAGGTTTTCTTCAATTTTTCAAGCATCAGATTAGTAGATATCAAGACAAAAACACCAATTCATAAGATTTTCGGATTATGAACTGTAAATAAAAGCTGATAATCTTCCAGGCTGAAAGTTTGCCCGCTGAGATAATTTCTCTGTAGCTATTCGTCTACGAGAATGCAGATACTTTTTACCCGCTGCTGCTAATGCTTCGTGTTCTGTAGCTGTTTGAAAATAGAGGATAGGGTTGATCATCTGTGCGACCCTCTGAACTTGTCTTATCCTCAATTTCTCAGTAATTTATGATATTGTCTCTGAGGTAGCTCATAGAAGCGATATTAATTCGCTTGCCACTCATGCTCAAGGATCGCGTAAAGAAAGTTGTCGTACCATCTGCCTTTGATTAACTCTTTTTCCCGCAGATGACCTTCACGACGCATACGAATTTTTTCTAATACCTTTACAGAAGCAACATTTTCTGAAACACACCAAGACCAGATACGATGCATTCTCAATTCTTCAAAGCCAAACTTTAAAATTGCCTGTGCTGCTTCCGTTGCATAACCTTGTCCCCAATATTGAGTATTTAGTTCATAGCCGATATTTGCTTCCCGCATTTCTGGGTCATTTACACGAATACCACAATTGCCAATTAGCCGATTTTCTTCTTTGAGGACAACAGCTAACTGAAACTTAGTCCGAGGTTGCTCTTTTTGCTGATTGATAAACATCTGGATAAACTCGCAAACATCGTTCTGTGTGCGTTGTGTCCAGTAGTTATAACGCAAGTACAAAGGATCGGATTGATAGGCAAAAACCGCCTGCCAATCTGCCTCTACAAAGTCACGCATTAGCAAGCGGTGTGTTTCTAATATCATGTCTTTTTTGATAGGCAATTTCTACCATATTTATATTAGCCAGTGGAATGATTGGCGTTACTGAATTCAGGTAGGAAAATGCTTTTGCATGATTTCAAAATCTTTGTAAAAACGTTACATAGCAACGTCTTTACACGCAGATTCATAGATTGAATTAGTAACGCCGAATAATTAAGTTGCCCGATCGATTTTTTGCACTTCTTCGTCAGATAATTTCACGTTGATAGCACGTGTTGAGTCTTCAATGCTGGAAACCTTGCTAGCACCAGGAATAGGCAAAATAATAGGCGACTTGGAACGCAACCACGCCAAAACGATATTATACACCGACACGCCTTTTTCTTTAGCTAATTTAGCGATCGCAGAAATATCTTGCAAATCCTGATGGCGACGCCTACCACCAAAGGGACTCCAAGGTAAAAAGGTCAATCCCTGCTGTTCGCAATATTCTAATACGCCGTCATTTTCTGGCTGTCGCTGCCAAGGGCTGTATTGATTTTGCACCGAAACAATATCGACGATATCCCGCGCCCGCTTAATTTGTTCAACGGAAAAGTTAGAAACTCCTACAAACCGAATCAAACCAGCCTCCACTGCTTCTTTAACTGGCGTAAGAGATTCTTCAATGGTGTAATTAGGATCGGGAGAATGGTATTGCCAAACATCGATGGGTTTAGCACTGCCCAAAGCCTCAAAACTGGCTCGAATTGTTTGGCGCAAATGTTCTGGGTTGCCGTTGCTTGTCCAGTTGCCATTGGGACGCATCAACCCGCCCTTAGTTGCTACAATCACTTGGCTAACATCGCCTTTGTAACTACTAAGTGCTTTGTGAATTAGCTGCTCATTGTGGTGCTTATCTGACTCATCTTTGCAGTAAGAATCGGCTGTGTCAATAAATGTAATACCCAAATCCAAAGCCCGATGGATAACTTGGATTGATTCCGATTCAGGAGGACGATTAGCAATTGACATCGGCATACCACCCAAACCAATCGCACTTACAAAGATACCAGTTTTTCCTAGCTGTTTGGTTTCCATGCTTTTAGCTATAGCTTTCTGCCCCAATTATCTATCAGTTAGTTATTCATCAGAAATCCTCCCTAGTACTTAGACTTGAGGATAAGTGAATGTAATTCTTCTTTCTGCTATGTGTGACATACCACATTATTTGACAGATAAACGACGATTTACTCTAACTTATACTTAATAAAGATGATTGACATGAAATTTTTAATTTCATTTTCTAAAAGTCATCTTTGATTGGGTCTTAGAGGTTGTTTGAAAAGTGGTTGGCTGTGATTAAAATTACCCCCCTTAATCCCCCGATACATTGGGGGTAAACCAAAAATCCAGTTCCCTCCCCTTTACAAGGGGAGGGTTAGGGTGGGGTAAAAAATATTTAATACATCAATCATGACTTTTCAAACATCCTCTTAGTGAAATTAATTATTATTGATACTTACCAATATTTATAGCCGTTTGCCATGCTATCAGAGTAGGAATAGTTGCGATCGAGTAAAGTAATATATTAACATTTACGCCCGTCAAACGGACGTAAATATCATTAAGTAATTGTGCTGGCTAAATTATTTCCTCTAAATTTATTAGGAAATTTAGAAATTTAATTAATAGCCCTCTATAGTATAACCAGCAGATTGAACCATCTGTTTAATTGATTCTTCAGAAGCCGCAGCATCTACAGTTACGGTTTTAGTATCAACGTTCACATCTACTTTGGCATCAGATTCCATAGTCAGAATAGATTTAGTTATTTTCTTAGCGCACTCATCACCTTTAATATCGGGAACTTTCAATTTAATTGCCATTACTTACCTCATTACGTAAACTGAAATTTACATTTAATAAATATAATATCTATTTTGAGAGTGAGGGCACATCTTACTTGAGTTAGGGAATTGAGCATCACATAAATAGTAATAACTAATAGTTCTACCTAAATCGTTTTTGACAAACTATTGAAGCAGTCAAACTAAATGAAATGCTAAAATATATAAAGTTATTTATGAAAATCCACTTAGAAACCACTAACTTTTAAAAAGCCTTTTTTAGTTTGTGATGAGGACTCCACAAGACATTCTCCCTACTTTTTTAGGCATTGGTGTTAGAGATAGTTATTTTAGTAAGACTACCCAATCGTATAAGAGTCTATGCGTAATTCACAAAATCTTTTTATCTGTAGTTTTTAATTTATTGTATGCTTCAGATACTTTTGCCCAACATTTGAAGTACATATAGATTCAAAAAACAGCTATCTTGCGGCATAAATATATTGTGGGTTCCCAACAAAAACTTTCAGCGACATAATTATGATACGAGTGTTAGACACTGCTTAATTTGGGTATTTACGCTAGAGACTGCTTCACATTGCGAGTGGGAACGATTCCTGAAATGTACCAGTAGTTGAAATGCGATCGCTAGAAGCAACGAAAAAATTAGCATTTCTCGTTTGATTTATTTTCCAATATCTATGACGAACTATGACCCTCGAAGTAAAACTCGCTAACGCTTCTCTAGGAGAGGCTACGCCTAATTTGCTTACGCTATCGGTGGCGCAACTCCAGGATGCTGAAGTCATCTTACTCATAAACACAACCTAGTTAACTACAAATACCCACTTTGTCAGTTTGTCTAATTGAGATATGTTTGGTAAATAAAATAAGTAGCCTAGATCATCGGCTGTTATTCCACACTTGACATAAAGCATTGTGAGTGCAAAACGTCTGCCAGAAACCATTGCCCATGTCAGAATTACCCGCCAATCCTGGCAACACGGCTTCCTTGAGGGTGAAGTGAGTGCGGGTGAGTTTGAGTGGCATTTCCAGTGGCATTTTCGTCGGGGAGAACTTGCCGTCAAGCCTTCCCAAGGTCGCGCCTTAATCAAAGAACCTCTGGGTCGATTCTTAGAGCAACAAGATTACCAGCTAGAGCCTGGAGGAGACTATGCTTTTACGATTCGGGCGGAACTTTAAAAGTTTGGAGTTATTCAATTTTGGATTCTGGATTGAAGAAAAAAGTATTCGACTGAGCGCTCACGCCGAAGTCTAAAATCTAAAATTGGCTGGTTGCTGATTCAGTGAGGCGATTTAAGTATCTTTCGATTAAAAGGATGGCAACAATGTCATCTATGGGTCTTGGAGGCTGTCGTAGACCCTGTGGCAATAGCTTGATTAGCCCTTTGGGCGGGAACATTTGCCAATAGCGATCGCGTGCTTCTAAGGTTGTGTAGCGCTCATCTACTAAAATAATACTCAACGGTTCTGTCAATTCTTGATATAATCTCTGTCTCCACTGTTTGGCTGTAGTTTGGTCGCCCATGACCATCAAAGAGATCGGAAACCTTTGGCGCAGTGTCTCAATGCTAGCGATCGCCTCTTTTGCTAACACGACTTGATGATAATACAGTTGCCGATCCAGTCCCATCACCCCTAAACCACACTTATCTCGACCTGGATCGAACCCCAAGATGACTGGTTGTGTTGGTGAAAATTCACGGAAATTCATAATTAATTAAAAATTAAAAATGTTCGCATAGTATCTGCTAAATAAAAAATGCAGCTACAGCAATTATTTTGACTGCTGCTCAATATGTTTAAATCTTACTAATAACAGTGTGCAAATAATTTTTTAAGTACTAAAAATAATTTTTCCGTTAACTATTGCTACCAATTTTACTCTCAATGGCCCGGCTGTATAAGTATCCTCTGCTGCGATCGCTTTGATCTCCAAAAGTTGATTATACTGTCTTAATTGGCTGACAAAGCGCAGAAAAGTCCCCTCTACTTGCACATTTTCGACAATTCCGGCATTACGGGCACGAAATTGGGAAGCAGAAATCAGTATTTCTAGCCGCTGCTGTAACTGATAAGATGTCATGGTTTGGGAATCAGCAGTAGTCGTGGCTAACACCGTGCCTCCCGAAAAAACCAGTTGATTCTGGGCTGTATCCGCAAAAAATTCGATCTGCTTTTCTCCCCTGACGTAATTACCAGCAGAAAAAATTCGCACGACGTATTCTTTACCATCGCCAATTTGCTTGCTTAATTGATCGACCCTATCCTGGGTCACGCGCAGCAGTTCTAAGTTTGCCGAATTTGCACCAGGTTCGCTTAATTCGAGGTTGGCGTTGCGATTGGCTTCTTGTAAAAGTTGTACCACTGCTTGACGAGCAGCGGCAGGTTGAGTAACACGAATTACAGCAGCGGACAGAACTTGACCGCGAACTAAGGCCAGCTTACCCAAACGCAGGTCGCGGTAGGACTGATAATATTTTTCCAGTCTGGCAACTTCCTGTTCTAGTTCCTCCTGTTGTGCTTCCAATTCTTTGAGGCGCGATTCCCGTTTGGTAATCACTTGCTCTCGTGCTGCAACTTCTACGTTACGCTTTTGAATCAGTTGATCCAGTTGAGCAATTTTTTGATCGCGCGCTTCTATCGCTTCTTGACGGTTAGCAAGTTCGCGATCGCGTTTTTCAATTGCTGTTTTGGCTTCGTCAATGGCTGTTTTCGCTTCTGCATATAGTCTTTGACGTTCTGTCTTCAAGAGTTCAACTGCCGCCTGTAGCTGTTTTCTCTGATTGGAAACGCTTTGCAACTCAGCTATGGCTTTTTGGTACTGAGTTACAACTTGTCCTAGCTGGCCTTGAGTGCGTTGGAGTTGAGTTTGAGTTTGAGCTTGTTGACTAATGGTACGGTTCAGCTGGGCTTGCGTTTCCCTCTGTTTAGCATTTGCCGCCTGCAAGGATTGATTAATTGCCTGCAAGTCTTGTTGTGCCTTTGCTTGAGCAATTCTTGCTTGGTTTAGCTCGCTTTCTACCTGACTTTTCTGCGTTTCTGCGGTTTTTAGCTGTTCTCGCTTCTGTCTGAGGTCTGTTTGAATATCTTCTAACTCAAAGACTCCTTTTCGCAAACCTTCGTCGGCAGCGAATAAAATCCCTAAAGTGGATGCTGAAATCAAACCACCAGTAAAAATTGTTACTAGTACGGCGGTGTTTTTTGGACGAAGCTTAAAAAGTGAGAGGCGGGCTTTGCCAACTCGTGTGCCGATGCGATCGCCCACGGTGGCAATTACGCCTCCCAGAATCAAAATTGCTGCGATGAGGATGTATCCGGTGGTCATCTTTAGCTACCGAAATCCTTCCTGATACAGCCTACTACTTTTAAGCATTGTCTGGAAAGAAGTGGAAATTGGCAATAGCTGAAATTATTCAATTTTAGATTTACCTCTAGCTATTAGTGTCATTTTTCAAAATAGAACACGCGCCGATTCCCCTTTCTCCAATTGTTTTTATGTGAACTGTCTACTTAAGGTAACAGGTTTATGCACAGTAATCTTCTTTTTGTGGATAGAAATCATTTTTTTCTCACGCAAATCTCCCAGTAGCCTAGTAACGGTAACACGAGTTGAACCAATTGCCTCTGCGATCGCTTGATGAGATAATTTCAAATCAATTGTGATCCCATCTGCACAAGGAACGCCAAAATCCCGACAAAGAATTAACAAAAAACTCACCAACCTAGAACCCATATCTCGGTGAGCAAGAGTTTCAATCATCATCTCTGTTTGTAAAATGCGCGAAGACAGACCTCGCAGCATTAACATTGATAATTCTGGATTTTCCTTGAGTGCTTGTTCCACTTGTTCAATTGGTGCTGACAGTAATTCCGCAGGCGTAAATGCAACCGCATGGTAAAACCGATCCGACTTATTTCCTGTCAGCAATGACAATACACCAAAAACACTATTTTCCCGCAGCAACGCTACCGTTATTTCCTCTCCTGCCTCGTACACCCTGGAAAGTTTAACAGCACCTTTCAAAAGAAAATAAACTCGTTCGGCAGGATCGCCAGGAAAAAAGATCGTTTTATTGCGTTCAAACGTTTCCACAACTGGCGGAAACGCCCCGGTCGCCATCTGACGAAAAACATTTGCTAGGGCTTTATCTTGTGTCACGATCATCTCCCTTCCCCTACCCAATGCCGGAAAAACAAAAACTGATTACCTAAGAATACACCCGAAAAATGAATAAAGCACCGTCAACCTTTCTGTACTTTCCTATACTCCAACTAATCTCTTCATAACTCTTTGTTTATAATGATACATAATTGTTGATCCTTTCAGCTACTAATTGTTGATAAGTACTTCCAATAGCTATATTCAAAAGGTTTTTTGAAGAACAAATAAAGATATCTTGAGAATATCTTTATAAAAAATCAAGGTTTTTGTCACAGCAAACACCCTTAGCAATATTCATTTTTGTCAAGCCTGTATAAAACAAAGACAAAACGTGCCTCAGATTCTAGTATGCTCCTAATGATCGATCGCATTAACAATTTATATGCTAAATCTGACTGGAAAAAATGCCCTTGTTACAGGTATTGCCAATAACCGCTCGATCGCTTGGGGCATCGCCCAACAACTGCACAAAGCTGGAGCAAACCTGGGTATTACTTACCTGCCGGATGAACGCGGCAAGATGGAGAAAAAAGTCGCGGAGTTGGTAGAACCTCTTAACCCCAGCTTATTTCTTCCCTGTAATGTCCAAGATGAAGACCAAATTAAATCTACCTTTGAGACAATTCGCGAACAGTGGGGAAAGCTAGATATCCTCATCCATTGTCTGGCTTTTGCCAGCAAAGACGATTTAAGTGGAGATTTTAGCCAAACCTCTCGTTCTGGCTTCAACACCGCCTTAGAAATTAGTACTTACTCACTAGTGCAATTAAGTGGTGCAGCGAAACCTTTGATGACAGAGGGAGGTAGTATCGTCACCCTGACATATTTAGGTGGTGTTAGGGCAATCCCCAACTACAACGTTATGGGAATTGCTAAAGCGGGTTTAGAAATGAGTGTGCGTTACCTGGCTGCTGAACTAGGGCCGCAAAATATCCGCGTGAATGCCATCTCCGCAGGCCCCATCCGTACATTGGCATCTTCAGCAGTGGGTGGAATTTTGGATATGATTCATCATGTAGAAGAAGTAGCTCCCCTACGACGCACCGTCACTCAGCTAGAAGTAGGCAACGCTGCGGCTTTCTTGTGTAGTGATTTGTCCAGTGGGATTACCGGACAAATTCTATATGTAGATGCAGGATATGAAATTATGGGAATGTGACGCGATAAAGTTAGGAGTTAGGAGTTATGAGTTATGAATTTTTAACTCCTAACTTCTAACTCCTAACTCTTTTCACTCCCCATGCAAACAACCAATCGCCAAGTTAATTCAAACTACGATCGCCTAACTGAAACTTCTCGGATTGCCACTGTTCACCGCACTACTGGTGAAACTGATGTGCAAGTTACCATCAACCTGGATGGTAGAGGAACTTGCACAGCAGGAACAGGCATTCCGTTTTTGGATCATATGTTGCATCAAATTGCCTCCCACGGGCTGATTGATATAGATGTCCAAGCCAAGGGAGACTGGGAAATTGATGACCATCACACCAACGAAGATGTAGGCATTACTTTAGGGCAAGCTTTCAACCAAGCACTAGGCGACAGAAAAGGCATTGTCCGCTTTGGTAATTTTCTTGCACCACTGGATGAAGCCTTAGTTCAGGTAGCGCTAGACTTTTCTGGACGGCCTCACCTCAGCTACGGCTTGCAAATTCCTACTCAGAGGGTAGGAACATATGACACCCAACTGGTGCGAGAATTTTTTGTGGCTTTGGTGAACCATAGCCAAATGACACTGCACATTCGGCAACTGGATGGTATTAATTCCCATCACATTATTGAAGCGACATTTAAAGCCTTTGCAAGAGCAACACGGCAGGCGGTAGAAATTGACCCCCGACGTGCTGGCTTTATTCCCAGTTCTAAGGGAGTTCTATGACAGGAGTCAAATTGAATATTGGGATTAGGCATTGAGCATTGGGCGAATGGCACTAAGAAAAGATAAAACCCCTGCTAGGGCTGGGTGTTGGGGGTAGGGTGTAGGGTGTAGGGAAAAAGTAAGAAAAGTACAATCCTCGTGCGAACATCAATGAACTTCTTGCTCACTACACCCCACACCCCACACCCAAAAGCCTTACGAATAATAGGTTTGCCGTTAACAAGCGTGCCATGCGGCATTGGGCATTGGGCACTTGTACTGAGTTTCGACTGCGCTCAACTACCGCGTAGTCGTAAAGCCTGCGGCATAGCTACGCTTCGGGCGCAGCCTCTTCAAGAGTTGTATTGGGCATTGGGAAAAATCTACCCTTGTCTTCCCAATCCCCACTCACCAGTTTGAGCTAATTGACACACTCGTTTGTGATGGTTATTATCAGCCTACCGGGTAATTTTTAATTAATACCAAGCTGATAAATAGCGATTTAACCGAGATGAAGTCTGTTGCAGATGACCCTAATTCTCAACTTAATACGACAGACACTCCGCCAGTAGTCCTAACTTCTGAGTTGCGAAAAGTCTATCGCACTGGTTTTTGGCTAAATCAAAAAGTCGTATCTCTCAAAAACTGTTCTTTAACGGTTTACAAAGGCGAAACCTTTGGGTTGTTGGGGCCTAATGGCGCTGGTAAAACCACCCTTTTAAAATTATTGCTGGGAATTATTCATCCTACCTCTGGACGGGGATTATTATTGGATAAGCCAATAGGCGATCGCAGTGTTAAGCAACATATTGGCTATCTGCCAGAAAATCCCTATTTGTATGACTATCTCACTGGTTGGGAGTTTTTACAGCTTGCTGCTGGGTTATTCCAAATTCCCCAAAGTGTCCAACGCCAGCGCATTCCCCAACTATTGGAATTAGTCGGTTTATCCCAAGCTGATGCCCGTAAAAAGCTTTTGCGGCGCTATTCCAAAGGAATGCTCCAGCGTGTTGGTATGGCACAGGCGCTAATTAACGAACCAGATTTGGTTTTTCTAGATGAACCAATGTCTGGTCTCGATCCGGTGGGACGCTACCAAATGCGAGAAATTATTCTGGCGCTCAAAGCTGCTGGTAAGACGATTTTTTTCAACAGCCACGTTCTTAGTGAAGTAGAACAGATTTGCGATCGCATTGCCATCCTCGCTCAAGGTGAACTAATTTGCTCTGGTTCGCTCAATGAACTCTTAGGCATAAATCACATATATCAAGTAAAAGGTCAAGGTGGTGACTGGGAAATTCTCAAAAAATGGATACCCACTCTCATATTTGAGCCTGATGGTTCCTGGCACGGTACACTACAAGACGGTTACTATGATTTTCTTGCCAGTCTTCGTCTTATGGAAGGTAAAATTATCGCCATTAACTTGTCACGCCAATCCTTAGAAGAATTTTTTATTCAACAGATCCAAAGAAAAAACAACCCCTTGAATTAGTCTTGTTGCTAAGTAGTAAATTGTCTACTGGCTTGAAGAACAAAACCCAAAATTCTGCCTTTTTGAGTTCTCTTTGCCAACGCAATCCACAAAAAATAAAATTCCGACATCTTTTCAAGGTTATTTATATTTATTTAATGAACTCGTTCCTAATTTTAGTAGTCCTTTACTACTCATCGCAGATTTTAAATGTCATCAAATTAACTCTGACAATAAAAATTTATTCGTGACTACTTGATTGTTAGCTAACAGATAATTTATTGTAGAAACTGGGTTTATTGGCGTAAATCTTATGTTTTTTGATATTACTCTATTCAAGCAACATTAAATTTAAGCTAACTTCACTAAAAATTTAACTTCAATAAACAAATTTCCTCCGGAAAATCACACTTTTCTAGGAAAATAAGAGTGTCGGGGAACATGAATACTTAGGTATAGTCAAAATAAAAATGTTTAGACAGTACTTTATTGATTGTAGTTTCAGAGTCTCAAGTAAATATGCTTAACAAAAGTTTGTCTAAATTCCTAATTCAGCCAGCTGTAGGTATGGCTTTGTTAACTGCTGTCAATGCCGCTGTGTCATCTGCCAGTCTAGCTCAGGGACAACCATTACCACCAACAACACAACCACCAATTACACAAACACAATTAGATACTAATTATTCATTAGGAGGCGGCGATCTCATCCGTGTAAATGTATTTGAAGTACCTGAATATACAGGTGAATACCAAATTCCCCCCGGTGGAGCAATCAACCTACCTTTAATTGGCAGTGTATCGGTATTAGGGCTAACAACTGAACAAGCTTCTGACGAAATAGCTAGAAGATATGCTCGCTTCCTCAAACGCCCCTTAATCTCAGTCAATCTCTTGTCTCCTCGTCCCATCAATATTTTTGTTGCTGGAGAGGTGACACGTCCTGGAGCTTACACTCTAAACTTGAGCGGAGGCGCCGGGAACAATCCAGGCGTACAATACCCCACTGTATTAGCCGCATTAACAACAGCGCAGGGGGTGACTTTAGCTGCGGATGTGACTCAAGTTCAATTACGGCGTAGAATAGGACGTTCTTCAGAGCAATCTGTCACCCTCAATTTGAAAGAACTCATTCAAACAGGCAAGTTATCGCAGGATATTACCTTGCGGGATGGAGACACTATAGTTGTGCCAACAGCAACCAACTTCAACGTCGCAGAATCTCGCAATATATTTGCATCCAACTTTGCCGCCAGTCAAACCACACCCCGCACAGTAACAATTATTGGTGAAGTTAACCGTCCTGGTTCGTATCTTGTCACCCCAGGTAATACAGATAGCCAAGTGGGCGCAACCCCTAACAGTGGCACTGCCAGTCCCACTGGTTTACCAAATGTGACACGAGTAATTCAATTAGCTGGCGGGATTACAGCACAAGCTGATGTGCGTAATCTCAAGCTACGCCGACCTACAAGAACTGGCTCAGAACAATCTATAGATATTAATCTTTGGCAACTGTTACAGAGTGGTGATGCCAATCAAGACATCATTGTGCAAGACGGAGATACAATTGTTATTCCGACGGCAACTGAAATTAACCCCGCAGAAGCGACTCAATTAGCTACGACTACTTTGTCTCCTACACGGATTCAGGTTGGTGTGGTAGGCGAAGTTAAAAAACCAGGTCTAACAGACGTTCAACCAAATAGTTCTTTAAATCAAGCTATACTCGCTGCTGGCGGATTTAATGATGCCAGAGCTAGTAGTAGTGCTGTTGATTTAATTCGCCTCAACCCTAATGGTTCTGTCACTAAACGTATAGTAAAAGTGGATTTCTCGGCTGGGATTAATGAGCAAACTAATCCCATACTCCGCAATAATGACGTTGTAGTAGTCAACCGATCTGGTTCAGCTAAGACTGGCGATACCGTCAACACCATAACTGGACCTCTAGGTGTTATCTTTAATCTTTTGAACTTATTCGGACTTTAGTTTAAAAGATAGATGCAAATTGGGGACGTTAGCCAACCCTCTTCGTCCCTAAAATTGCACTATCCTTTAATCAAAAGCAAGTTACACATAACAAACGCTTCACAAGACATTGCTTCTTCCAACTTGCGTTTTCTAAATGCTGTGATACTTGTTAATACAAGTCTGCTATAAATACTCTGACAGCCGCTCTCTTCTGATTTGCCAATGTTCTAAGCTATCTGACCACTTTTATATATCCGTCATTATAATAATTTTAAGTAATATTACCTATAAAAAAATACTGTAAACTTTAAAACTCTCACTGTAAATTCATAATGTGCATTGATAGGCTTTTGAAATCTTTATTGTAGGTACTCGGATTTCTTATGATAATGAGAATCTTTTAGAAAGCAGATTTCGTAAATACTAGTTCATCACTGATTTTTAGTCATTCAGTGATTCTTATTATCATAAGAATTATTTAAGTAAATCAACTAATTGATGACAGATATACTATTTTAACCACAGATACCGCGTATACACAGTAGAATGATGTCGAATTGGAAATGACGCCATTTGTACGGTTGCTTGGTGTTCATGAATAGGGTAACTCTGGATACTGATATTTTTTATTCAGTGACTTTATCAGATGTTTGCAATTTTTTGGAACACAAGCTCAAAAGGTGGTTCAGCCATATTTACGCGAAAATGCGCAGGTTTAAACCTATAAAACCGTGTATAAACTTACAAGTGGCAGTGATACGACCGTATCCAATACTGGGTTATTAACTAAGGCTAGAGTTACTAACCGTTAACGATTGAGTTTTTGCAACATACCCTATTTTTTCCCTATGATGATTCATGGTTTCGGTTTTCTCAGTTTGAGCGCATCTCTTGTACTTCCCTGGGCATTAACAGGTCTGGTTCAAGGGCAGAGAATAACAGAGTCTTTCTTTAAAGATGTTCCTCAGCCATCCACTATTCAGGAAACACCACTACCTAACCGCAAGTTGATCAGTGGTATTTCAACTGGGACAACATACTATGTTAGTGGTAACGGAAACGACAGAAATAGCGGACTTTCTACCTCATCCGCTTTTAGAACACTTCAAAGGGCAGCAAACCTGACTAATCCTGGCGACACGGTACTTATTATGAACGGGCAATACAAAAATGGGCCCAAAAACGGTGCTGTACTAAGTATTAAACGTTCTGGAACTGCAAATGCATGGATTAAATATAAAGCATATCCTGGGCATTTTCCAAAAATTCAGCACAATACGTGGAATGGTATCTCGATTTCAAATGGAGCTTCATACATCGAGATTAACGAGCTGGAGGTTATAGGGAACAATGCTAATATCACCCGTAATTATGCGTTAAGTCAGAAATATAACACATCAAATCAGCTTACTAGCGGAAATTGCATAAGCATTGATGGAGGAAACAAAGGCCGTTCTCATCATATAAATATTCTAAACAACAAAGTGCATGATTGTGGAGGAGCAGGTATCTCAGCAATCCAAGCTGATTATGTGAAAGTGGATAATAACACTGTTTTCAATAACGCTTGGTACACAGTTCATGGTTGCAGTGGCATTTCCCTGCTTAATAATTGGAGTTCTGACAACAAGCAGGGATACAAGATATTTGTGACCAATAACAGAAGCTACAATAATCGAATGTACGTTCCTTGGATTGGTTCCGGAACGATTTCAGACGGTAATGGTATTATTGTTGATGTTTCAAAAGGATATAGAGGACGGATTTTAATTGCAAACAATCTCACCTACAATAATGGCGGTTCAGGTATTCATTCCCATGATAGTCAGCATATCGATATTATCAACAACACGGCATATTTGAATCAGCAAAGTCCAGAAGTTAAAAAAAAGGGAAAAGGCGAAATTTATGCGGGTTATTCGTCTGATGTCAAAATTTTCAATAACATTATGTATCCTTCCCCTGGTAATGTTGCGAATAGCAATATGAAAAATGTCAACGTCAGTTATAACTACAATGTTTATCGTAATAATTCGACAATCAAGATTACAGGGCCTAACGATATGATTGCAGATCCACAGTTTGTTAATGCCTCGGCTCGTGACTTTAGATTGAAATCAACAAGTCCGGCAATTAATAGTGGCTTAAAGTGGAGTAGTTTGAAAACTGATTTTCTAGGCAATCCTCGTGTGTCCGGTTCTGCACCTGATAGAGGAGCATACGAAAATCGGTAGTAGTTAAAAGTATGGCATTGGGTTGTAGGATAAAGTTTTTATTGATATATAGCTTTTGTCTACAACTCAATTCAAGAAGGCCAGCAACAGCCACGAAGCAAAACAGTGAAGATATATCTTATCCGATCTAGGAGCGCTATATAAATAATTCGGCGTTGCATAAATGCGGGATGAATCATGGAAACACGGGTATTTCTCTA
>NZ_JAVRCD010000016.1:0-37456 GCF_034530895.1 Nostoc sp. DedQUE08
CATTGGGCATTGGGCATTGGGCATTGGGCATTGGGCATTGGGCATTGGGCATTAGTAATTGGTAATTGGTTATTAATTCTTCTCCCTCACTCCCCTGCTCCCCTGCTCCCCTACTCCTGGGTAATCGGTAATAGGTAACTGGCTGCTAAACCGTGACCTATTACCAGTAATAGATAAAACATAAGTCTTTTAGCAAATCAGGCACTTAGCTTAAGCAAAAAGCTAAAAGAAAGGTTATTATTTTTACTTTTATCTTTTAGGTTTTCATTTGATTTGCGCCTGTTGTCCAATTCCCCATCTGTAAAGACACAAGGTTTTATTATTCTGCAATGTTTTGATAAAAACTCGGTAAAATGCACCCGGCTGAATTTGCTTTCAGATTCTACCAGTATTCTTTGCTACAAAGTTTTTAATAGCGGAAACTGTTCCTGGGACTTTCTGTTGCTAAATAAGACTTTCACAAGGTAGAAATCAAAATATTTTATGAAATCTACTGACTGCTCAGTTTTTATGGCAACGGGGGTATGGGATCAACATTTGATTTGATGCCCAATTCACGTTTTTAACTACTGAAATTACACCTTTAGGTTGGAGAATTTTCCGCGACATTACGCAAGCGCATTAGCTGACGTCGCATTTGAGGCGAGGCTTTAAACTCCGATACTTCCTGGGCTTTAACGGACGCTTGTAGCGTTTCTAGAAAGTCATCAGAACCTTCGGTTAAAGCATCAAGTAGCACCTGTAAGAGTTGCTCGCGATCGCTCAATAGACTCTTTTCCTCAATCAACCGGAATTTGAGATGTATTTCACACTCATAAACACCTACTTCGAGATTATTTATCTGGCGTGGTAATGCTTTGGAGTTCATAACTATTGAGATTCCTTTACTTGGTTGTCATGAGGGTAAGGAGGTAGATGTCCAGCAAAATTCTTTATATCTCTTTTGAATCCAAAGTGCTTGAATTAAGAATTTTTCTTCATCAATCACCTTTGTATTCCATTTCACTCTCCTGTGGTGTATTTTCAAGCTAGATTTTCAGTGTCTAGATTTTCAGGTTTCTGTGCCAGATGTAGCTTATGGTAAGCCATAACTATTATTCAGTTTTTAAGATTCTACACAATAAAGTTTCTGTAAGAAGTTGTTCAACCTTTTTAAAGGTTTTTACATCAACTTTATGTGAACGTCAATAACAGTTTGACTTGTTACTCAAAATTTAGTGTTTATACGTAAGTAAAACCGCTGAAATTTTTGGAGTTTATTACAGCCAGCGGTCGATGTAGCGCTATTGCGTGAAATTACTTGATGTACGTTTTTTGCAATATAAAATTCAGGATAAATTGCTCGGCATAATTATTAATGTCAAAACTTTTGTTCTTCATAAAAAAAGTACACAGATCAAATTATTCCTGCTGAGTACCTTGTTTTACTGCCATTTGGGATTAATTGAGTCTAAAAATCTTAGCAGTAAGTCAGATTTAGAGACTAAATGAAAATACTTTATCAATTAATTTTTACAGAAAAATAATTCAACTACTGTCAGTACTAGCAGTTAAATATATCTTCAACTCATAACAGTAGTAGCAAACTCATCAGTAAAGGTGATATTTTTACTTATGACCATTCAATGTACCCTTTGAAAACAGCATTCAAAGCTTTTAAATTGAGAGCATTCAAGCTCGGATATAACGTCTACAATAATTTCAGTGTAATTCACGCAAATCTTACACCTTTTTATGGATAACCCGATGCTGCTCAAGTCCACAACCCGGCATATCCGCATTTTTGCAGGTGAAATTGACCGGGATGGCGATCTAGTTCCTAGTCAACAAGTCTTAACCTTAGATGTTGACCCAGATAACGAATTTAATTGGAATGAAGATGCACTACAAAAAATTTATCGAAAATTTGATGAACTAGTAGAAGCATCTAGTGGCGCAGACCTCACAGACTATAACTTGCGCCGTGTAGGATCAGATTTAGAGCATTATCTGCGATCGCTTCTACAACTCGGCGAAGTCAGCTACAATCTTTCTGCCCGTGTTACTAATTACAGCATGGGAATCCCTCAAGTTGCCATTGACGACAAGCAATAAGCCAAGGAGTTGGTAGTCGGCTGCCTGAACCCTTCTTTACAAAGAGTGCTGAGTTAAAAGTGTCTCGGCTGAAAGTGGAAAAATTCATCCAGCGTATTTCAGGTAAATGAAGTACATGGTTAGGGGCACAACATGTTGTGCCCCTACGATTATCTGTATTGCTTAACTCAGCACTGGCTACCTCCCCCTGCCACTAACAGCAGTCCGAAAGAAATATTTAAAGTCACTGCATCGATCGGGTACTTTTGCCAAAATTAATATTTGCTATTCTTAATTATTAAATTAAAGTTAAATCTTGCTATCCTACTTATAAACTAAATAAATACCAACATTATCTGCCTGTTGATGATGGGGTAATTTACCAAAAGCAAATCGTGCAGTTATGCTTGGGTTATGCTGTGGTGACAGGGTTGGAGTTAGTTGCTTTGGCGATGGAGAGTCACAGGGCAATAGAAGCTATGATTAGGCTGTAGGGTTGAGTTAGGAGCGTATTTTTTGGATAAGTTTTGTATTAGCACCTGCTGATATCCGCCAGCTAAAATCATCATCTAAAGTCTTGGTATGTCAAGTTTAAGAAAGATGAGCGGTCTAGATTGTCCCTACTAATGCTATTAAAGAAATTGCCAATCGCTGATCGGTGCGAAAACTATGGAAAATGACGCGGCAACGCTCTACTGTCCAAACGAAAATTGTCAGGCTGCCAACCCCCTGACTCATAAGTTTTGCCAGCGATGTTCGACGCCTCTACCCAAAAATTATCTCTGGGCTGTGGTAGATAGCCCAAGCGTGGGTAGCCCTGGAGAAATATTAGCCGATCGCTATTTAATCGTTGATAAATTTGTTCTTTTAGATACGAAGCCTGGTTTATTAGCGCTAACGCCTGAGTTAGATAATTTGCAGCCTCTAAAAGCGTACCTGAGACTGATTCCCTACCGTTTACACGTACCGCAGGTATATGGAGTGCTTTTTATTGCTGACGGGTCTTTCCACCGAGAAATATTACTCTTAGAAAAACCGCCACTATTAGTAGATGACACTATCCAACAAGTTCATTTGGGCAGCGAGTTAACCACCGCTTGGCGTGATGCAACATCAATGCGCCAACTAAATTGGTTGTGGCAAATAGCTCATCTGTGGCAACCTTTAGTAAGTGAAGGTGTCGCCTCTAGCTTACTTGACTCTAATGTATTACGGGTAGAAGGATCGTTAGTCCGGTTATTGGAATTGCGTTTTGACAGCGCCACATCACCAGAATTGCCGGAATTAGGTGAATTTTGGCAGCAGTTGGTTAGCACTGCCAAACCAGCGATCGCGGAATTTGTCGATCGCGTTAGCCTTGCTTTAATTCAGGGAGAGATTAATTCAACCGATCAATTAATCGGAGTTTTAGATCGGGGACTGGCTGGGTTAGGGCGATCGCAAACACCCACGATCCAAATTATCACCAAAACTGACACCGGGCCAAGTCGCCAACGTAACGAAGATGCCTGTAGTCCCCCCAGTGGAACTCCAGTAAGCAAACCACCCCAGCCAACAGCCTTAGCAATTGTCTGTGATGGCATCGGCGGACACGAAGGCGGCAATGTCGCTTCAAATTTAGCCATTGAAACAATCCAGCAGCAGGTACAGCAACTAACAAAGGTTCCCTACGACCACATAGACCCTGCAATGCTGCTGAATGACCTAGATAAGGCAGTGGCAATGGCCAATGACAAAATCAGTCAACGCAATGACAGCGAAAATCGCCAAGGGCGTCAACGCATGGGCACGACTTTAGTCATGGCATTGCCTGTTGCTCATGAAATGTACATTACCCACGTCGGCGATAGTCGTGCCTACTGGATTACACGCCACGGTTGTTATCAAGTTACTCTCGATGATGATGTCGCCTCCCGCGAAGTGCGGCTAGGTTATGCCATTTACCGCGAGGCAGTACAACAGAGTGCCGCTGGATCTCTGGTTCAAGCTTTGGGGATGGGTTCTAGCACTTCATTGCATCCCACATCGGGACGGTTTATGCTCGATGAAGATGCCGTTTTTCTGCTCACATCCGATGGTTTGAGTGACTTCGATCGCGTAGAGGAGTACTGGGAAACAGAAATTTTGCCGATTTTAGCTGGGGAAGCCAATATAGCAACTGTTGCCGATAGATTAGTCGAAATTGCTAATACTAAAAATGGACACGATAATGTCACCGTCGCTTTAGTTCACTATCAAGTCCAATATTGGGAACCAGAAATCACCATCCAAGCAGTGATTCCCCAGAGCTATTCTGCCAAAACTGTTGATTTAGCATCCAAGGCGACAGATGCGACACTTTTAGGCAGCCCAAACCACAAAACTCAGGTGATTCCAGACACTGAACAGGCTAAACCTCGTCAATTTCCCCTACAGTGGATAGTTCCATTAATATTTGTGGTAGCAGCAGGTTTTTTAGGATTGTTCGTCAAGCAACTGCGAGGAACCTCTCCAATTTTTTCCAATCCCTTACAAACTCAAAACCCTGGCATTGAAACGACACCCGCACCGCCGCGATCGCTAGCTAATCTTTCTTCTGGTTGGGTAATTAAAACCAATAATGACATATCCTTGGGAAACAACCAATCACTCCCCCGTGGGACTTTTTTAGAAGTTATTGAGAAAAAATCAAATCCAAATCCTGCTTCTGGCAGTTTTTTGGTGTCTATGCGAGTCTGTGTCAATAAAAGTACCCAAACTCCAGCTAATCCTAAAAACCCAGCTGTAACTACCTCAGTTCCCCCAAATTCAAAACCTTTGCCAGCAACAGTATTGCTAAACTCCTCCCAAGTCAACCGTTTTGGCGTTGTTTTACAATCAGACGCACCAAATCCATGTAGAACTGTGACGCAACCGCCAGTTACCGAACCATCTGACACCAGCCCAAGTTAATCAAATACTCGATAAACTGGTAAAAACCTGGAATAATAACAGGTAACAATCAGAGTAAAAAACTTACAAGGTCAAAAAAATAGAAAATTTTCACCTTGGAGAATTGTTATCAAAACAGAATTCAGGAGTCAGGAGTCAGGAGTCAGGAGTCAGGAGTCAGAATTCAGAATGAATTATGTACTACTGGTGGATGAATAACCGAGTTCAAAACCTCTACCATCTCTCTAATTTGGTGCAACACAATTAATGTCGGGTTTAAATCCCTCACTCATTTATTCTGAATTCTGAATTCTGGCGTATCTGTTTTCTTCTCTTGAAATTATTTGTTTTAGCTTTTAGTTTAATGAATCCATGCCATCCCTGAATTTGGCGATCGCCCGTCTCGTAAATACTGGCACTGACAACTTCGCCATTTGGGTGGTCAAGGCTCCATATCCCAGTGGCTACGTTTTACACGACTGTGTATGGCCTGTTGAACTCACCCAAGTCTGGCAAGAATGGCAGCAGATGTTTGCTGGTCATGGTCGCCTAGATATTTCCCCAAACTCAACATCTCAAAAGAGCAACCCATTCCCCATAGACTGGATTTCACCTCCTTCAGGTCAACCTACTGGCCCCTACAGCAGTCGTCTGATGCAATACTTGGGAATGAATTTATGGCGCTGGGTATTTGACGGGCAAATTCTTGGTAGTCTAGAACGCAGTCGCGGTATTGCGATGGGTCAGCATACACGTTTGCGCTTTCGACTAGAAATTCGCGACCCGGATCTGATCGCTTTCCCTTGGGAAATTATGCAGCGTGAGCCTGGTCAATCGGCGATGTCTCTCTCACAAGATTTGCTATTTAGTCGCACCAGCACTGAAGTTGACGCTTTACCGTATTTGCGAACTGACCAAGCTTTAAGTATTTTGCTGGTTTTAGGTCATGATGACAAGCTGCAACTAGAACAAGAAGCCGCTATCTTACAACAAGCTCTTGCAGATACGCCTGGTAACTCCCAAAGATATGCGCCTTGTGTAGTGAATAAACTCATTCAACCAACTCCACAACAATTGATTGATGAATTAGAAACCAAAGAATACAATGTTTTCTTTTACGCTGGACATGGTTTGCCAGACCCAGACGGAGGGTTACTGTTTTTGCGACCAGATATGCCCCTCAATGGCATAGAATTGGCGCAAGTATTGACTCGTACAGGTGTGAAACTAGCAGTTTTCAACGCCTGTTGGGGCGCACAACCAGCTGCTGTCGATCGTCAAGCTATCCCTGCCAGCAGTTTAGCAGAAGTATTGATTCGTCATGGTGTACCTGCGGTTTTGGGGATGCGCGATGAAATCGCTGACCATGAAAGCCACAGTTTTATTCAAGCCTTTACCGAAGCTTTGCGATCGCACAAGCCAATTGATGAAGCCGTAGCACAAGCTAGGCAAGAGTTGTTAACACTGTATAAATTTAATCAACCTGCTTGGACTTTGCCTGTTCTCTACCTGCATCCAGATTTTAATGGCGAACTTATTAAGAATCTGGATGAAGGTATTACCGAACTTCCAGATACAGCCATTCCTGAGGTCGGTTCCTCGCTTCCGACTGCAAGTTTACGATCGCTGACTCCAAAAGGTAAAACCTGGTTACTGCGTTATGGAGTTACCCGCATCGGCCGCACGAAAGATAATGATATTGTCATCCCCGAACCATCTGTATCCAAACGCCACGCCGAAATCTTCTGCCGCAATACTCTTACAGATGCTACACTGATGCGAACTTATTACTTGCAAGATTTTTCCACCTATGGGACAACCTGGTTTTTAGGCCCTAATGGCTGGCAACAAATCCTCCGAGAGGAAGTCCCTTTGAAATCGGGGATGCAGTTAAAGTTTGGAAGTGCCAGAGGTGAAACCTGGGAGTTTGTAATTGAAGACTCCTAGCAGAGCTATTGCATAAATGAATTTGAGTCTTTAGCATTAGCTTTTAAAATCTGTTTTTTTGGAGAAAAAATCAACATTTTTTGCGGAAATCTCCTCTGAGAACTTGTAGCTGTCAATACCACCAAATAATCATGAGGGAAGAAAATATGGCTCACAAAATTAATGGCTCAGACACTTTCTCATCTTTGCCATCTCAAGTAGATTTAGAGTTATTAGAAGCGTTACTAGAACCAGAGGATGCTAACTATCCCTGGAATCCAAGTGATCAAGATTCCGAAGCTTATTTTCAAGAACTAGAACAACAGTTCGGAATGGAAGATTTGCAAGGTGTTGAACTAATGAGGCGATCGCAAGATTTTTACGGACATCTAGATACACTTTGGTCTAGTATTACTCCCACACCTGACCACAATTATAACCGACAACAGGCAGTAGTGCTTAACCTTCAAGAAACATTACGTACAAATTTTTCTGTCTGTGTCCCCCAAATATTGCTCAACACCATCGCCACCAAAGCTGCTGAGATATTTGCTGCTCGCCAATTAATCAGCGAGCAACTGGTTGAGTGCGTTCAGACAGTACTACCAGCTTGGGGAACAGAGGATCTGATCGTTTTGGCTCGTCCTTTTGCTTACGCTATGCGAAGTAGCGAATCGCAAAATGCGGCATCCGCACTCAGTAATCTTCAAAATAGCGAGTGGACATCTTTATCAGAAGTAGATAAAGCAAAAGTTAGTTTAGCGATCGCTTCTTATGCTTTTACTGAACTTAACAAGTCTCAGCCAGAACTATGAATGGGGAATGGGGAGTAGGGAGTAGGGAGTAGGGAATAAGAAAAGTTTTCATTACACGTTGTGTTCGTCTAACCCGCGCTTTGCGTTCACCTTATTAAGAGGTGTCTTTTGCAAAGATGTTGGTTTCCCTTACGCAAAGATGTAGAGTCGAAAATCAACACTTTTGCAAGAAAAAGTTTAATGATTTTTATTTTTGTAAGTATATTTACCCCATAATAAGTTAACAGTACGCTGATTTTTAAATTAGGACATCTATCCTAAGAGGTAAATACTCAAATTGCTTATTTTCCCCCCTGCTCCCCTGCTCCCCTGCTCCCCTGCTCCCCTGCTTCTTCTATTTTGGGCCAAGAAATCGGGTAGCAAAATTTTGCGATCGCGTTGGTGACAGCGCCCGTGCCTTGAGAATTGCCGCCATCAAAAAGGCGTAAGATAACACTCCAACAACTACCAACAGCAAGGCATTGATTGACCCTGTAGCATTCCAGAGAGCGTGAAGCGCAGAAGCACTCAGATAACCAATAGACAGAATTTGCCAACTTCTACTCGGTTTAAGGACAGCCAACCCGATAAAATAACCCAAGTAGCCACTATAAGCCATGTGTCCGGCTACAGAGCCTAAAATTCGCGGAATTAGCAGTTGTAAACCTGCAAGTTGACCAGCAGCCCCTATACCCACCTGTTGCGTGACATTTTGAGTTATATCAGGCACATACTGACCGAGGGTTTCTAAGAGAGTGAAGCCTACAGCAGAAGCCGTACCCAGGAGAATACCATCTAGAGGTTCCCAGATGCCGATGCGTTCTCGCCAAGGTGAAGACAACATTCTACCGATGGCAAAAGCCCCTAGTACAGGTAATGCCTTGAGTAATTCCTCCATCAACCCCGCGCCAAAAAACATCCGCACCAGTAACTCTGTGAAGGTGATAGATTCTTGGGGTGTGGGCAAGCTTCCAGGCAGGATGCCGCGAAATACGAAAATAAATAGATCCAACAGGGGACTGAGCAAAATCAGGATTGTCCCCAATGACGTAGCCATTAGCACCCACCAAGGTTTTTGTTTTCCGCAAAGTTGGTAAACAAAATAGTAGGCAGCAAAGGCGATGTAACTTGCGACGATCACTTGATTAGCTTGAGGGCGACCGACTGTAGCGAACATCAGCACCACAAAAATTACGGTCAGTATTCCCGGTACGAGGTAAGCTTTACTAGTTAAATCTTTACCAGTGGAAATAATTGGAAAAAGCTGGGTGAAGCTAACAGAATCTGGCTGCTTTAATTGCGTGTGGTTGTGGTAGTCCGTCGCTGAAGGCAGTGGTGTAACTTGGTTGACTGTCGTCGCCGGAGTCAGTGAGGTATACTCGCATTCAAAAATGTATTGTGGGCCATCAGCACCTAGAGAAATGCGATCGCCTGGGTGCAATTCCTGACATTCATATAAACGTTGTCCATTCAAATAAGTGCCATTAGCACTATTCAAGTCACAAAGCACCCAGCTAAATTTGCTATCTGGGGATAGAGAGAGGGGACGAACCACTGCATGACGACGAGATACCATTCGGTACATCATGGCATCCAAGACAACTTGGCAGCTGGGGTCGCGTCCAATTACCATCTCTTTACTGGGGGGCAGCGAGTAGCGAGATTCTGCTCCCAAAGCTGCCCCATTACCAGACACTAGCCGCAGAAATGCATTATGTCTTGCGTTTTTGCCTGTCATCGATAAGAAGTACGTTTCTAAACTAATTCTTCACATAATTTGGCAGCAGGACTAACCTTAGCCACATTAGCAGCAGCATTGCTAAATCCACTATAGCTTCACTTACTGCTAAGAAATTTAAAATTATTGGTGCAAAATTTCAAATTGTTTCATCTCATGTAAAGAAGTATTCCATCTGCTGAGAGTTTGCCCTAAAACTGGCTTGTTTGGCGGCTCAATCAGATTGTCTTGATGCTGTACTTTTGACATCGTAGCTGCAAATTAAACCCACTGCAATTTATTAAAAAATAGTATTTTTTACTGCATTTAGTTCCATTTCAAAAATATATAATTATTAGTCGTCTGTTGTCAGTTGTTTTTGGCAAAGCTCTTTTGGAGTAGGGAGTAGGGAAAGAAACTGTTATGAAGTGAACCAAAAGATTTCTAGTATCTTGTCTCAAACAACTGTAGTCAATTCTAGGTGTTCAATCTTAGTTCCAAGTACTATGAGGAATTCTGCTAGCCAATGTGGGTGAGCAGGCCAAGCTGGTGCTGTCACTAAGTTACCATCAACTATTGCCCGATCGACAGGGATATCAACATAGATTCCTCCAGCACTCTTGATATCTGGGCTACAAGCAGGGTAGCCAGTACATCTCTTGCCTTGCAGTACATCAGCAGCTGCTAATAACTGCAAGGCGTGGCAAATGGCAGCAATCGGTTTATTCGCTTGGGCAAAGTGACGAGTGATTTCTAGCACCTGCTGATTGAGGCGGAGATATTCTGGTGCCCTTCCTCCAGGAATGACTAAGGCATCGTAGGTTGTGGCTTCTACTTCTGCAAACGTTGCATTTAAAGTAAAATTGTGTCCGGGTTTTTCGCTGTAAGTCTGGTCTCCTTCAAAATCATGAACTGCTGTCCGCACCCGATCGCCAGCTTTTTTGTCGGGGCAAACTGCGTGGACAGTGTGTCCCAGTACTTGCAATGTCTGGAAAGGAACCATCACTTCATAGTCTTCTACATAGTCGCCAACAAGCATCAAAAGTTTCTTTGCAGCCATATATTTGTTACCCTTACCTATTAGTCATCAATAGTTGTTTATAAAGTAAATATTAATTTAGAGTCAGCTTTTTTCGGGGTTAGTTTATATACGAGTTTTTGATACATAACATCAATCACTGTGGTGTCATGTATCATTTCAGAGTTGCAAATTAACAAAAATTAATACATTCTACAGGAACACGACGATAATTCAACGATTACGATCGAATCGCAAATTAAAGCAGATTAAATTCTGCGATCGCTCTCGGAAAATTTTTGTTTTCATGTCCTGGCTGGCTGAGTTTAATCAAAGCAAAACGCTGTAAGGGTGTTAAAGCTGCCCAACGTTGCGGTGTCAGGGTTACACCTATTTCTTGAGCTTTTCCCTGAAGGCTAGCTGGTACAGTGGCAGAATCTAGCCATGCAGGATGAGGCTCGATGGGCAATTTTGCCGCTGGTACACCTGTGCGTTGTATGATTAATTGCTCGATATATTCGCGGTAAGAGTGAATTTCTGTTTCTGTAGTGCAAGGTAATTCCACTAAAGCTTGACGCTCATCTGTCGTCATTTGATTCCAATCAGGCAATTTTAGCTTGATGCCACAAGTATCTAATTTACAACGCACCTGCATGGGGATGCAACGCAGAGAATCAACAAAGTCTGCTTCAAATTGAAAGAAATCTGTCACGTCGCTTCGCTCCGAATCAAAATTCACGCATTCAAAATTAATAATTTATATTGTTGCTTAACAAACCCAAAATTGCTGTACCTTTAAAAGTGGTTTGTATTCCACGCAATTGAGAACCGCTATAGTTTGTTAGGCTTTTTATTTAGCTTGCATCTTTAGAATTACTGAGACGAATTATTAAATAACTAATTGATAAAGCAAGAATAGCTATACCTAAGCCAATTATATCAATTCCTGGAACTTTTTCTAAGTCAAGAATAATAATTTTTCTGGCGACAGCTATTAAAGAAGTGACAATAACTAATTCAACCTGAAAAACATGTCGTCGGAGATAGGCGGTAATATTTTCTAAGATTTCTAAAGCAATTAAAATATTTAAAAATAAACCGAAAATTTTATACAAGGTTGAGTTAAATTTCCCATAAGGAACTGTAAATAACTCTTTAAAAATAAAAATTCCTAAATCTCCGATCGTTACCAAAATTACGACCACCATAAAAATAGATAGAACTTTAGAAACTAGCACTTCTATATTTTCAATGATGTGCATGAAGTTCTCATCTGTGGTAGCTCTTAGAATTCGCTTCATTAGCTTTTTCATCTGCTGCACCCAATTCTCAAATAAAAGAAAATCCCATAGATAAATCTAAAGGATTGGAAATAATTGACAATTTTTTGTAAATATCTCTGCTTTTTTATTCTTTATCCATAGCGAAAATAAACTTTAGTAAAATCCCTTGTTACTAAAAATTTAGCTCTTTAAATATAGTAATTGGTAACAGTCAAAATTAGAGAGTTAGAAAAAATGATAATAACTATTGACTATTGATTATTGACGAAATTACCTGTTGCTGGTTATAAATTACCACTTCCGAGCTACACTTTGCAGCTTATCTATAGGACTCATATTTGATTGCGTGAAAAAAACTCAGTACACCTTTATTCCTTCTTCCCAGTCCCCAGTCCCCAGTCCCTAGTCCCTAGTCCCCGGCCTTTACGAGTAATTCTCCGAATCAAATCGGATTGCTATATTGTGAAGACTGGAGTTGATAATCTTTGATGGGAACTTCCACCGAAATTGGTATCAGCTGCACAGCACAGGCTTTTAATTCTGGTTGCAGCGAATTGGGGCAAGATTCTGGATGGGTGAGGGCGTTGGCTTCGGCATTATCTGCCCACAGCGAACCCCAGTGCATAGGGACAAAAACTGTACCAGGTGCGATCGCTTTTGTTACTTTAGCAGGAAACTTCGCTTTACCACGACGCGATCGCACTTCTATATACATACTATCGGCAATACCTAACCGAGCAGCATCACGGGGATGAATTTCGATAAACGGTTCGGGATGCATTTTGCAAATTTTTTCAATTCGACCGGTGCGTGTCTGCGTATGCCAATGTCCGTAAAGTCTTCCATTAGTTAACACAAACGGATAATTTGGGTCTGGTGGTTCCGCCAATCCCTTAGAGTAATATGCCCCAAATCGAGCGCGTCCATCAGGGGTGTGGAAGCGGAGATTGGTGTAGAGGCGTTTGGAGTTAGGAGTTTGGAGTGAGGAGTTAGGAGTTGAAGATTCTAATTCATAACTCCCAACTCTTAACTCATAACTTTTTTCTGGGTGAGGCCATTGCGTCGGGCCTTCTACTTGTAATTGCGCGTGACTAAGACCTGTCATATCGCAGGGGCGATTTTTAGTTAGTTTGACAAACTCAGCGTAAACTTCCGCAGAGTTAGCAAAGGCAAACTCTTTCTCAAAACCTAATCTACGTCCAACTTCGGCAAAAATTTCCCAATCGGCTTTCGCTTCTCTTGGTGGTTGGCGAAATGCTTGACATAAAGTTACCATCCGTTCGGAGTTTGTCATCACGCCAGTTTTTTCACCCCATTGGGCTGCTGGTAGTAGAACGTGAGCGTAAGCAGAAGTTTCTGTGGGATAATATGCGTCTTGGTAAATAGTGAAAGGCGATCGCAACAATGCTTTTTTAGTCCGCTCTAAATCTGGCATACTCACAGCGGGATTAGTAGCTGCAATCCACAGTAACCCTACAGCATCATTTTCTAACCCAGTAATCATGTCCCAAGCAGTCAAACCGGGATTGGGCGAAATTTGTCCTGGCTTGAGTCCCCAAAACTCCTCAACTTCTGCGCGGTGCTGGGGATTTTTCACCACCCGATAACCCGGTAATAAATGCGCCAAACCTCCGGCTTCCCGTCCTCCCATCGCGTTCGGTTGACCTGTGAGAGAAAAAGGGCCAGCCCCAGGTTTGCCAATCTGTCCAGTCATCAGGTGCAGGTTAATAATCGTTCTAACCTTAGCTGTCCCTTCTGAAGATTGATTTACACCCATTGACCACAAAGACAGTACTCGCTCAGATTTACCCCAGTAACGTGCTGCTGTTTCTAAATCTTCAATACTGATTCCACATTGACGAGCTACCACTTCTGGGGGATAGTGGCGAATAACCTCAGCATAAGCGGGAAAGTTGCTGGTGCAGTCCTCCATGAACATCGTATCAATGTAGTTCCAGCGCATCAACAAATGGGCGATGCCGTTCAACAAGTCGATATCTGTACCGGGACGAATGGCTAAATGCAAATCAGCGGCTTCTGCGGTTGGTGTGCGACGGGGATCGACCACAATCATTTTGACTTTGCGGTTCTTTTTGTGATATTTCTCCAGTCGATTGAAAACGATGGGGTGACATTCAGCTGTATTAGTACCAATTAGAAATGCACAGTCGGTTAACTCCAAGTCATCGTAACAGCAGGGCGGCCCATCTGCGCCAAAGCTTTGAATGTACCCAGCCACAGCACTAGACATACATAAACGAGAGTTGGCATCAAAATTATTAGTACCCAGACAGCCTTTCATGAGTTTCTGGGCGATGTAATAATCCTCAGTTTGAAACTGACCGGAACCATACATACATAAGGCTTCTGGCCCTTGGGTGAAACGCACGGTTTGAATGCGTTTGGCGATCAGATCGAAAGCTTCATCCCAGCTAACGCGGCGAAACTCTCGATCTAATGAGTCTCGCACCATTGGGTAATGTAATCTATTTTTATCTAAAGATTCTGCGATCGTTGCACCTTTGACACAAACCATTCCTTGACTAGATGGATGAGCTTTGTCACCCCGCACCCGCCAAGTCGGATTTCCTTGACTATCTCGATTAGTTGCTTTGCCAAGTTGGGCTGGAGGTGAAACTTCTAAACCGCAGCCAACGCCACAGTAGGGACAGAGAGTTTTGGTAAATTCACTCATGGCTGTTGTACCATTTTGTTATTTTGATTTTGCAACCTCAGATTTAGCGCCAGGTTGAGAAATTTGTATGTTAGAGGTTGTTTGAAAAGTTTTCTTCTCGGTAACAAAACGTTCTAGATCCCCCTAAATCCCCCTTAAAAAGGGGGACTTTGATTCCGGTTCCCCCCTTTTTAAGGGGGGCTAGGGGGGATCGGTTAGTGCCTAAAATCACAGCCAAGCACTTTTCAAACATCCTCTTAGGCAAACTCTTTGAAACGAATGAAGCCCAAAGGGTTTTGTCGTCTTGTTCCCAGCCTGGAGGCTGGGAATATATTTAAAGTGGGCTTCTGCCTCTTGTCAAGAACGATCGGAGGCGGAGCCTCCCAGAATGGGTTCCCAGCCTAGAGGCTGGGAACCAGTCATGTATCTTTTCTTAGTGCCATTCGACTAAAGTCCTGAGTACGAACTATGAGAATTTATTTGCTTTATTGCCTACTTTCTATTTTCAAGACAGGTCTATTCTTCAGTTAAGAAGATAGGGTTTTTTGTTGCGGTTTCTGGTAATTCACCTTCAAATGTAGGGGCAAAGGAACCTTTTGGTTCTTTGAGGAAAAAGGCACACATAAAAGCACAGACTAGTGCAGCTAAACCCATTGTGGAAAATAGTGTGGGAGCGTCGGTTAAGCTGAAAATTGTTAGGTAAACTACACCGCCAAAATTACCGTAAGCTCCCACATTGCCGGCAATTTGTCCAGTGGCTTCTTTCTTAATTAGGGGAACGATGCTGTAGGTTGCACCGCAGCCAGCTTGGGCAAAGTAAGCGGCAACCATTGTCACTGCGATCGCTACTGGAATCGGCCAGCTACTACTAATAAAATGTGCTATCAAATAACTAACACCAATGCCAGCGCTGATAATTGTCATTGTCCATTTTCGGGAGTTAAATTTATCAGAAATTAAGCCACCACTGGGACGAGAAACCAAATTTAAGAATGGATAGGTAGCGGCAATCATTCCAGCGACAACATGTTCTAAAGCAAAGGTTTTTTCAAAGAATGCCGGGAGCATAGAAACAACTGCCAGTTCGCTACCAAAGTTAGTTATATAAGTGAATTCGAGTATGGCTACTTGACCAAATTGAAAGCGTTCGGATGGAGCATAAGTTTTCTTGCCAATTAAAAGTTCTCGGTTTACTTGCCAAGCTTTGTAACTTTGGTAAGCAAATAATCCTGCTAATAGTAACCAAATCAAATACATTTGGCTCAAAGTTAGGAAGTGAATGTTCTTTTGTTCCAAACGCCAAGCCAATAAACCCAAGGCAAAAATTAAACCAAAATTCGAGACAATCATCGCCCAGAAGCTTTTAACACTGGTTACTTCTAGAGAACCATTTTTCTTAGGTTTCTTGTAAACTTTACCTGTGGGCGTATCTTGGACGTTGTTGTAATAAATTACGCCGTAGATAGCTGCAATAATCCCTGTAAATGCGATCGCAAATCGCCAGTTAGAAGCACCACCAGCGAAAAAGCTCGTGGAAACTGCAAGTATCGGTAAGGCAAACTCTGCGCCAAAAGCCCCAAAGTTGCCCCAACCGCCATAAATACCTTGAGCAATTCCCATCTCCTTCGGCTGGAACCATTCGGACACCATACGGATACCCACAACGAATCCAGATCCGACAATTCCCATCAGCAAACGGCTGATGACTAGTTGATTAAAGTCTTGCGCTAGCGCCGTCGCTAAACAAGGAACAACCGCAAACATTAGCAGCATTGAGTAGGTGATTCTGGGGCCAAAACGATCCAGAAGCATCCCAATGATTAGTCGTGCGGGAATTGTGAGGGCAAGGTTACAAATGCCTAAAGTTTTGATTTGTTCTGGTGCTAGATGTAGTTCTCTGCCAATGGTTGTAGCAAAGGGGGCAAAGTTAAACCAACAAACAAAGGTGAGGAAGAAAGCAAACCAAGTCTGATGTAAGATGCGGTAGCGATCGCTAAATGAAAATAAGTTTTTAAGCATTCCAATCTTTCTAATTGAATAAAATACGGTAAAGAGGTAGCCGAAGTTGAGCCTTTAAAGTCGAAGGTTAAGCCTTAAAGGTCGAAGGTTAAGCCTTAAGGTTTGAAGGTTAAGCCTTAAAGTTTGAAGGTTAAGTCTTAAGGTTTGAACATTAAGCCTTAAAGTTTGAAGGTTAAGCCTTAAAGTTTGAAGGTTAAGCCTTAAAGTTTGAAGGTTAAGCCTTAAAGTTTGAAGTATGAGTCTTGCCCAATGCCCAATGCCTAATGCCCAATGCCCAATGCCCAATGCCCAACTAGCAGTTACCAACTAGTAAGGCTTCTTGCTTGAGTTTTGCCCCAAAGTTTTTAATCAATAAATCTTGCAATAATGGCTGCAAGTCTTCGCAGGGTACGCCTTTGATGATGCAAGTTCCCAAATGGGCATCTTTGCCAACTTTGCCGCCCATATATATGTCAACACCTTCTAAGGTTTTGCCATTTTTGCGAGTTTTAGTTCCCATCAAGCCGATGTCTGCAACTTGGGGCTGTCCGCAGGAGTTGGGACAACCTGTCCAATGAATTCGCACTGGTTTGGTGAAGGTTAACTCTTCTTCTAAGGTTTTAATCATTGCCAGGGCGCGGTTTTTGGTTTCAATGAGGGCAAAGTTGCAAAATTGTGCGCCTGTGCAAGATACTAGCGATCGCGCCAGCAAACCTGGATCGATAGAAAATCTTTCCAACAAAGGCTCAGTTAAAAATGTTGCTAAACGCGAGTCAGCAATATTGGGGATCACAATGTTTTGCTCAACTGTGAAACGAATTTCACCACTGCCGTAAACTTCGGCAAGACGGGCAATTTCAAACATATCTTCGGCATACAACCGACCGACAGGAATGTTCAAGCCTGCGTAATTTAATCCTGATTGTTTTTGTTTATATACCCCGATGTGGTCGCGTTTTTCCCAGTCAATCTCGTCTTTAGGTGCTGCGGATAATAATGATTTACCCAAACGGCTTTCTACTTCTGCTCGAAACTTATCTAAACCCCATTCATCGATTAGCCACATCAAGCGCGATTTTTGCCGATTAGCACGCGGGCCATGATCTCGAAATACTTCCAAAACCGCTCTACATACAGTTACTACATCTTCTGGAGCCACCCAAGCATTTAAAGGAATCGCCGCCTCACAACGTTTAGCTGAGAAAAAGCCACCAACTATAACGTTAAAGCCAAAAATTTTGTCGTGGGAATCAGCAGAAGGGAAATTTTGCTCCCCTGCTTCTTTAAATGCTGGCACAAAAGCTAAATCGTTAATTTCAGCGTGAACGGAATTGTCTCTTCCACCTGCGATCGCAATATTAAACTTGCGTGGTAAGTTGCTAAATTCTGGGTTTCCTTCGCCTTTATTGGTGAGCATATCTTGAATTTGCTGTACCAACTCTCGCGTGTCGTACAATTCATCTGCATCTAACCCCGCCACGGGATCGCCTGTGATATTGCGGACGTTATCCATTCCTGACTGAACGCTGGTTAAACCAACTGCGTGAAATCTATTAAAGATATCTGGTAAATCTTCAATCCTGATCCCCCGTAATTGAATATTCTGTCTCGTAGTAATATCAGCGCAACCATCATCACCGTAACGCTGCACTACTTGCGCTAAAACACGCATTTGGCTGCTGGTAAGAATACCGTTAGGCATCCGCAACCGCATCATAAACTTTCCTGGGGTAACTGGGCGAAAAAACACCCCTACCCATTTGAGTCGATGATCGCGATCTGTTTCGTTCATCGCCTCCCAACCCAAGGCGGCAAATTTCTCTATCTCACTTTTGATGGCGAGTCCATCTTTTTCTGCTTTTAATTTCTCGAACTTATTAAGACTAGTGGTAGTTGCTGTATCTGTCATGAGTTTGAATCTCGTTGCAAATTACTGATACGATCGGTAACTGTGGTCATAATTTCCCAATTCCAATCAATCCGTAGTTACATCAGGTGCTGTATCTGCGAAGGTTAGGGAATAAAAATTTAATATTTAACTACGGCTGATTATTTTTACTGAAGAACATTCCAACGCGAAACTTCAAATCCGTGATTAGTTAAAGAAAATTTGTGACCTTTTACATCTTGGGAATTTGTCAAGCAGGTTTAGATAATGTTCATGTAACAATTTCGATACTCATAACTTAATGTGACTTTTGTGTTAAAATCGTATAAATTGTTACGAATTTCCGAAAAGTTTTTCAAAAAATGCATGAATAGTATGCATTACTTGCATTAAAGTCACCCATAAGCGATCTAGCGCCCTTAATCAACGGTATTTGAGAAGACTGAAGTAATTTTGGATCGCCATAGACTAATCTCAAATCGTTCGACTGAGCTTGTCCTGAGCGTAGCCGAAGGGCGTAGCCGAAGTCTAAAATCCAAAATTGAATGGGAGATGTTAGCAAAAACTTAGATATTATTTCAGCAGTTATGAAACGTCGTGACTTTATTAATTGGGTAGGTTTGGGCTGGATTGCGAGTTCTCTACCTGTAGCGATCGCAGCTTGTTCTTCTCAAACAACTCCAGCATCTAAAGATTGGCAAACAGTAGGTACATCGGCAGATTTAGATAAAACAGGTCAATTGCTGGCAAAAAACTCACCTGCTGGGCCTGTGCTGGTAGTCGGCACATCTAAAGCCGGAAATCTAACTGCTGTTGACCCTACTTGTACTCATGCAGGTTGCACTGTAGCATGGAAAGCAGATGCCAAAAAATTCGCTTGTCCCTGTCATGGTTCGGAATATGGAGCCGATGGTAAAGTACAAAAAGGCCCAGCAACCGATCCCCTAAAAACTTACGCCGCTAAGATTGAGGGCAATTCGGTTGTAGTTAAGCCAACTTAGTGGAGGCAGGGGGCAGAAGATGATAATTAAAGCAAGATATTGTGAGTAACATCAAACAGCTTTTGGTACAAGCCGAGGCAGCACATAATGCCGCTGATTGGTCATCACTAATTCAATATTTGCAACAATTAGTTTTAGGGGCAGACTCGGAAGATCCAGAAATAGTTAAAAATCGAGAATATATCCTGAAATTAACACTCTCAATGTTAGAGATGGGAGATTTTCAGCAGCGGTGGGAAATTACCAAAGTGTTGACTCGCTTGGGAAATATTGCTATCCCACCTCTGATTGAGATATTAGAAGATGAAGACGCAGAAGAAGAATTGCGCTGGTATGCGGCAAGGACTTTGGGCGAATTTAAACACTCAGAAGCCATCGCGTCAATAGTTGAATTGTTGAAAAATGATGAGGATGAAGAACTCAAAGCGATCGCATCTACAGCACTGGGACAAATGGGTACTGTTGCGATTGCTTCACTAACTGAACTTCTATTAGATGAAAATACACGATTGTTAGCAGTGCGATCGCTTTGTTGTATTCGGCAACCAGAAACCATCACGCCGCTGTTGAGTGTAGTGCAAGATCCACAAGCAGCAATCCGTGCCGCCGCAATTGAAGCCCTCAGCAGTTTTCATGACGAACGCGTACCGCCAGTATTGTTAAAAGCTTTGGACGATCCCGCCGCCACAGTGAGGCGTGCAGCAGTACTTGGTTTAGGTTTTCGCCCCGATTTACATCAAGCATTAGATTTAATAACGAGACTGCAACCCAAACTTTACGACTTTAACCTTGATGTTTGTTGTGCAGCCGCAGTTACCCTTTCTCGGATTGGTAGTGATGAGGCTGCTAAATACTTATTTGATTTGCTGATTTCACCTCAGACACCGATAACGCTGCAATTAGAAACCATCCGCGCTTTAAGTTGGGTGGGAACATTATCGAGTTTGGAATATTTGCAAACAGCACTGAATCAAAGTACATCCGAGACAGTGTGGCAAGAAATTGTCACAGTTTTGGGACGAGTCCAAAAACCGCAGTTAACTACACCATCTGCGCAAATCTTACTGCAAATACTGCGATCGCCACATCCGGCCACAGAGGTTGCTAGCATCAAAAGTGCGATCGCTTTATCTTTAGGACAGTTAGGCGAAATGCAGGCAATTGAACCATTGATTTCCCTGTTAGCCGATCCTAATGCATCGGTGAGACTACATGCGATCGCAGCACTGAAAAATCTGAATGAGGAAGCCACACATCAACAATTGCAGCAGTTAGCGAATAATGATGCAATTACACCAGATTTAAAACAAGGAATAGCGATCGCTTTAGCCGAATGGTAAATTTCAGTGTCAACTTTTAATCGCGTAGCGTCTCGTAAAGTCTGCGGCATAGCTACGCTTAGGGCGCTGCCTCTTTTAGATAAGAGAAGATTAAAATCCTTATTACAAACCTTTAATTATTTATGCCATCCTACTGAACTGATAATAAAAGTATTCCTTAAGTCTAAAGTAAGACACATCTGGAGTATGAAGTTATAAGTTTTCAGGTGAAATAAGATTGTGAAGTATTCTTAATAGAGTCTCAACTGCGAGCAGCATCTGGCTGTATAGAGTTTTTAGTTCATTTATATCAAAATAACTAAAAGCTAATGTAAAAAAAGTAATTATATTTATTCAGGTGAAAATCCTGTTTAACTTAGCGATCGCTTGTACTTCTTAGGTGAGTCTGTTTATCTAATTACAAACTCTATTCTATAATGTGGAGTTTTCTCACACTTATAGAACTCATATCTGATTTTTGAACAAGATTTCAGATAAAACCCCGATATAACAGGCTTTTCAGTCTCAGTATGTTTTCAGAAATAAAATCGGAGTCCTATATAAACTAACCTAACTTGAATGCCAAATTAATTCCTGGGATATAAGTGATTTTACTCTTATGGTAGAAGTCCAGCGAAAAACTAACACTTATGCTATTTAACAGTAACAAAATGATTCACAATAAGTAATTAGTAAAAATAGGATAGATAGAAAGTAAGTGTAATAATATTTATTTTCTAGATTTGAATAAACGATTTTGTTCGTGAATTCTTAATCCTAAAGTAGTAATTACTGATTATGAGTTATTTTGCTTAATGTGACAAAGAATAAGTTGTTGGTGGTATTTTCAAATCCTTTCAACTTTTCCAGAAGAAGTTAAGTAAAATACTCTGCAATCTGCCTCGCCATAATTTACTTAATTTAGCAGTGGATTGAAGAGACAACATTGCTTTTGTAAATCAATCAACGATACAAATCTAGAACATAAAAGGAACCATAAGCATGAAGCCTTTCAATTTATCTAAAGCTGTTTTAGCTACTCTATTTGCCATCAGTTTCGCTTCTGTATCCTTACCTACTTTAGTTTCTGCCCAAAGTGGAGGTTCCGGCAGTGGAGGCTCTGGTGGCGGAAGTGCCGGCAGTGGAAGCTCCGGTAGCGGAAGCTCCAGTGGTAGCACTGGCTCAGGTACTGGAACTGGAGCTACAGGCACTGGAACAACAGGCACTGGAACTGGGACATCAGGCAGTGGCTTAGGTACTGGAACTGGGACAACGGGCAGTGGAACTGGGACAACAGGCACTGGAACCGGGACAACAGGCACTGGCTTAGGTACTGGAACTGGAACTACAGGTACTGGCACAACAGGGACTGGAACTGGGACAACGGGCAGTGGAACCGGGACAACAGGCACTGGAACTGGGACAACAGGCACTGGTTTAGGTACTGGAACTACAGGTACTGGGACAACAGGCACTGGAACTGGGACAACGGGCAGTGGAACCGGGACAACAGGCAGTGGAACAACAGGCACTGATGCCACAGGTAGTGGAACAACGGGTGGTGGAACAACAGGTAGTGGAACAACAGGCACTGATGCCACAGGTAGTGGAACAACAGGCACTGATGCTACAGGTAGTGGAACAACAGGCAGTGGAACAACGGGTACTGATACCACAGGTAGTGGAACAACAGGCACTGGCACTGATGCCACAGGTACTAACAGAAATACAGGTGTCGCAGCTTCCGAAAGAACTAGCGATCGCGGTTTCAATTTTGGTTGGCTAGGTTTACTTGGTCTAGCTGGTTTAGCTGGACTGCGTAATCGCGAAAAAGTCCGGGCTTATAGAGATCCCGATGAAGTAACAGGTTCTCGCTCTAGATAGTATTCACCACACTCTAGGTTAAGTGTGAATTACCCCCCTTAATCCCCCCTTGTAAAGGGGGGAAACAGGAAAATCCAGTTCCCTCCCCAATACATACGGGGAGGGTTAGGGTGGGGTAAAACCTTGGGTTTTTCAGCTATTTCAAACTTGTGTATACACCGTAGCCTCTAGGAGGGCACAGCTATAGTTTGTGCCCTCTATGTCTTTTGCAAATCTGATGCGATCGCAGCTGTATCCGTAAGTTGTACAAAACCAATTTGACCAACAGTAACATTCAGGTAATTGAGATGCGAAGTTCAAATGATTACTTTATGTCAATTAAAAACCGCTAGATAATCTGTCGCATAATGATGAAGTGAAATACTGATAGTTGGCTACAGTTCAACTATCAGCTTCTGTAATCACAAGAGAATGGCTCAGAACGATACCGTTAAAAATATTATCTAAAAATTCATATTATTTCAGTACAAAATAGTCAATTATTTTTTGGGCGAAATTTACCGAAAAAATCGATGCAAAGCGCATCATTGACGACAAAGGTAGTCAAACCTGATTTACTTAAATGTCAATCAGAGAAAAAAAGCTGTAACAAACTCTACTAAATTGTGGATAAAAATCCGTTAACTTTATAAAACTGATCAATGTAATTCAGGCTACATAAAAATGCGCCTAGAGCAGTTGCAAGCCTTTCTAGCGATCGCCCAAACCGGCAGCTTTCAACAAGCAGCGCGAACATCTGGTGTTACCCAATCGACGATTAGTCGCCAAATCCAAGCATTAGAAGCAGATTTGGGGATAGAACTGTTTCACAGAAGCACTCATGCCAAACTGACACTAGGAGGCGAACGTTTGTTACCCCGCGTTCGTAAAATTTGTCAAGAGTGGCAGACTGCTACAGAAGAATTAGCCGATTTAATCGCTGGAAAGCAACCAGAGCTTTGCATTGCCGTGATTCACTCTCTCTGTGGATCTTACTTACCACCAGTGTTGCAAAAATTTTGTCATGATTATCCAGATGTGCAATTGCGGGTGACTTCATTGGGAAGCGATCGCGCCCTGAAAGTCCTCAAAGATGGATTGGTGGATTTAGCAATTGTGATGAATAATCGCTTTTTAACCACCAGTAGAGAAATGGTGGTAGAAGTACTTTATGATGAACCTATAGAAGTTTTAACCGCAGCCAATCATCCCCTGGCACAATATGAATGCGTCCCTTGGTCGGAGCTAATTCGTTATCCCCAAGTGGTTTTTAAAGATGGTTATGGGATGCAACGCTTAATACAAGATAAATTTGAGCGGATGGAAGCCACACTCCAGTCGGCTTTAGAGGTAAATACCCTAGATGCCTTCCGGGGAGTTGTGCGCCAAGGGAAATTGATAGCTTTGCTACCTCAATCAGCATTACTGGAAGCACATCTTGACCCTACCCTGGCGATTCGTTCTTTAGCCAGTAATAATACTAATGGTTTAGCAGATGGTTCCAGTTTGACTCGACGGGTAGTTATGGTGACAACTCAAGATCGTCTGCAAATTCCTCCCATTAAACATTTTTGGCAACTCGTGCAAGAAAATATCCCACTGCAAATTAACCAGCAGCGATCGCCTTCGTCAACTGCGATTTTATTGGACAACGTAAGTTAATTAAAGCAACGCGATCCCAATTTTAAAAATTCCAGCGAAAAAAATAATCTATCGTAGGGCGCACAGCTAGCTGTGCGCCCCTACTTCAGTTTAATAAGCATCCATTGGCAGACAAGAACAAACAAAATTGCGATCGCCAAAGGCTGCATCAATGCGACCGACAGCAGGCCAGAACTTATATTCGCGTGTCCAAGGCGCAGGGTAAGCAGCTTGTTCGCGGGAATAAGGATGATGCCATTCCCCGGTGATGAGACTTTCGGCAGTGTGGGGTGCGTTCTTCAAAAGATTATCTTGGATATCCACCTTGCCAACTTCTATTTCGGCAATTTCTTGACGAATAGAAATCAACGCATCACAGAAACGATCCAACTCTTGCTTAGATTCACTTTCTGTAGGTTCCACCATGATTGTACCCCCTACAGGCCAGGAGACAGTCGGCGCATGGAAACCGTAATCGATCAGACGCTTGGCAACATCATCGATTTCGATCGCAGCAGATTTTTTGAGCGATCGTAAATCTAAAATACATTCATGGGCAACTAGACCATTTTTCCCCTGATACAAAACCGGATAGTATGATTCCAGTTTCTTGGCAATGTAGTTAGCGTTGAGAATCGCCACCTTAGTAGCTTGGGTTAAACCATCTGCACCCATCATGGCGATGTACATCCAAGAAATCACCAAGATACTTGCACTACCCCAAGGCGCAGCCGCCACAGCACCAATATGTGAGTGCTGAGTTGAGTCGTTGATAGTAACAACAGGATGTCCGGGTAGAAAAGGCACAAGATGAGATGCAACGCCAATGGGCCCCATACCGGGGCCACCGCCACCATGAGGAATACAGAAAGTTTTGTGCAGATTCAAGTGACACACATCCGCGCCAATATCTCCAGGACGGCAAATTCCCACTTGGGCATTCATATTTGCCCCATCCATGTAAACTTGTCCACCATGACTGTGAACAACAGCGCAGATTTCCTGAATTGGCTCCTCAAAGACACCGTGAGTTGAGGGATATGTCACCATTAAGGCGGCTAATTCATTGCTGTGTTTTTCTGCCTTCGCCTTCAAGTCAGCAACATCAATATTACCTTGTGAGTCACAAGCAACAGCCACCACCTTCATCCCGCACATCACCGCACTTGCTGGATTTGTTCCGTGTGCGGAGGTGGGAATCAAACAAACATTGCGATGTGCTTCACCCCGATTTTCGTGATATTGACGAATTACTAAAAGTCCAGCATATTCGCCCTGAGAACCAGCATTTGGTTGTAAAGAAATTCCCGCAAACCCAGTAATTTCAGCTAACCATGCCTCAAGTTGCTGGAATAGGATTTGATAACCTTGCGTTTGCGACGCTGGGGCAAATGGATGAATCTTGCCAAATTCCTCCCAACTTACCGGAATCATCTCAGCAGTTGCATTCAACTTCATTGTGCAAGAACCCAAGGGAATCATCGATGTAGTTAGCGATAAATCCTTGCTTTCTAGCTTGTGCAGATAGCGCAACAACTCCGTTTCTGAGTGATAGCGGTTAAAAACTGGGTGGGTGAGATAGGTGCTGGTACGGGCAAGGCTTGAGTTTTGTAGAGGTGATTTGCGCTGTGCTGCAATTAAGTCTCCAATTTCTTTAAAACCGAGAAATAGACTATCAGGCGCTGCAAAAATCTCCAAAATCTCTACCAAATCATCTACTGTAGTTGTTTCATCTAGAGAAATACCAACAGCAGTGTCATCAAAAATCCGCAAGTTAATATTCCGTGCTTGACAAGCTTCAAGAATTACTTCCAGACTGCGTGTTCCCAACTCCACCCGCAGTGTATCAAAGAAATTTTCAGAACTAATTTTGTAACCTAGATGCTTTAGTCCTGCTGCCAACATTAAAGTTAGCTGATGGATATTCTCAGCAATTTGCTTCAGTCCAGTAGGGCCATGATAGACAGCGTACATACTCGCCATTACCGCCAGTAGCACCTGTGCAGTACAAATATTACTAGTAGCTTTTTCGCGGCGGATGTGCTGTTCGCGGGTTTGCAAGGCGAGACGTAATGCAGGCTTCCCTTGGGCATCTTTTGAGACTCCCACAATTCGCCCTGGAACTAGCCGCTTATACTCTTCCTTCGTAGCAAAATATGCCGCATGAGGCCCCCCAAACCCCAAAGGAATACCGAATCTCTGAGTGCTTCCGACAGCAATATCAGCGCCAAACTCCCCAGGAGGGGTAAGTAAAGTTAAACTTAAAGGATCTGCTGCTACCGTCACCAATGCACCCTTAGCATGGGCTTTTTCGATAAAAGCGCGGTAGTCGTAAATAGTGCCATCACTTGCAGGGTATTGCAGAACAGCGCCAAAAATTGGTCGATCGAAATCAAATGCTTGATGATCGCCAACAATAATCTTAATCCCCAATGGTTTAGCACGTGTTTGCAACACGTCGATAGTTTGGGGATGGCAATCACGAGAGACAAAATAGGCATCTGCCTGATTTTTAGAGACACCATAGCTTAGGCTCATTGCTTCAGCTGCGGCTGTGGCTTCATCGAGTAACGAAGCATTGGCAATTTCCAAACCTGTGAGGTCAATAATCAGGGTTTGAAAATTCAGTAGCGCTTCTAGTCGCCCTTGAGCAATTTCTGGCTGATAAGGAGTGTAGGCAGTATACCAACCAGGGTTTTCTAGGATATTACGCCCAATCACAGGTGGGGTAATACTGTCGTAATAGCCCATACCAATGTATGAACGGAAAACCTGATTTTTGGCAGCAACTTTTTTTAATGATGCCAGTGCTGCATACTCGCTTTCTGCTGCTGGTAACTTTAGCGGTTGCTTCAGCCGAATTCCCTGTGGAACTGTTTGGTCGATTAGGGCATCCAGGCTGGGAAACCCCAAAACCTTAAGCATTTGCTGAATATCATCGGAGTTAGGGCCAATGTGTCTTGGCACAAAACTACTGAAATTTTGACTTTTTTCGTCCAGCACTTGCTGCTCATGAGACTTGAGAATAGGGGCGTTCAATACCACAAATTACTCTCCAGATGGTACTATTTCATATTTTGCAATAAATACTCTTAAACTGGGGGCTGGGGACTGGGAATTCGGAAGATATTGGATAGGTGAATAAGAGTAATTATTAATTAGCTTCTCCACTCACCTACTCCCTTACTCTTCCATTCAGCAATCAGCACGGGCTAAACCCTAGCTATCCGCTAACAGCACTTTTACTCCCCTTCTACTTGGGCGCGATACTCATCTGCTGTCAAGGCATCTTCAACTTCACCAGGGTCATTGACGCGCACTTTCAAAAACCACCCTTCCCCGTAGGGGTCTTCTGACACTTCTTCGGGAGAACTAATTAAGGCTTCATTGCGTTCTATAACTGTGCCTGTTACTGGTGAATTAAGTTCCTCAACGGCTTTCACTGATTCAATTGTGCCAAAGTTTTCTCCCCTAGTAAGAGCATCGCCAATTTCTGGTAGTTCCAAAAAGACGATATCACCCAATTCATGTACGGCAAACTCAGTAATGCCAATGGTGGCAATTTCACCATCTATTCGCACGTATTCATGAGAATCCAGGTATCTGAAATCTTGAGGATATTCAAAAGACATATCACTTCCTCTCCCTTATTAAAAAAATTATTGCCCCAATAGTTATCCAAGCCATATTTGGTAATGAACCTGACTGTAGATTGAATAACTCACAACACATTATTCCTCAAAAACCTCAGCGCTTATCAGTTGGCAACACGATTTTTTGACCGATAAAAGGGACGTTTAACTACAACTGCTGGATAAACTTTGCCGCGAATTTCGATTTCTAGCTGCTGACCAACAGTTGCTAGCTGGGTCGGAACGTAGCCTAATGCAACAGGATAACCAAGTGTCGGTGACAGGGTGCCACTAGTAACTTCTCCCACAACTTTACCTGTGGATAACACTTGATAGCCATGACGGGCAATGTTGCGTCCTTGGGTTTGCAAACCTACCAATCGGCGATGCACTCCCTTGGCTTTTTGCTCAGCTAAAACTTCCCGACCAATAAAATCGCCTTTGGTATCTAAATGAACTAGCCACCCCAAACCTGCTTCTAAGGGTGTGGTGATGTCATCGATATCTTGTCCGTAAAGTGCCATCGCTGCTTCTAGGCGCAGAGTGTCTCTCGCACCGAGTCCACAGGGGATAACACCACTTTTATGGAGAGTTTGCCACAATTCTACTCCCACATCCGGGTCTAACATCACCTCAAAGCCATCTTCTCCGGTATAACCCGTGCGGGCCAAAAAGGCAGGTTTACCTAGTAGAGTTGCTTCTAAATGTCCAAAGGCTTTGATTGGTTGCAAGTCTTCTTGCACTAATGGCTGGAGATATTTAATCGCTTTTGGCCCTTGGACGGCAATTAACACTTTATCTGGTGAAAGGTCTTGGAATTGTAATTTATCCAGGTCAAGGTGTTGGAATAGCCATGCTTTATCTTTAGCAGAAGTTGCCGCATTGACTATGATGAATGCCTTTTGTGTACCACTGGTGTCTTCACCTTGATAATAAACAATGATGTCGTCAATAATTCCCGCTTGGGGATTTAACAATACGGTGTATTGTGCTTGACCAGCTTGCAAACGACTCAAGTCGGAAGGTACTAGTGGCTGGAGTTGGGAAATCAGGTTTTTACCTTGGAGGGTAAATTTGCCCATGTGGGAAATATCGAACATTCCGGCTGTATTTCTTACAGCCTCGTGTTCGCGGCTAATTCCACTAAATTGCACAGGCATTTCCCAGCCGCCAAAGCTGGTAAGGCGTGCTTTGAGTTCTACACCCAATTGATATAAAGGAGTTCGCGCCAGAAATTGGGCGTTGTCTTCTTGATTAGCCACAGTTAATTATTGCGTAGATGCGGAGCAACTTGCCGTTAGGCATCGCACCTCAACATCTATCATCCTACGAGAGATTAGGGAAGAGGTGACAGGGGACAGGGGACAGGTGATAGGGAATAATCTCTACCCTGTAACCTATTCCCTTCTTCACTCCCTTGTCCCCTTCTGTAAGGTTTAATAGTTAATGGTGGAAATGTTGAGATTTATTAAGAAGAGATTATGAAATATTGGCAACTGCTAGCTAGCTTTGTCTTAGCTATGGTTCTTTTTTTGTTTCCCCTATCGGCGCAAGCTGCAAGTTCTTCTAGTATTACCCGTTCTGTGGGTAATGATGAACTCAAGGGCAAGGATTACTCTGGCCAAAGTTTGATTGGTACTGAGTTTACCAATCTCAAATTAGAGAATGCTAACTTTAGCAATGCTGACTTACGTGGTGGCGTATTTAACGGTAGCGTATTGGAGGGAGTAAATCTGCATGGTGCTGATTTTAGTGAAGGCATAGCCTATCTAACAAGGTTTAAGGATGCTGATTTAAGTGATGCACTGTTGACCGATGCAATGATGCTGCGTTCTACTTTTGATGGCGTGGATATCACAGGTACTGATTTTACGAATGCAATTTTAGATGGAATACAAGTGAAAAAGCTTTGTGTTAACGCAAGTGGTGTGAATTCTAAAACTGGTGTGGAAACTCGCAAGTCTTTAGGATGTAAGTAAATCCTAACCCCTCTTCGCTAATGGAGAGGGATATATTTTTTTAACGAATTACAAATTACGAATTACGAATTACGAATTACGAATTACGAATTATGCACAGCGATCGCTAATGATATGCTTCTCTTAAAAAGCTGGCATAATTTGCCCGAACCGTCATAGTTGTCGGATGACTTATACCTAAAGTCCGTTCGCAAATTTTCAAAGCTTTCTCAAATAAGGGTTTGGCTTTCCTGTAGCGTCTTGTATGACGGTAGAGCGCTGCTAGATTGTTCAGGCTAATGGCGACATCGGGATGGTTATTTCCCAACAAGCGTTTACTCAGTTCTAAAGCTTGCTCATACAAAGGTTCGGCTTGTTTGTAACTTCCTGTAGATTCGTAAAGTTGTGCTAAATTGTTCAGGCTGGTGGCAACATCGGGATGTGCTTCTCCCAGCAGGCGTTTTCTCAGTTTTAATGCTTGCTTGAACAAGGGTTCGGCTTCACTGTAGCGTCTTGTATAGCAGTACAATGCTCCTAAATTGTTCAGACTCGTGGCAACATGGGGATGTTCTTCTCCCACTAGGCGTTTCCACAGTTCTAAAGCTTGCTGATACAAAGGTTCGGCTTCGCTATAGCGTCCTGTATATTCGTAGATTAATGCCAAATAGCTCAGGCTTGTGGCGACATCGGTATGTTCTTCTCCTAACAGACGTTTTCTCAGTGCTAAAGCTTGCTCAAGCAAGGGTTCGGCTTCTCTGTAGCGTCCTGTAGTTTCGTAAAGTACTGCTAAATTGTTCAGACTAGTGGCGACATCGATATGTTCTAAACCAAGACGATTTTGAGTTAGTTCTACACACCGTTGCAACCAAAGTTCTGCTTGCTGATAGAGTGCTTGACTTTGATAAAACCAGGCTAATTTGCTAAACAGAGTGATTAGATTTTTATCGCCCAGATATTCAGATAGGTGAGTTGCAACTTCTTTAATATGCGGGATATGTGGAGTGAAGTTGAGAATATCTTCAGGGTTGAGCTGTTGCGGAATTAGCTTTGCTACCTCTAACATCATGGTTGCAAATTTAGTTTTTGCTTCATCCGCCTCACTTGACTTATCCAACTTCATTCGGAAAAGTTGTCGAATCTGTGGATTTAGAAGATAAATTCCTTTATTTTTTTGTTGTAATAAATGTAATTCTAGTAAATCGGCTATGGCTTTCTCGTTGAGTTGTTGTTTTTTGTCATTTTCTATTGTCTCAACAGATAGAGGAATGTCAGCTAAAGCACACAAACTCAGCAAACAGCCGAAGCTTTGGGCATTTTCATCCAACTGTTCCCAACTCAATTCAAAAGCTTCAACTATACCGTATTCATCAGGCATTAATGAGTTAGCGTTAGCTATTGCTTTGTGTTCCACTCGTTTCTTCTCTAGCCGCTTTAGCAGTGTTTCCAGAGACAAATCTGGCATTTTATTCAAATATCGTCCCACTAACTCTAACGCTAAAGGTAAATATCCCAAAAATTTACAAATTCTTCTCGCAACCCAAGCTTCTTGTTGCAGTCGTTCCCGAACCACTAGCGATTTGAATAATTTCATCGCCGCCAATGGTTTGAGGACAGCCAATTCGCTATTATTATATTTTGCGCTCAGGTAAGATTGTAACTTTTCTAGTTTGTCTTGATTGTTGAAAGTCGCTAACTCAGGATTATTCTGAGCAAACTTGTTATATACCTCACCCACCCACTTTGTGAAAGCGGCAATATCAACGTTTAATTCGCTGGCAAGTTTAGCTTTAGTTTTACCTAAATTTTCTGTCTGAAAATATTTTGTAAAAGCTGCCATTTGCTCCAGAGATAAGCCATTCGTAGCAGCTTCTTTTGCTATAAAATTAGCCCATTGCATAAACAGCTTGTAAAATTTATTTTTATTGTAGCTTTGTCTCCATTAGGAAATCTTCTATCTTTGGGATAAAAGTACCATTTGTATAAAAATATTTAAATTTAGTGGCTACGTATTTTGTTATTTAATATGAGAATCAAATCGCAGAGTCGCAGAGGGCAAGAAGGAAGAGAGAAAAGGAAGCAAAAGCTATTTGAAGTTACAATTGATAGCGATCGCTATTCTCCTGTTTGTTGCTTGAGTAAATTGACCAAAGTATCGGATAACCTCAAACCAGCGTCACACCAAGCTTGAATTCCAGGAGATATTGCTTGGGATTAGTCCACGTCTTTTCGCTAATATCAGCAAGCCTCCGGTTCCGATAGTATTAATACCTAAAGCTTGACCACAACGCCATGCTGCTCTATCGTCAACAATAGCAGCACAGTGGGAATTTTTGGTGCCAAACTCAATCCTTGTGATTCTCCCTTTCTCAAATCCAAGCTGCTACAACAGGCGCAATAGCATTAAAATCTACTTGGTAGCGCAATAAGGCATTAATAAATTCAGCACGACGAGTTAACCCAGCAATTTCTGCTGGGCTAACTTGTGAAATGTCACCTAATTCATACCATTTAACTGCGGCAATTCGTATTTCTTGGATAAATTCTTTTGGATTTTTACAAAATGCTGAAAATACTGTTTTCTACTTGAAGCGATGCGAACATTTAACTCAACCTACAAATATTTTTAACTGAATCGGATTGCAAGTTAAGGGATAATTGGTAATTGGTTTTCCAAAAGAATTAATTTCAGAAGTTAGACCGTATCTAGCGGTATTTAGCAGTTCCAGTGAGTACTAGAGTTTGATATGACTGTAATTGTCCAAATAGGGGAGTACGAATAAATCCTGATGTTCTTTGAGTCGTTAAAATGGCTTCAGTTTGGACAGGAGTTTCTCGTGTTCCGATCGCTAGATTGATAATTGGTAAGAGTAAGCTCAGTTTAACTATATTTCCTCCCAAATCAGGATTTAGTGGTTTGCTAATAATTATTGTCAGTAGCGTACCGATATCAGTAGCTAATGTCTGAATTTGATCGCCACTAAAATGCTCAGAAATTGTTTGAGTTTTGTAATCAAGCTGTGAAACTCCATTGATAATTGAATACTTGATGTTAGTATCTTTACCTTCAAGTTCAAATTCATTTGGTCGTTGCACAACAATTGCTTGTGCTGGTTTGGTGGATTTGGCGATCGCAAAAGATAATAGTGATGTCGTGGTTAAGCCAGTCACAAAAGTGAGAGCAGTTTTAAGAACTTGACGACGGGGAAATTTTGAGGATATGTCTTTAAGGTTCATAATCGTAATTTAAACCATTGATAAAGAAATATTTCTCTTTCTAGAAAGAGATTAAGATTGCGCTATCCGATATAGAGCGCGACAGCGCTAATATGATTCTAGATTATTCAGTTAGCAAGGTAGCTAAACTATAGGCTTACACCATCGGTACTACCCGACTCGATTCTCGCTAGCACATCGTTGAGCGACACATTGAACTTGACCACTCCTAAATCTGAATTTTATTTAAAGTTGATGTGACAAAGTATTAGGATGAGAAGTTACCATGAAAAATCATGTTAATTCTCACAACTTAGACCGATGATTAAGCAATTGTCTAAAAAATCTTGCCAGTAATCTTCTGTGTACTGTTCTATTGCTTGCTTTGGAATTTCTATAGGATGCCATGAAAACTTCTTAAACCCAGCTTCTGTTACAGCCCATTCATAAATAGATTGACTCCACCCAAAGTATTTAATCATAAATGGTGGATTTGTGTGAAGTTCAGTTTCAGAATAAAAGCCTTCTGACAAAGGTTCTTGTTTGAGTACCGTAAGTCCATACTTTGTTGAATTTGATTTCTTCCAAGAGAAATTCGGATTAACCGTCATGGCAACAAAACGCCCGTTTGATGCTAGATTTTTGCGAATATTAGAAAGCATCTGTAGTAGATACTCTTTGTTTTCTGCATAATTAAGAAGATAAACCGCAGTAACTAAATCAAAACTGCCAATTTTGTGGAGTTTGGCAATATCTAACACTTGATATTCATTTCCAAGTGGATTTTTCATCTCTTGCTGGCGTGCAACGTTTACCATTTCCTCTGATATGTCTACACCAACAACTTTTGCAGCTCCTTGTTCTTTTAACAATCTGCTATAAAAGCCAGTACCGCAGGCTAAGTCTAAAATGGTTTTTCCTTGAAAATTACCAAGAATTTTAAATAGTGTAAATTTTTCGGCGATCGGCAATGTGCCTACAGTTTTAAACTGCTCGTAAACACCGCCAATAGTATCATATAGCTCAGTCATTTGATCCTCAACCAATAGGAAATTAGAATAATTATCTCATTCTCCCTATTTGATGCTGGGGTGCTATGCATTAGTCACATCTTTCTTAACAAAAAAGTGAAATGCTAGAAATTAAAATACCAGTTGTTCATTTTTAACTCTCCAGCTAAATAAAAATAAATTTCTGATGACAATATTAAGTGGTGTTACAGTTCGTAAGCGATCGCACTTGAGCATTTGAAACTCAAAGTTGCACCTTTGAACTCAAAATGGCTATACAATGTCTACGATGGGCTACGCCTACGCACTATTATTGACTGTACTATTTGGTGTGTAGAAGGCGATCGCTCCTAAAATTTAAACTATAACTGTTGTGTGGCGTTAATTTGGTGTGGTTTTGGGGGAAAGGGGCGATCGCTAGGGTTATGTTTCTCTTAAAAACCTTGCATAATTTCCCCGAACCGCAATTGTATCGGGATGACCTACACCTAAAGTCTGCTCACAAATTGCTAAAGCTTGCTGAAATAGGGGTTCGCCTTCATTGAAGCGTCCTGTAGAACAGTAAAGTCCTGCTAGATTGTTCAGGCTAATGGCAACATCAGGATGATTGTCTCCCAGTAGGCGTTTGTAGAGTTCCAAAGCTTGCTGATACAGAGGTTCGCCTTCATTAAAGCGTCCTGTAGAACAGTAAAGTGATGCTAGATTGTTCAAGCTATTAGCGACATCGGGATGGTTGTCTCCCAGCAGGCGTTGTCTCAGTTCTAAAGCTTGCTGAAACAACGGTTCGGCTTCGCTGTAGCGTCCTGTAGATTTATAAAGTGCTGCTAGATTATTCAGGTTAATGGCAATATCGGGATGGTTGTCTCCTAGTAGGTGTTTTTTTAGTTCTAAAGCTTGCTGAAACAACGGTTCGGCTTCGCTGTAGCGTCTTGTAGAACCATAAAGTAATGCTAAATTGTTCAAGCTATTGGCGACATCGGGATGTTTGTCTCCCAGCAGGCGTTGTCTCAGTTCTAAAGCTTGCAGATACAGGGGTTCGGCTTCGCTGTAACGTCCTGTATAACGGTAAAGTTCTGCCAGATTGTTCAAGCTAGTGGCGACAATAGGATGGTTGTTTCCCAGCAGGCATTTTGTCAGTTCTAAAGCCTGCTTATACAGGGGTTCGGCTTCGCTGTAGCGTCCTGTAGATTTATGAAGTGCTGCTAGATTGTTCAGGCTAGTAGCAATATCGAGATGTTCCGAACCCAGGCGATTTTCAGCAATTTTTACACACTGCCGCAACCAAGGTTCTGCTTGCTGATAAAGTCCTTGTCCTTGATAAAACCAGCCTAAGCCTGTAAACGGTCTGATTAAATCCCCATCGCTTAGATACTCGGATAAGTGGGTTGCAACTTCTGCAAGATGGGGGATATGTGAAGTGAAATTCAAAATATCTTCACGGTTAAGCTGTTGAGGAATTTGCTTTGCCACCTCTACCATCTGCGCTACAAAAGCAATTTTCACCTCAATTGCATTACTTGACTCATCCAACTTCATTTGGAAAAATAGCCGAATCAGTGGATGTAGACGATAAATTCCTTTACTTTGCCATTGTATTAAATGCAGTTTCCGCAACTCAGCTATGGCTTTCTCCCAAAGTTCTTGTTTATCGTCATCTTCTATCGTCTCAACAGAAAAAGGAATATCAGCCAAAGCATACAAACTCAGCCAACAGCCTAAGCTTTGTGCATTCTCATCCAACTGTTCCCAACTCAATGCAAAAGCTTCAGCAACGCCGTATTCATAACGCATCAATGAGTTAGCCTCGGCTATTGCTTCGTGTTCCAGTCGCTTTTTCTCTAGCCGCTTCAGCAGTTTTTCTAGAGACAAATCTAGCATTGTATCCAGATATCGCCCCACTAACTCTAACGCCAAAGGCAAATATCCCAAGAATTTACAAATTTTTCTCGCAACCCAAGGTTCACTTTTCAGTCGTTCTCTGTCAACCAACGATTTTAATAATTTCATCGCCGCCAATGGTTTGAGAACACCCAAAGGTAATTGCGGCAAAGTTCTATCAAACCCCAAGCGCGTTGTCAGCAATACTTTAAACCGGGATGATTCTGGTGGTAGATAAGGCTGAACCTGTTTTTTGTAATCGGTGACATCATCAAACACCAGCAGCACTTCACCTTGTTGCCAATTCTGCCAGCAGTATCTCAGCCTATCTGCTAATTCCCAGTCATCCGGTGCAATGAGTTTAAATTTTAATTCAGCAAATCTGAGAATTTGAATTCCGACATCAATTCCCTGTGCTGATAACCAGCAAACCCCACCTTGATAATTCTGCAAATGCTGTTTGGCGTATTGGGTAGCGAGTTCAGTTTTCCCGACTCCACCCATACCGGCTACAGCTACAATTGCAACTTGCCGAGATTTTTGTAATGAGGAGTGCAGTTCTTCTAATTCCGCCTCACGTCCCACAAATTTTTCAAATGGAACAGCAGGCGGAATATTGTGATGAATTTCTTTAATTGTGGGCTGGGCATCTTGCCCGCCATTATATTTCTTTGTCAGGTAAGCCCGTAACTTTTCTAGCTTACCCCGACTGTTAGAAGTGGCTAATTCAGGATAACTCTTGGCGAATTTATCATACACCTCAGCCATTCGCTTTTTGAAAGCAGCCGCACCAATGTTTAATTCGCTGGCAAGTTTCACCTCACTCTTACCTGAGTTTTCAGTCTTCAACCGTTCTACAAAAGCTGCCGTTTGCTCTGGGGATAAGCTATGAGTAGCAGCTTCTTTGGCTAGAAAATCAGCCCATTCCATAGACAGCTTGTGAGATTTCTTTTCGATTCTACTTAATTTCTACTTTTGTTCTACTTTGTCTCGATTTCTAGGGAATTTCCTCTTCTTTGGGCAGACATAAGATTTGCATAGAAACATTTAGAAGAGGTTCAGCCATGAAAACTGCTTTAACAAATCCAGTCAATACTACTCAAGCCACCCAAACTTCCCAATTAATCCCCGCCTCGCCAACATCCGTAGAGAATCCATCTATCTGGATGCGAGATGGATATAGCCCTACTGAAATTATTCTCGCGGCGGCAATTTTAACTTCATTGTCGATTGGGGGAATTGCTTCTGTGATTGTGGCGATTACGGGTTTAGTTAAAACTTTAGTACGCCCGACAACCGAAAAAACAAAGTAGGGGTACTGGCAAAGCCAAATTCTTCGCTTCGTTGCTATCCCGCCTCAGAATCAATTCCGAGGCTAATAGCCTAAGTCCGTTCAAACGGACTAAATTTTAGTTAATTTGAGTCAGTTTTAACTGACTTATGCTGTTAGCCTGCGATTTGAATCGCAGGTGGGCTGAAGGTATCGCCCGTAACTTGAGCCTTTGAGCCTTTTAACCTCGACGTTGAGCCTTTTATCCTCAACGTTGCACCTTTTATCCTCAACGTTGCACCTTTTATCCTCAACGTTGCACCTTTTATCCTCGCCGTTGCACCTTTTATCCTCGCCGTTGCACCTTTTATCCTCGCCGTTGCACCTTTT